>JAHBAL020000408.1 GCA_018500105.2 Anaerolineae bacterium
ACCGTGCTAACGCCACGTTGAGCGCTTTCAGCGGCACGTCCAGCCACATCACCTGCCGCAGTGCGGGCGCGGCCCAGCATCGGCAGCACTTTATTGTTAAACGCGGCTCCGATAGGTGCAACAGCGCTTTTGACCTTGGCCCAATCCATCTTGATCGGCGGCAAAGTGGGCAATTTAGGCGCAGATGGGGCGACGGCTGGCGCTGATTTTGCACGCGGCGCTGGGGCCGGACTCGGTGAATCCTCATCATAGGCAGCTTGGTCAGGCTCGTCTTCATGCTGAGGTGCATTTTCATGGTCAGCCGCGGCAAACTCATTGATCTCGCCGACATTGGTGCGCACGTTGACCGTAAACGCCACGCCGGTCAGGCTGCCGGTCTTAATATTGGCATTAAGATAGCCCGCCACCATACGCGCATCGCCCTTGCCCATACACACGTTAATCAGGCGCTCGCTAATATCGGGGCCAATCGAGCGTGTGCCGGTCATGACAAAGGCATCGCCGGGCTGCCACGAAAAATTGACAAAGAACATCTCGGCATAGCCAACACCGATGGGGCGCTGGCCTTCGGGCGGCGTAATGCGCTCGAACGAGCCACCCGGCGCACGCGCATAGGCCAACGCTGGGCCACATTGCCCAATCACCACACTGTCATTGCTGATCACGGCGCAACTGAGCGAACCGGTGACAGGCTGAATTAACCCGCGATTAAAGTCATTGAGTTTTTCACTGGCCAACCGCACCGCCAAGCGCAGGCCGGTGGTAATGCCTCCCGGCGATTGGTAGTAACACTTGCTCAAAGTGCGGGCCAAATCGTTACACGCTTCGGGGGAAGCGTTTGGCAGATCGAGAAAGATAATCAGCGTGTCGTCAACGCGCTGCCCATGTTTGGGCGGCTCTTGCACAAACACTTGCGGGCTTTCGCCCAATTCGCGGCCATTGGCGACATGAATGGTAGAAACACTTATTTCTGACACGTCTTTATGATTTTATCTTAACTTTACAAGGTCACATTTGCAACTGCACATCAGCCACCATCAATGAGGATATGACACACAACCTTGCTAACTTGGCCTTGGCAAGCAATAGCGCCACGAAATGGTGGTAACCTTAAGCCATTGTGTTATCGTTTTTACCCACGCTTACCCCCACCCAATGGGCGCTCGCAATTGCAGCCAGCGTCTTGATCGGAGTCGCCAAAACCGGCGTGCCCGGTGTCGGCATCCTGAATATTACTGTCATTGCCAGCGTGTTTGGCGGACGAGCAACCGCAGGCATTACCTTGCCGATGCTCATTTTGGCCGACACATTTGCTGTATTGTGGTATCGAAAACATGCCAATCTAAAGAAAGTCGCCGACCTAACCGGCTGGATTTTTGTCGGCATGGCGCTGGGGGTGCTGTGCTTTATTTTGGTAGATAGCAACAAAAGCGCCCGTGACATCATCGGCACGTTAATCGGCATTTTGGTGCTCATCATGTTGGGGTTACATTTTGCGCGGCAACGTTACGGCGATCAATTTTCGCCCACCAGCGGCCCGGCCCGCGCCTTTGCGGGGGCCGCCGCTGGGTTCGCCACCATGATCTCAAATGCCGCCGGGCCGATTATGAGCGTATATATGTCGGGGTTAAAAATGCCCAAAGATGAGTTTATGGGCACGACTGCGTGGTATTTCTTCTTGCTCAACGTGAGCAAAATACCCGTTTATTTGATCTTGGGCGCATTCATGCAACCCTTTTTTACCCGCGAGACGTTAATTTTCAACCTCGTCATGAGTCCGTTCATCATTGCGGGGGTGTTTTTGGGGCGTTTGATCTTCAAATACATCCCGCAAAAATGGTTTGTCAATATCGTGCTCGCTCTCGCTGCCTTCGCGGCCATTCGCTTGATTGTTGGCTAAGAAGCCATGAGCCGTGAGCCATGAGCTTAGAGCTTAAGGCTCATGGCTTTCATCAGGGCGACCATCAGCAACAGCAATACGCTGGTGGCGCTTTCGGCAAGCAACGACCAGCGCAAATGTTGCACGGTGTTGCCGAGTTTGTGCAACTTTTGGCGCAATTTGGGCATGATGACTTGTTGATGCCACGCGCCAAACGCCACCAGCACCGCAAACAGCCCCAATTTGCCGAGCAACGTTTGCCCATAGGCGCTGGTAATGAGCATATTGAAATCGCTGATAAACAAGGCGGCATGAATAATGCCGGTGAGACCTAGCCCCAACACGCAAAATGTGGCGATGGGTGAAAACCGACGCAAAATGGCATTCAGCGCGGGCAAATGGGCAGCGTCGCGCAAAACAATCGGCGCAATTGCCAGCGCCAAATAGGCGACACCACCCAACCAAATTGCCGCCAACAGCAAATGAAAAAAGTCGGTCAAGGTCGGCACAACCCAATCCGCCAAAAACGCGGCGCGGCTGAGGGCGCTCTGCAAGAACAAAAGCAATCCTAACACGCCCAAGCCCCAATCAGCCCGCCGCCACATTGCCAGCGCCAACCCGATCAGCAAAAACAGCCAGACCCAGCGCGTATCGAGGCTGCCCCACAACAAACGGCTGGGGAGCCACCATACGCTCAGCGCCAGCAGCCCAAATGCGCCCCACATCAATCGCTGACGCGACGACAAAACCAGCTCAGCCAAAAGCACGATCGAAGGCGTGTTTTGCGCCATTTGGCGCAATTGCCACGCCAAACCCCAAGCCCCGACCAGAAATGTTAAGGAAATCAGTGTAAACCAATGCGAGATCATCATTGCCACGCAATGATACGCGCATCTGGGGGCAGGTCAATCAGGCTGGCGCTGGCATCGGCGACATTGACAAGATGGTTGTGGCTGCCCGTCAGGGTGGCATAGCTCACCACGAGGCTGCGGCTATCGCTGCTCCATGTCAAGGTCGGGTTGCATTGGCGTGGCAGCACGCCTGCCAAAATGCGCTTTTCTAGCTTGCCATCGGCCCGCAGCACATACAATTCGCTGCCGTTGATGTTCGGCACTTCGAGCGCCACCCATTCGCCGTTCGGGCTAAACACTGGCGCATCTACCCAGCCGCCACGCCCACGCGGCTCGAATGGGTGTAACAATTGCGCCGTGCGGCGGGTCATATCTACCAGCGCCAGCCGAATTTGAAATTTGCCCGCCACCGCCGAACCCACCATCCACGCCATTTTTTGCCCATTGGGCGACCAAGCCGGGCTACCCGCCTTGTAATCGAGCGGCAGTTGTGGCAACATACGGCGCAAATCTACATTTTCTGTGCCAACGCCAAGGCGGTGAATTTTGGGCTTGAGGCCGACATCGTAGGCAATGCTGCGACCATCGGGCGCAGGCGCGGGCAACGCCCCAGATTCACCCGCATCTAACACGCGGTAGCCGCTGCCGTCGAGGTTAACAAGGCTAAGTGAGCCTTCGCTTGGGCCGCTTTGCTCAGGTGTCCGTGACATCATCACGATGCTATTTGGCTTGGCTGCCCACGCAGTCGGCGATTGTTCGTCGCGGTTGGCATTGCTGGTCAAATTTTGCTCAGCCCCGCTCGTCAAGTCTGCCACCCAAATATCGGCATCTTGCACAAAAAAAGCGCGTTTGCCATCGGCAGACAGCGTCACTGGGTCGCGGGCCAGCCATTGCGCCGCTTGGCCGTTTGGCCCAATTCGCCATAATGCGCCCGCGCTTTGATAAATCATGCCACCACGCGGCGCAATTGCCGCCTTCGCCAACGGGGGTATGGTGGCATCGGCCTTGCTTGGGGCATCTGCTGCCACCACCGCTACCGCTTCAGCCGCAGAAATATTTGTTGCAAGGATAAAAGGCAACATAAAACCGCCTAATGTTGTAAAAAGAGTATTTTTTCGCATCATGTCCAATAACGAGAAACCATGTTCCACGCAGTCACGTTGAAATTACCATTTTGTGAATAGATAATTTCAATGATATTAATTGTGGCGGGTTTGGCGCGTGTTGCAATCATGCCTAGGGTTGACTTTGGGTGCGGCGTTCGGCGGATTGGATATCTATTTTTCTAAGAATGATAAAAACATGGATAGCGAGCGAAAAAGCGATTTCTAATTTTTGCCAATGTCAACAAAAAAGCCCCACTTGGGTGTGAACAAAAATAGCTCACCTCCAAGTGGGGCAATCGTGACTGTTTGTAAATTCGGTCTAGTTACGGCTTAGCAACGAAGGTCAATTTGACTTTGGTGTCGTCGTTAGACTTGAGTATCCCGGCGATATTGGGCGGTTCGACATTGAAAATGGACATCTTAAAGGCGGTGTTGGCGCTGCCCTTGAGTGTGCTGCCATCATAAACAGCCTCAACATCCCACGTAATCGGCTGCGTGCCGGTCTTAACCTTCATGTCACCCACCATCTTAAATTTAAGCGTGTCACCAGCCTTATAGGTGCTGGGCAAGCCTTCGAGTTTGGTGGGGGTAAATTCGGCAATGGGATATTTGGCCGATTCGAGCCATTGGGTGCGAATAAAATTATCGCGGCGAGCGCTGCCATTGCCATTCGGGTGACCATCGCTCTTTAGCACCTGAATATTCACGCTGATCTTGCCAACTTGAGTTTTAGATGGGTTGGCTGGGTCGAGCTTAATTTCACCTTCAATATTATCGGTAATGCCGATCGCTGTCGCCAGCTTATTGTTTTGGTTGAAGAAAATCTCATCCACTTCATATTGTGCCTTCGATTCACCCGCGACAAGCTTGAGCGTCACCACGCCTGCGGCGGCGGGTTTGGCCGCCTCGGTTGGTTTGGGGGCAGCGGTAGGCGCAGCCGCTTGAGGAGCAGCCGTCGGGGCCGCAACTTGGGGGGCAGCCGTCGGCTGTGCCGGTGCGACCGTTGCCACCGCAGCGGGTTTGGCCGGGGCCGCAGTGGGTGCGGGTGTGGCCGCGCTGCCACACGCCGACAACAACAGGCCGCTCAAAATAACGATACTGGTGTGAGTTTTCAATTGATTCATCATATGTTTTCTTCGCTTTTTTTATATCAGTATGGTTGAATTTTTCCTATCATTACAGCAAAATGCCAATCTCTGATATAAATACTCCTAAAACCAGCAAAATGGATGTGTGAATCAGCAACTTGTTATCAAACTCTTACCCAAGATTCAGCTTCAAACTTGCAAGCAATGCACGAGTCCCCTCAATGCTGTTCAAAAGTTAGCACGCTACTTAACCCGTCATCTCCGCGAACGCGGAGATCCACAACGTGTCAGAGCAAAATTGCGGCAAACCAGCCAACCTATG
>JAHBAL020000368.1 GCA_018500105.2 Anaerolineae bacterium
ACTGTGTCGAGCAAGCCCCCCGGGCAGCCCAACAAAACTCCCCCCCCCGCGGCGAGGGGGGGGGTTTGGCGTTTCTTCCCCCCCCCGCCATAAATGGCGGCGCTGCGAATGGGCGTATTTTTCGCCATTTGCTCAACCACGTCGTTAATTTGCTCGGCCAATTCGCGGGTGGGCGTCACAATCATGCAGCGGGTTTGGCGCTGGCTGGGCGTATTGAGCAGTTTTTGCAAAATGGGCAGCACAAAAGCGGCTGTTTTGCCGGTTCCGGTTTGAGCTGTGCCGATCAGGTCGGTTCCCGTCATCACAATCGGGATCGCGGCGGCCTGAATCGGGGTTGGGGTTTCGTAACCCGCTGCGACAATCGCTTTATTCAAACGCGCATCAAAATTAAAATCATTAAAGGACAAGATGGATCACCTTAGCCCCGCACACATTCTCATTGCGGGGATGTTATTTTCGTGCGTCGGAAAAAGCAATATCCGCAAAACACACGCCGACGCACACTCGATAAACGTGTAGACTCACGGATCAGACAAACGGCTCAGTTTATCACGCAAAAAAAGAGAGGCTCAGGCAAGATTAAGGAAGCAAGTTTAGATTAAACCACTTTTCACGGGCCAAAAGATGCAATGGATCATTCAAACGTAACACTTGGACTGTAACAGCCCCGACCTCTGTCACCCCCTCAATCCTATGTGGCAAGCGCATTGACAAGACAAAATGTTCATTCCACACGTGCAGTCGAGGATTGAACAAGGTTACTTTTTCGCCTGAAACGGCACTTAGCCCAGCAACTAATTTGCCTTTTCGCAAATTACAGGCACGGCAAGCCAATGCCAAATTGCTCAAGTCATCAGATCCGCCCAAGGCCAAAGGGACAATGTGATCTACTTCAAACTCGATATTAAACACCAGTTGCGGCGCATGACAATACTCGCAACGGTAATTTGCACGTTGTGCAACTGGTGGATAAAACGGATTCATGGGGCCAATTACTGATTCGCACTGAGCAAAGCGTCGCTCCGTTGAATGGCAGCACGCAACTCGTCTTCGATGCTTTGTTCTGCGTCCACCAAAATTGCCTGTGTCTTTACCTCGTCTGTCACCAAAATATCTGCGCTATCCAGCAACTGTTGTGCAGCAGCCATACGTTTTTTTAGCAATTCTGTTTGTTCTGCATCAAAAAAAACATCTGGCTCAAAATTTTGAATAAAAACTGCCACCAACGAAACGGGTGACTTGGTTTGAATATTCAGTGCGTCTAATGCGCCGCCTATGGTGGCCGCCTCAGCATGATTACCTCGGCTGCTTGCACGATAGCGCGATTGACGAGTCAAATCAGGGGTAATCGAGATGGTTTGCATTACTGTAATTATACAAAATTGGCGCACTCAGCCTTACCACGCCGTCCAGCCGCCATCCACCAGAATATTTTGCCCAGTGATGTAGCTGCCAGCATCGCTGGCGAGCAACACGGCCACGCCTTTCACCTCATGTGGCTTGCCCATACGCCCCATCGGCGATTTGGCTTCGAGGCGAGGGATGAAGGTTGGATAAGCATCGCTAACACGCGGCGGCGGAAACGGGCCGGGGCTAATGGCGTTGACACGAATGCCGTCTTTGGCCCAATACACCGCCAAATGCCGCGTGAGATGCACCAATGCGCCTTTGAGTGCGTGGTAACTGGGGGGGCTGTTGATGGTCAGTCCCTCGTAAGCATCGGGGTAGCTGCCCACCACACCATACATGCTGGCAATGTTAATAATGCTGCCACCGCCACGAGTGCGCATGTGATTGGCGACATCACGCGCCAACACAAAATAGCCGGTCACCCCCGCGTGGTAGCTGCGATTGAAATCATCGGCATCGGCGGCCTGAATGCTGGCGGCGCTGCCGCTGTAGCCATTGTTTACTAGCACATCAATTTGGCCGGTAGCTTGCACCACATCTTGCACAAATTGGGCAAAGGTCTCGGTGTTCATCAGGTCTAACGCCATGCCAATATGCCCTGTGCCCGGCAAGGTTTCGGCAAATGCCTGCGCTTTTTCCAATTCGCGGCTGGTCACCACCACCCGCGCACCCGCCTCGGCCAAGGCACGGCTCATGGCGCTGCCCAGCCAGCCCGCCGCCCCAGTCACCACCGACACGCGATCTTTTAGGCTAAAAAGGTCATTTACATTTGGTTCGCTCATGATTTAATTTTAACCGCTACAAATAAACTTATTTGACGCGCGGAATTAAAACCGGCGTGGCTTGTTTATAAGCCTCATAGTCTTTTTGCCCGCCCCATTTTTTATCGGCCTTGGCCTCGAGCAATGGCACACCGCTGACGCGAGTGAGTAACAATGCCACAAACACCGGCGAGATAAGCGCCACCCATTGCCAGCCTTGCAAAACCGGCAAGGCAATAATAGCAACGCCCACCCACAACACAATTTCGCCAAAATAATTGGGGTGGCGCGAGCGTGCCCATAAGCCCGATCGGATAAATTTGCCTTTGTTGGCAGGGTCGGCGCTAAATGCTTGCTTTTGCGCATCGGCGATAACCTCGAAGGCAAAACCGATGCCCCACACGATCAAGCCGATCACGGCGAAGGCATCAAGCGGCTGGCGAGTGCTGCTGGTGATGGCAACCAAAGCCGCCGCCATCGTAAACGTCACCCACAAGCCCTGAATTGTCCAAACATTCAGAAACCGAAAAAACGAGGGCTTAAGTTCATCAAAACGATCATCTTTGCCTGCCCGTTTAATACGGCTAAACAAAAATGTGCCGAGCCGAAGCGCCCAAATGATGACCAGCGCCGCCAATAGCAATGCCCGCGCATCCACCCCAGTGCTAAACAGCACCGCTAAAACGATGATAGAAAGATAGGTCAGGCTGCCCGTCAAGTCGAAAAATTTTTCGGTCTGCTTCAAATAAGACGGAACAAACACAACCCATTGAATGAGGAAAGCCAAGCCAATCAGCAAGCCAAACAATGGGTATCCGGCCACCTTGCTGCTGCCTTGGCTGCCCGAATAGGCAAACAGCGCACCAATCACGAACAAAATAGGGAGGACAAGTAGGGCGTTACGATCTTCTTTTTTCATATTCATAATGGGGAGGTGTGTCAATGAGTCAATTAGTCAATTAAATGCAGCTATCATACAGCAACAGATTGAAAGCCAAACAAGCGAACAGCAATACTATAATACTTTTCATGTCGTCTTTTGAAGCTTCAACGTTAAATACTACGATTTCACAGCACTTTGCGCATATCGCCAAAACGTATGCCAAGCAACTTGCCATTCATACCAGCACGACCGCTTGGACTTATGACGAGCTAAACCAACGCGCCAACCAAATTGCGCACCGCTTATTGCAACATTGTGGCCTACAGCAGGCACAAATAGGCATTTTGTGCAGCGATGTCTTGTGGCAAGTGGCGGCGCTATTGGCTGTGATCAAAACAGGCAAAACAGTCGTTATGTTAGATTTGGCACTGCCCGATCAACGCCTAAGCCTGATCCTTGAAGATGCCCAAACCGAAGCAGTTTTGTTTGATGATGCCTTAACTGCCCGTGCAAATGCCATTGCCCAAACGACCTCGCCCCTTTCAACCGCAAGCATTGAAGAAAATAAGCCAATTCAACCCATCTGCGTCAATCGTTCGCCAGCGTCAACGCCAGCCCATAACCCCGACATTATTTATGAGGTGGATAACCCTTTATCCATTACTTATACCTCTGGCTCTAGCGGGCAACCCAAAGGCATTGTACGAAGCCACAAGGCCCAAATGCAAGGGCTGTGGGCAAACCAACAGCAATATCAAACGACAAACAATGCTAATTGGGCCATTACCTCATCGCTGGCTTACGCTGCGGCTTTTGCCATGACAATGCGGGCATTGGTCAGTGGTGGGTGTATTCATTATTACGATGCAGCAATCAGAGGCTCAAATGGGTTGACGGACTGGCTCCACACCCAGCACATTCATTACTTTTCACCCGCGCTGACTTTTTTAAAACAATGGTGTCATGACTTGCCCACGCCGATTTATTTGCCCCACTTACAAATGATTTTCCTCGTCGGTACAACACTTCACACAGCCAATCTTGTTCACCTAAAAGAAAAGGTGATCGGTAATTACAATGTTGTCAACAACTATGGGGCGACTGAATTTTTATCGGCCACTTATTACCGCGTCAATATCAAAGCAGTAGATGCCTTGCAAGAAGGCATTGTGCCGGTTGGGATTGATATGCCAAACAAGCAAACGCTGATTTATGCTGCCAACGGAGATCAAGTCGCGCCCGGTCAAATAGGCGAAATCGTGATTAAAAGCCGCTACATGGCAAAATATTGGCGCTCATCTCAGTTAAATCAAGAGAAATTTTGGGCTGTGCCAGATGAACCCGGCATGTATTTATTTTTTACGGGTGATTTGGGCTATCAAGATTCAACCGGTTGTCTGTGGCTGACAGGGCGTAAAGATTTTATGGTCAAAATTCGCGGCTATCGCGTTGATTTATCTGAAATTGAGTATGCCCTAATAAAAATGCCAGACATTGCAAGCGCCATTGTGGTGGCGCAACCTCAGCCTGCTAGCGCCACTACTGAGCATACTGAAAATGAACCGATCTTATTGGCCTACATTTTGCCCAAGCCCAATAGCACCATCGCCGCCGACAAAATCCAACAAAACCTCAGCGCTCATTTTCCAAATCATATGCTGCCGCGGCATGTCATCCTGCTCAATCAAATGCCATTGCTACCCAATGGCAAAATAGACCGTCAAGCCTTAACCCAGCGCAAAGTTGACTTTCAACGGTCATTGCCGGCCCACGCTATTGCGCCACGCAGCGCCCTAGAGGCTCAATTAGCCAGTATTTGGGCTAGCGTTTTAGGCATCAATCCAATTGGTATCAACGAGGTATTTTTAGATCTGGGCGGCAATTCACTCCAAGCCATGCGAATTGTTGCTGCGGTGCTCGACCAGTTACAAACCAAAATATCAATTCAGAGCTTAATGGCCTCAGCCACCATCGAATTAATGGCGCTTGCCATTACGCAAACCCAAGCCGCCCAAATTGACCCCGATATGATGGATCAACTCTTAACAGAAATAGAGCAAAACTAGAAATCGGATTTCTGAAGAAACCCGATTTCCAACGCTTTCACCAACACCCACACAAACATCCGGCATAATTTATGCCTCATGCGTTCATTGCGTTCTGCCCTTATTGATGAGCCACTGCCAAGGTTAATGGCGATTGCCGAGGCGTGGGATCTATTTCTCGAAGCCGCCTCGCCGCGTGAATTGGCCGAGAAACTACCCGCCATCATGGGTCATGCCGAGCATCTCAGCCGCGCCAAAACTTTGTTGCCAAGCGAAGCCCTCATCGCGCTCGATATGCTCCTCGATGCAGATGGGCGGATGCCTGTCGCCGTGTTCGAGCGGCGATTTGGCGTATTGCGGCAAATGGGACCGGGCAAACTCGAACGCGAGCGCCCTTGGATCACCCCCGCCAACATTACCGAAACGCTGTGGTATCGCGGCTTTATTTTTCGCGGCTTCGACCGCAGCACCCCGCCCAACACCGTCTATTATTTCGCCGAAGAAATAAAGCAGCTTTTGCAACGCCAACAAAAAAACAAACGTGCCGCGTATGCCAAAGGCCAAGACACCGACATCGCGCTCGAAAGCCGCCAAGCCCCATCAAACGCCGCCCGCATCCACAACGATTTTGTGGATGACATGGTAACGACCCTCACCTTCATTCAAAACAGCGATGTTCAGATCAAGGCAAATGGCGATTGGCAAGCCGCCGCCCACGCCGCCCTGTTGCCCATGTTGCGCGATCCTCACCCCAATCGGCTGGCGCTGTTGCTGCATCTGCTCAAACGGCTGAAATGGCTGCGCGACGGCAACGACAACGGGCGTTTACGTCTTGCCTCGCAACCTGTCATCGAGTGGCTGCAATCACCCGCCGACAACCAACTTCGCTGCCTATACGAAGTTTGGCGTAATGACCCAACATGGAATGACCTCGTCTACGCGCCCAATGTAATATTTGACATGCCCCACACTTGGAACAACGACCCATTACAAGAACGCACGCGCCTGATCGAATGGCTCATCGAATGGCTCAACCAACAGCCCAATCAGCCGCCTGTCGCCGCCAATCAGCAGCCACTCGGCCTCGCCAGCATTCAATTGGCCCAAACCGACAACCAATTTCAAACCCATATCAAGACGACCCACCCCGATTTTGCCCGCCCAGATGGGCGCTACGACACCTGGCACATCCGCGATGCCACCAGCCGCGATTTTTTGCACGGCTTCGCCAATTGGGATCGTGTCGAAGGCGGACTGATTCAATATGTGCTGCATGGGCCGTTGCAATGGTTCACGCCCCAACCCATTCGCAGCGAGCATCTCATCAGCGAATCTGCGTTGCAATTTGACCCAAGCACACCCGCCACCGTCCTAATCGGTTCGCACCGCCGTTTCGAGCGTTTTCAATTGGCACGCATCGCCGATTGGCAACATACCAGCCCCGATCATTTTGCCTATCGCATCACCCCGCAATCATTGGCCCGCGCCAAAGAACAGGGCATCGCCCCAGATCGGGTGATTGACTTTTTACAACGCAACTCTGGGCAAGCATTGCAAAATCATCTAAAAATGGCAATTTTGCGTTGGGGTGAGCGCGGCATTGAAATAAAATCCGACCAAATGCTGATTTTTCGGGTTAAAGATGCGGCGCTACTCGACCAAATTCTAAGTTCACCCGCCATTCAAGCCATCAAAACCGAGCGGCTGACAGCCACTTGCTTTATTTGTCAGCAAAATGACCGTGAAATCATCCAAAAAGCCATTGCGCAAAATGGATTATTGATGTAGTATTCAAACCATAGTGTTTACGAGAAACCGCTTAGATTATCTTTTGTTTCTTGAGTAAAAGCACCTACAAACATTCTATAAGAATATTAGGAGAATTATAAAAATGTCACAAAGCAAAGGTTTGTTTGAACGAATTGGTGATGCCCTGAGCACCCGCGACGAAGTTGCAGCCATGAAGGCCGCCCAAGCTGAAGCTGCATCGGCCCATGCCGAAGCCGCCGCCGCTGAAGCCGCCGCCGCTGAGTCTGCCGCTGCCGCCGCTGCCGCCGAAGCCGCTGCCGCCGCCGCCGAGGATGCCCGCGCCGCCGAAGCCGCTCAACGCCTCGCCGCCGAAGCCGTCGCCGACCAAGCCCGCCGCGAAGCCGAAGCCGCCCGCAACGCCGCCGCCCTCGAAGCCGAAATGCGCGAGCAAGCTGAGCGCGATGCCGCCAACGCCAAGTATGAGGCCGATCAACGCGCCGCCGCCGCCGCCGCCGCCGAAGCCGAGGCATTTGCCGCCGCCCAAGCCGCCAAGCGCAGCTACACCGTGCAATCGGGTGACAGCCTGTGGGCCATTGCGCAAAAGACAATGGGCAACGGCGCACGCTGGCAAGAACTGTATGAGGCCAATAAGGACGTCATCAGCAACCCCAACGTGATTCACCCCGGCATGGTCTTGACCATCCCGGCCTAATTTATCCACGCATCTGCGTGCATAAACTCGCCAACATCGGCAAATCATAGACAGGTGCAACCCATTCGGCTGCACCTGTTTTTTTCGGGGGAATACCGTTTTGGCAGATACTAATACCAGCCGCTTAGTCAAGCTGGAATAAATCAAGTCACATAAATTGCCACGTCACCCCGAAGCGCAGCGAGGGGTCTTTGCGGAAAATCGGCCCG
>JAHBAL020000437.1 GCA_018500105.2 Anaerolineae bacterium
CCGTCATTTAATTTGTCGTAATAGCCAAATGGACAAACACAATAGACCCCGCATATTTTTACCTGCCAATTTTCAGATGTTTACAGGCAAAGATATGTGCGAGCTTTAATTGATTTGTCTATGAGTAAATTTGTGAAGCGGGTAACTCATAAGCTGATTGTCCAACAGGTGAGATAATCGCCCCTAAATGAGAACACTTGTTTCACTGGATATTGAAACGACAGGCCTTGATCCAGAACGCGACGCAATTTTAGAGATTGGGATTGTAAAATTTAATGGCGATGACATCCTCGAAGAATGGTCGGCGATTGTCAACCCTAACCGCGATATTCCGCCCAAAATCATCGAACTGACCGGCATTACACCTGAAATGGTGCGCACCGAAGGCATTGGGTTGTGGGATGCCCTGCGCGAAACACAACGGGTGGTGGGCACGGCCCCGATTATTGGGCACAATATTCAATTTGACTTAGGTTTTTTGCGCAAACAGCGCTTATTTCCCACCAACGAAAGTATTGATACGTTTGAACTGGCGGGTATTCTTGTCCCTCACGCTGGGCGTTATTCGTTGTCGTCGCTGGGCACGGCGCTTGGGATTGATATTGGCGATTCGCATCGTGCGCTTGATGATGCCCGCACGGCTTTTCATCTCTATCGCAAAATTTTTGAACGTGCTGTAGACTTGCCCAACGATGTGCTCGAAGAGATCGCCCGCCATGCCGAAAAATTGGCGTGGCCGCTGGCCCCATTTTGGCGCGAGGCGCTAGAGACGCAAGCGCGAGGCGTGTTCTCGACCAGCATCGGGGCGCAATTTAAACGTGCCAAGGGCCAAAAAACCGCGCTCTCGCCCGCTGCCCAATTGCGCCGCCAAGCACTGCGTAGCGCCAAACCGCTTAAGCCGAATGAGATGATTAAGCCGCTCGATATTGGCGAAGTGGCACATGTGTTGTCGCCGGGCGGGGCGTTTTCGCAAATGTTGCCCAACTTCGAGGCCCGCACCCAACAGATTGACATGATGCGCAAGGTGACGCAAGCCTTCAACGAAGGCGACAAATATTTGATCGAAGCGGGCACGGGCACAGGCAAAAGCTTGGCCTATCTCATTCCCGCCATGTTATGGGCGCAGCAAAATGGCGAACGGGTCGTTATCAGCACCAATACCATTAACTTGCAAGAGCAATTGGCCGATAAAGATGTGCCGATGGTGATCGAGGCGCTGAGCGGCAAATTTTCAGCCAATCCCCAAAGCGACGATGATGCGGACGACGAGATTGCCCCGCCCGCAACTGAGCTACGCGCCGCCGTGATGAAAGGCAAGGGGCGCTATGTTTGTCAACAACGTGTGCTCGATTTGCGCAAGGCCGGCCCGCGCACACTGGATGAGGCGCGGCTGCTCACCAAAATTTTGATTTGGCTGCCGACCACTGTCACTGGCGACGCCGACGAATTGTTCTTTCCGGCGCCGGGCGAACGCGCCGCCTTTGCGCATTTATCGGCCCAAAGCCCAGCCTGCAATACCAACACCTGTAGCGCCAGCGATTGCTTTTTTTACCAAGCTCGCCGCCTCGCCGAAAGCGCCCACGTGGTTATTGTCAATCATGCTTTGCTGCTGGCCGATATTGCGGTGGAAAACCGTGCGTTGCCCGAATACAACTATTTGGTGCTTGACGAAGGTCATCATATGGAGGCCGCCGCGACCGATTCGCTCACCTATGTGATGGACCGCGACACCTTGCTGCGTGAATTTGACGATTTGGCACGCCCGGCGGGCGGGCGCGGCAAAGCCAGCGGTCTGCTGTCCGAGATCGCGGGGCGCTGCAAACAAGCCTTGCCGGTGCAAGACAGCGCCAAAGTTGAACACGCCTGCAACCTCATTGCCGAGCAAGTGCAACGCGCAACCAACGCGGTGGATGTGTTCTTTGGGCAAATTTCCGACTTTTTGGCGAATTTGGCATCAGGTGAATCGAGCGATTACGCGCAAAAATTGCGCATTACCCGCGCCACGCGCAATTCGGGCGGCTGGTCGCGGGTGGAATTGTCGTTTGATAATTTTTACAAAGACTTGACGATTGTGGTCAAGAGCTTGAATGCCTTGATGGTGGCGCTGAATGAGGAAGCCGAAAATATTGACAACTTCGATTTGCAATTGGCCCGCATGACCGGCGCGATTCGCTTTTTTAGCGAAGTAAGCGAGCAAATGCACCATATGATCTTGAAGCCGAGTGATGATCGCATTTATTGGGCCGAGATCGAAGCGCCCAAATTTGGGCGCGGCAGCATTGGCAGCCGTGTGCGTATGCCGGGCGTGGCCGCCGCTGCCAACGCCAAGGTGCGGCTGTATGCCGCGCCGCTGCATGTTGGCCCGTTGATGCTTGAGCAGGTGTGGAAGAAGAAGCGCGGTGTGGTGCTGACCAGCGCCACCATGCGCACCGCGACGGCGATGACCAACAATCAGCCCACCTTCGACTATATTCAAAATCGGCTGAGCGCCCACGACACCGAGAGTTTGGCGGTTGGATCGCCATTCGATTACAAGTCTTCGTCGTTGGTGTATGTCGTTAGCGATATGCCCGAACCCAATCAAGCCGGTTATCAGCAAATGCTCGAACGCGCCTTGATCGAGCTATTTCGCGCCTCGCAAGGGCGCGGCATGGCCTTGTTTACCAGCTATTCGGCGCTGAAGATGACGAGCAAAGTGATTGCGCCTGAGCTGCAAAAATACGGCATTACGGTGTTTGAGCAAAGCGAAGGCATGTCGCGGCGCAGCTTGCTTGAGCAATTTCGCGCTGCCCAAAAGGGCGTTTTGCTTGGCACGCGCAGTTTTTGGGAAGGCGTAGATGTGCAGGGCGAGCAATTGAGCGCCCTCGCCATTTGCAAATTGCCGTTTGATGTGCCGACTGACCCCATCATCGCGGCGCGATCCGAGACCTTTCAAGATTCGTTTAACGAATATTCCATCCCCGAAACCGTGTTGCGTTTCCGCCAAGGCTTTGGGCGGCTTATTCGCAGCAAAACCGATCGTGGCGTGGTCGCCATCCTTGATCGTCGGGTGATCAGCAAGGGCTATGGCGCGGCTTTCCTCAACGCCTTGCCCGCGCCCACCATCCGTCGCGGGCCGGTCACGGCGATGGGGCAACATGTGCGTGAGTGGCTTAAAAGTTGAGGAGGCAGGAGAAGGTTATTGTGCCTTCTCCGCCTTCTTAAAGTCGCTCCAGTGCAGACCTTCGCGCAGCATAAAGTAGAAGCCAAGCGCTGTAACGGGGAACCACAACGCCGCGTGCAAGACGATGGTATAGGCGGCGCTCAATTCTCGATCTACGCCCAAGGCGGTCAGCACCCCGATGCTGGCGGCATCATACGTGCCTACAAAGCCGGGGCCAGACGGGATGATGGTGGCGAGGTTCGATGCGCCATTGAGCAGCATCAGCGCCACAAAGGGTAGGTTGAGTGAAAATGCTTGCATGACAAACCAATATTTCAGCGTTTCGAAAATCCAAGCGATGACGCTGGTGACGACGATAAAAAACAGGTCGCGCGGGCTACGCAAGCATTGTGCGCCGTCAATGAATTTTTGCACAAAGTGCATCATGGGCGGCTGAAGTTTGGCTGGCAAAATACGGCTGAAGACGCTGTGCGCAATTTGGTCAACCAGCTTTGGGGCGAGCGCTAGCCCCATAAATCCGCCACTGGCAATAATAAACAGCCCGGCGGCGATATTGATAAACGTGCGCATATTCTCGGGCAGGCTCGGCACTTGGGGCAGGCCAATCAAGACAAAGGCCACCATAACCAAGCCGTCTATGATGCGTTCGAGAAAAACAGTCGAGATGCTGTAAGCAATTGGCACGCCCTCTTTTTGGCGCAAAACATAGGCCCGCACCAACTCGCCAATGCGAGCGGGGTAAATGTTGTTGCCCATATAGCCGATCACCACAATCGGGTACAAACGCCCGAAACGAATTGGTTTATATGGGTTGAGCAATGCCGACCATCGCAGCGAACGCAGCCCCACTGAGATGAAATAGGCAGCCAGCCCCGGCACAAGCCACCACAAATTGGCATTTTTTAGCCCATTCATGACCTCATCTAGTTTGAGTGCCTGCACCGACACATAAACCAAAATGACGCTGATGGCCACACCGATCCACAAAATATATCGCTTCATCGAAATTCTTCTTTGTTATTACTTACTTACTTTTTTTGCGGGTATAAAGGCCATCGGTATGAGTAGAATAACAAATAATCTGCCACTCGTGATTGCCAATATGTATCATCGTGAACCCCGATCCCGAGGCTCAATTCATGTTTAATGCCTTTCAAATCCATCTCGCGTGAGAGTTTGAGCGTGCTGTTAATGGCCCAATCGCGTTCGCCAGCATCTAAGAAGATGCGTTGTGTCTTGAGCAATTCAACTGAGCGTGCGCTTTGCAGCATTGAGAAGTTCTCAGGCTCGTTAATCATGTCATTTGAAATAGACGGACTGTGTGCGCCAATTGTGCCGAAGCGGTCCGCATAGGCGAACCCAATCTGTAGCGACCAATACCCCCCGCGTGAAATGCCGCCAATGGCGCGGGTTTCGCGGGTACGGGTAGCGCTGTATTTGGTTTCGATAAACGGCATCAATTCATTGATGAAAAAATCTTCCCACGAGCCGGGGCCGCGTGCGGTGGTGACAAATTTGCCCGTTGCCGCGCCCGCCCAGTCGTTGGCTGGCATGATGACAATAAAGGGCGGCAAGGTTTCTTGGCGCACTTGATAATCGAGCGTGCGTGGCACGCCGTTATCCACCCATTGACCAAACACATAGCCTGTGCCTTGCAGCAAATAGAGGGTCGGATAAGTGTATTTTTGCTCATCGTAGCAGGGCGGTAAATAGACATGCACCCGCAATGCGCCGCCCAAAACACGACTCGGAACCGTGTCCGATACCAATTTGCCCGGAACCAAACACGGCACTGGGGTGGGGGTGAAGGTCGGCGTTGGCGTCAATGTCACGGTTGGCGTTGGCGTAATCGTCGGCGTTGGTGTGTTGGTTGGGGTTGGCGTATTGGTTGGCGTTTCGGTTGGGGTTGAGGTCGGCGTGTTGGTGGGTGTTTTGGTCGGCGTTGCCGTTGGCGTGTCAGTTGGTGTGGGGGTTTCGGTCGGTGTGTTGGTGGCCGTTGGCGCAGGTGTTTCAGTTGGCGTTTTTGTTGCCGTTGGCGCTGGGGTTTGGGTTTTGGTGGGCGTGCCCGTCGGCAATGGCGTCGTTGTGTTGGTTGGCGTAATGGTGTTGGTTGGGCGCACTGTTGCCGTAGCGCTTGGCGGATTGGTTGGCGCAGTCGTAGCGGTGGGTGGCACAGCCGTGGGCGGTGTGGTTGAGGTGGGGACGGGTGTTGCGGCTATCGCTGCCTGCCCTGATTGTGTGAGCGCTATTCCGTTGCCGCTTGCCAAAGCCGAGTTCGGGATTGCAATCGCCGTCGCAATTGGCCCTGCCGCAATTGGCCCCGGCTGGAACGCATAAAACACCAGCGTGGCGCAAATGACTATTGTAAAAATCGTCAGTAGCGTGGCCAAACCCAAGACCAACGCCATCAATCTGGTTTTCAATGTGTCGGCTCCACTTGGGTTAATGAGCTAAGTCGGTCGTCTAAAGCCGGAACAGCGGCTTTGGCGACCGCACCAGTGGCGCGGCGGTCTCGCCAGCGTGTGGATAAAGCCCGTGCTTGAAAATCGGCCCGGAACGAGCTTCGCACCAGCGGCCCACTTTCTACCCACTTAAACCCCATTTCATAGCCCAGCCGCCGCAACTCGGCAAATTCTTCGGGTAAATAATAACGTTCGATGGGCAAATGCTTCTTGCTTGGCTGCAAATATTGACCTAGGGTCAAAATATCAACGTCTTGCTGGCGCAAATCGTGCATTACCTCTAAAATTTCGTCCCAGTTTTCGCCCAAGCCCAGCATCATGCCCGATTTTGTCACTGCGTCCGGTTTAATTTGCTTGGCATTGCGCAATGTCACCATCGCCCATTCATAGTTGTCTTGTGGCTGCACTTGTTTAAACAAGCGGCGGCACGTTTCCACATTGTGGTTGAGGATTTCAGGGTCCTCCCGCATGACAATCTCGAGTGCGGCGGCGTTGCCCTTAAAGTCTGGAATGAGCACTTCGATGCTGCAATCGGGCTGCACCTTGCGAATGGCGCGAATGCTCAAGGCGAAAATCGGCGCGCCCCCGTCGGCACGCTCGTCACGGTTGACCGAAGTGATGACGACGTGCTTCAAGTCCATTTGCTTCACGGCTTGCGCCACCCGCAGCGGCTCGGCCCAATCCAGCGCGGCTGGCATACCGGTTTTGACATCGCAAAAACCACATGACCGCGTGCATGTATCGCCCATAATCAAAAAGGTCGCGGTTCCGCTCGTCCAACACTCGGCAATATTTGGGCAGTTGGCCTCTTCGCAAATAGTGTGCAAAGATTTGCTACGCATTAAGCGTTTGAGGTTATGATAGGTCTCGCCTGAGGGGGCGCGCACCTTAAGCCACTCTGGTCGCCGTTGAATTTTGACAGGCGGCTGGGCTTCAATAGGGCCGATATGGCCTAATTGCGGCAGGCTTGGGCTATTTGTGCCAATTTGATCGGTCGGTATGACCGCAGGTGCGTTGACCGTCATAAGGCCAAAGATTGTACCAGACTCTATTATGTTATGTTTTGATCTTTCTAATACTTTCGCCCGTATTCGGGTGCAAGGCTCGAACCGCGCAGATTTTCTGAATCGAATGTCTACGGGTGATTTGGCTCGCATCAAACCGGGTGAAGCGCGGCGCACGGTGTTTATCACCCCAATTGGGCGCATGATTGATGCCGTGACTGTTGTGGCTTTCGCCGATTCGTTTTTACTCATCAGCAGCTTGGCACACCGCGAAAAATTAATTCGTTGGCTGCGTAAATATGTGTTTTTTAATGATGATGTGCGTTTTAGCGATGAAAGCCAATCGTTGCCACATTGGGGGATGTTTGAAGTGGCATCTGCCGACGAGGCCGGCTCGGCATGGCCTGCGGCGGCACAACTCCTTGCCCAACCCAACACGCCCAGCGCAGACGCGCAAGGCGCATTTGCAACTGCCTATGCGCCAAATGCGTGGCATGTCATTGGCTTGGCAGATGGGCCAGTGTTCGGCGCGTTGGCGGCCTATGACGATATGCGCATTCGGGCCGGTTGGCCCGCCGCCCCCAACGAAATCAACGAAGACTTCATTCCGCTTGAGGCAAATTTGTGGGATGCTGTGAGTTTTAGCAAGGGCTGCTATGTTGGGCAAGAAATTATTGCGCGGATGGAAGCACGCGGACAATTGGCGAAAAAACTGATGCAGTTGCACGGCGAGCCGACAGCGGATGCGTCAACAGCTGCCGTCGGCGATGATTTGCTAAATGGCAATGATCACGTCGGCAAAATCACCAGCTTGAGTGGTGATGGCCGTCATGCTCTCGCCTATGTTCGCAGCGTCGCTGCCATTGCTGGGCAAATTCTCACCACCCGTGCGGGTGTGAAGTTCATGAATGCGTAATTTGGGAATGAGGGATAAAAATCCCCCATTCTATTTTTGCCCACGCTCAAAAAATGCACGTCGTCAGACGCGGGCCGTCGCAGTCATCATTTTCTAGGTCAAGCAATTGCTTGATGCGGATATTGACTTTTGTAATCCAGCGCTCATGCTCCCAAACCGGCAATTGATCTATCGGCGGCGGAAAAACGTCGCATGAATAAATATCGGCCCCGCAGGTGCGATTGGCGAGCCAATGTTTAAACGGCAGGTTAGGGTCGGGCAAATACAACACCCGCACCCGCACCCCGCGCATACGGCCAATATCGAGCGCACGGCGCGTTCGATTCTCGCCCGACGCCAAGGCAATATCAATTTGATCGTTGGCAAAACGCCCCGGCAAAATATTGCCTTCTTCGTCTTGCACCCATTCTTCACCCCGATCAACACACACGCCGCGAAAGGCGATATTGCGCTCGCGCAGCCGCCCGGCCGCAATGCCGGTCAATTCGATCACCGTGCCCAGCCGCCAGCGCGACCCACAGGCGAAATGCCCATCTAGCACCACCGAGCCATTTGCACCCCACGTTTTGCCATTGATCTTATCGCCAAAACCCGGCGTATAGGCCGTCACCACCGACACAACCAGCTCGGTTGGTTTGGTGATTGAGGTCCGATATAGCATCGGCACTGTGTTCGTGATGAGCGAGATGGGCGTTAGTTTCGATTGCGTCGGCGTGGCGGTGATCGTGATGGCTGGCGTTCCTGTCACATTCGGCGATGCTGTGATGATGACCGTTGCCGTCGGCGTGACGGTCACGCTCGGTATGGTCGAAGTGCTGATAACCCTCGGCATTAAGGTCGGCGACGCCGTAGCGACCACTTGGGTCGGCGTTGAGGTTGGGGCGCTTGTTGCGGCAGGGGTTGCAACGGGTTTGCTCGCGGTTGGCGCAATGGTAGCAACCACCACTGTGCCTACGGCAGTAGATTTCGGGGCAAGGGTAGGCGTGGCGGGCAATATGCTCGTTGCCAATGGCGGCGCAGTGGGCAGCGACCAGAGCGGCACAGGGGTGCGGCTTGGCGTCACAAGTGGACGCAATGCGCCTTTGGTCGCCACCACCGTTGGCACTGGCAATTTCGTTGGCGTTGGTGCAGCTAAAGCCTCGGCAAAAGCGGCTGGCTGCATTACATCATCAAACCCAGCCAGCATAGTGTCGTTAGACAAAATGGCGTTTTCTAAAAATTCTTCAGCAAGATGATGTTTTTGGGCAACCATTGGTTTGGCCCAAGCTAACATCAAGACAGAAATAAAAAAAACGCTTCTCAAGCGTCGAATCATTATTCGTAACGCAAAGCCTCCACTGGTTGCAATTTACTGGCACGCCAGGCAGGGTATAACCCAAATACCACCCCCACGATGACAGAGAAGCCGAATGATATCATTAATGCGCGTGGGTCTACCACTGGCGTTAATGTGGTTTGCACACGCCCCACCAATGCCGAAATGCCTACCCCCATCAACAAACCAAGCAAACCCGCCAATGCACTTACGGTCAATGCCTCGGTTAGAAATTGCATCAAAATATTGCCGCGCTTGGCCCCGATGGCTTTGCGCACGCCGATTTCGCGGGTGCGCTCGGTCACGCTGACCAACATGATATTCATGATGCCGATGCCGCCGACGACGAGCGAAATTGCGCCAATTGCACCCAAGAATGCTGTCAAGGCGCTCACCACCGAATTGAGCGTATCGGCTAATTCGGCTTGGTTATTGACCCGAAAATCGTCAGCTTGTCCAACCACTAATTTGTGCTGGCGGCGCAATGCGTTGGTAATATCTTCGATCACCTTATCCGACTCTTTCGGATCGTTCATTTGCACGTAGATGGTTGAAACCGAGCGCAACCCTGTGCCGCGAGAGACAAACAGTTTTTCTTGCGCTACGGTCAATGGCACATAAACGGTATCATCGGGGTTGCCTCCCGGCCCAAATCCCCCTTTTTTTTCGGTTACGCCCGAAATTTGAAATGGCGCACTGTTGATCAACACCGTTTGCCCCAATGCGCCCGCGGCGGTGCCAAATAGTGCTTCGGCAATCGAAGGGCCGAGCACTGCCTTGCGCACGCGCAAATCTAAATCCTCTTGGGTAAATGCTTCACCCGAGTCAACCAAAATATTGCGCAAGATGAAGAAATCGGGGCTTGTGCCATTGACTTGCGTGTTGCGCACATTGGTTCCCGCCGATACCCGTGCATTACTATTGACCGCGCCCACCACGCGCAACGCGCCCGGCACTTCGAGCGGGTTTTCGAGCGTTACGAGATCAGTATTCGTCAATCGTGCATTTGCAACGCGGTTATCGGGCTGAATGGTGAGCAGGTCGGTGCCGATGCCGCGAATACGACTGCCGATAAAGCCAGATACGCCATTGCCGATAGACAGCAAGGTCACCACTGACCCAACACCGATAATCACGCCCAGCATCGTCAAAATTGTGCGCAATTTATTGGATGCCAAACTTTCTAGTGCGGTGCGAAAAATTTCAAGTATGCTCATTATTTAATTTAATGTGCCGATTGCGCAATTTTCTTTTGCCATGAAAACGAGTATCGCGCAATCGGCATTGATCAAATTTTTAGCGCCCAGTGTTTGCTGGTGCGCCACCGCCGCCAGCCGGAGCGCCGCCACCCGGTGGCCCGCCGCCAGCGCCGGGGAATACGCCGCCGGTTGTCGTGGTTGGGGTTGTTTGCAAAATAACCAGTGTGTCGCCTTCATTTAACCCACTCAAAATTTGGGTGCTGGTTTGGCTTCGGAAGCCGGTGGTGACCGCCACGCGCTCTGTGCTTTTGCCATCGGGCGATACCCGAATCACCTCAAACCCGCGGGTGGCGCGATTGGGGATGAGCGCACGGTTGGCGACGCTCAAGGCGTTTTCGATTTGGCTGGTGATGACTTCGGAGGTGCCGGTCATCCCAATAATGATGTTGGGAACTTGGGCGGCCTGTAATGTGCCAGTAACTGGGCGGCCTTGCCCAGCC
>JAHBAL020000093.1 GCA_018500105.2 Anaerolineae bacterium
ACTTAGATATATGCGTATATTTGATGCGTCATCCCGATACGAAGTGAGGGATCCCTATCACCTCAACCAATACAAGCGTCACACTGGCTTGGCAAAACTCTAGCTGACCTGACGACGTATTTGCTGGATTTAATCTTCGGGGATCCCTCGCTGCGCGTCGGGATGACCCATTGAGACAATAAGTTTCCCCCCCTCGCTGGACGCCGCGCCCTCGCCTGCGTCTATGTATTCGGGGTGACGCGGCAATTTATGCGCTTGGTTTATTCCAGCTTGATTAAGCGGCTGGCGTCATACTATCCTCAAAAGTATCACTGCAACTCTTAAAATAACCATCTCAAGCCCTTAGAAAGCTTGGGATGTTTGTTTTAAGGTGCTTTGAATTTATCACTTTGAAAAAAAAACAACTAACCGCAACCCCCTTTATTTTAAGCACGCTATCTTGCATGATAGCCTCACACTCATGCCTGCAACAAAGTTTAAGCCACATCTATTTATCCGAATCAAACAAATCTATTAAAATCTATTTGTGGGGACAAAGTGGGGGGAAGTGGATTATTTCACCTAAAACCCTTGCAGTCAGGTAAAATTCCCCTCGCACAGAGAATGTTTATCAACACTTATCATCACACGCTCGACAGCAAATGTCGGCTCATGCTTCCATCGAAGTATGTGTCGGCGCTTGCCAATGGCCTCATTGTGACCAAAGGCGCGGGTGGGGGTAAGAGTTTATGGATTTTTACAAAAGAAGAGTTTGACACACGCACCAAGAAAATTTTGGCGCTGCCCATGATGAATCAAGAAGTGCAGCATTTGCGGCGGTTTTGGTTTGCCAATGCGGTCGAAGTGACGCCAGACAATCAGGGGCGCATTGTGTTAGATGAAAACTTAAGACAACATATTGGCGTTGGAGGCGGGTCAAAATTGGCGCTGGTGGGGTCATACGATTACATTGAGGTATTTAGTGCAGCCGAATGGCAAACACAACAGGCCGACCTAAATACCTTGATGGAAAAAGACGGCATCGCCGTTTTTGCAAAATATGGCATTTAGACCGTAAGCGAACAGCACGTAGCCAGCAACCAGATGCATGTTCCTGTTTTATATACCGAGGTGCTTGAGGCACTTCAACCCAAACCCGGTGGCGCGTTTATAGACGCGACCTTAGGCGGGGCAGGCCATGCGTCGGCAATATTGCAAGCCAGCGGCCCAGACGGGCGTTTGCTGGGCACAGATGCAGATATCGCCGCCGTTGCCCGATGCACTGAACGACTGCGTGAGTTTGGCTCACGCGCCATTGTGCGTCAAAGCTGGCTAAATGAGACGCCGACCTTGGCGACTGAACTGGGGTTTACAAAGGTGGATGGGGTGTTAATGGATTTAGGATTATCGTCGTTTCAATTAGATGAAGCCGAGCGTGGTTTTTCATTTATGCGCGAAGGCCCGCTCGACATGCGTTTTGACAATACCAAAGGCATGAGCGCAGCCGATTGGGTAAACGCGGCTGATATGCCAAGCATGGCGCAGGCACTGCGTGATTATGGCGATGTGGCCAACCCGATGCGGGTGGCTGAAGCCATTTACAAGGCCCGCCCATTAAAAACCACCCACGACCTGCGCCAAGCCGTGCTTAGTATTGCCCGAATGGGGCGCGGCAGCCGTATTAACCCCGCAACATTGGTTTTTCAGGCGCTACGAATTGTGGTAAATGACGAACTGCGCCGCTTAAGCGAAGCTGTGCCAAAGTATATTGACTTGCTCAAATCTGGCGGACGACTGGCGATCATCAGTTTTCATTCGCTCGAAGACGGGATCGTAAAACGCAGCTTTCGAGATGCCGCCGAGAGTGAATCGGCGCAATTTGGCTTTGGCGATGCCCAAGCCGTGCGCGAAGCCAAAGTGCATATTCTTACCAAAAAACCCATTCAACCAACAGAAGCTGAAAGCCGCGACAATCCGCGTGCCCGCAGTGCGCGGTTAAGGGTGGTGCAACGCATATGAATGAGTTTCGACAAATCCGTGACCGTTTTGTCGTGCAAGATGATCACACCATCCGCACAGTAACGCTCATTTGCGCCTTGTTCTTGTTGGTCGCAATCATTGCATCTTTGTTTATGGCAAGGCAGATCTATGATACCTATAGCGAGGTTCGCGCAAAAGAGAACACAGTCATTAGTTTACAAAAAGAGCGCTTGATCGTGCAAGCAGAAATTGCCACGCGCACCTCGGTGCAAGCAATGGCAACGCGTGTTAAAGATTCACAAATGGTTCCAATTACCCAAACGGTACAGCTACAGCCCGGCAATGTGGGGGCATTGCCGTCGCCGACACCAGTTGCGGGCAAAAAATAAGCCGGGCGATGCTTGGGTCGTATTCGTCAACGTTGCGATTTTGCGATACAAACGTCTGTCTGTCAATAAAACTCTTGTGGGGGGAGAATATGAAAACACAACACCATCAACTACGTTACTCACTCATCAGCCTACCATTAGTTGCGATTATGGTTTGGAGCGCCTATCATGGCGTCGGAGTCTATATTAAAGATTCCGATACGTTATTGTCTAATGCCGAGTATGAGCAAACGCGGGTGCGGCTCGATATCCCATTTCGCGGTAATATATTATCATCCGATGGCAGCATTCTAGCAGCAACCGTTCCAGCGTATCGGGTGCAAGTGAATCCTTATGGGCTTGTCAGTAGCGAGGCCAATGTCATTGAGCCACTAATGACAACGCTCTCCCCCATTCTTGACACCCCGCCACAAAAATTGCGTGAGCAATTGAGCAGCGCAATGGAGAAGCGACAAGCCACCATTTTGGGGATTGCCGTGCCCGAAACACGTTTTAAAGACCTAAAAATCACGACGACTGGTCTTAATCCCCAAATCACAAGTGTTATTAGCTACACGCGCAAGATAAATGGAGAGATGAAGGTGATCACAACGACGATGAGCAATTTCATTTCGCTTTCATCGGTAAGCAAGCGTGAATACCCAAATGGCACATTGGCAGGCCCAGTGTTAGGCACAACGATTTATAGCGATACGGTCGTTTACAGCGAGCCATTCACTAGAAACGGCAAGCTAGAGGTTAACAAATACACTGCTTTTATCACCGAAGGCAAATCGGGGTTAGAGTTGGCATTAGATGATGAGTTGCGTGGGACGGTTGGGGTGCGCAAAGCCCGCAGCCCACTTGAGCGATCTACCGTGTCTAGCACTTTGCCAGCCATCAATGTCGTTAGCACCTTAGACCTCACGGTGCAGCAAATGGCCGAACGAATGCTCGATCAGGCTTATCAAAAATACAAATTAACTGGCGGCGTTATCATCATCATGGATGTCAAAACGGGCGATATTTATGCGATGGCGACTCGCATCAATCGCCCAGCATACGATCCCAATCAGCCACTGGATGCTTGGGAAGATGCCGTCAATCCTGCTGTTTCAGCCATCCATGTCAGCCAACCCGGCTCAACCATTAAGCCAATCGTCATCGCAAGCGCCATTGAACATGGCCGCGCGATCGAAACATACGACGATCCCGGCTTCATCAACGTGCGCGGAACGTATATCGAAAATTATCGCAAAACATCCTTCGGCAAAGTTGATTTAATGAAACTCTTTTTGCACTCAATCAATACATACACGGTGAGAAATGCCCAAAATCTGGGGGCCGAGTTGTTTTATCAGCAATACAAACTATTTGGATTGACCGAAAAGACCGGCATCGAGCTAAAAGGTGAAGAATCATGGGGCAATATTATTATGAAAGGCGACAAGACTTGGACCGAAAGCACAATGGCGTCTGACGCATTTGGCCAAAGCATGACCGTCACGCCCTTGCAAATGACCCGCGCTTTTGCGGCCTTGGGCAACGAAGGCAAGCTGGTGCAACCCCGCTTGGTGCGTGAATTCATTATTGACGGGACGCGCAAAGTTTTGCCACCCGGCCCGCAACATAATGCCGTTAGCCCAGCCGCCGCTCAACGCACCTTAGGCCTGATGCGTGATGCACTCATCGAAAAAAATCGTTTAGACCGGCAAGCAGGTCTCAGCCCAAACGTCATCCCCGGCTACACCTTTGCAGGCAAAACCGGCACGGCCCAATGGTTTAAAAATGGCTTACTGCAAGACACACACATCGTCAGTTTCGCCGGGCTGATTCCAGCCAATGAGCCACGCTTGGCCATTTTTGTCAAGCTAAACGAGCCTAGAGTCAATGCATCAACTGAAGTTTTGGCTGGTGCAACCGCCCTGCCCGTTTGGCGCGACGTCGCAGATCAAGCCGTTCGCCTACTCGACATCAAACCAGACAGCAAATAATCATGAGTTATGAGTTATGAATAACGATTAACGAGTAACGAGTAACGAGTAACAAGTGTAATCATTACTCATTACTCGTTAATCGTTACTCGTTAGCAACGACTTACGACCTCAATTCTTCATTTAAAACAATGTTAACGTTAGCAGACCTTTACACCGCGCTTGGGCAACCAGTCACTTTGCCAAATGCGGGAACAATTCACATCCGCGATATCGTCATTGACTCGCGGCAGGCGCAGTTGGGCGATCTATTTGTGGCGCTGCCGGGTGAAAATATGGATGGGCATCGTTTTGTCGCCGATGCGATTCGACGCGGGGCAATCGCGGCCTTGGTGCAGCAAGATGTGCCCAATGTCACCACCGCGCCCAACAGCTTGCCCGTTCTCATTCGTGTTGAAAATACGCTCACGGCCTTACAGCAAATCGCGTCGTGGTGGCGCAATCGCTTTAATGTCCGCATCGTCGGCGTCACGGGCAGCATCGGCAAAACCACCACAAAAGAGATGATCGCCCAAGTGTTGGGGATGCGCTATCGGGTATTGAAGAATGAAGGCAACCTCAATAACGAGATTGGCTTGCCGCTCACCTTGCTCAAATTGCGCCCCCAACACGAACACGCCGTGCTCGAAATGGGCATGTATACCTATGGCGAAATTGCACTTTTGGCGCAACTTGCCAAGCCAGTGATTGGGGTAGTAACAATGGTCGCGGCAGTTCACATCGAACGCATGGGGTCGCTCGACAATATCGCCAAAGCCAAATCTGAGTTAATCGAGGCGCTGCCCAACGACGGCGTTGCCATTCTCAACGATGACGACGAGCGTGTGCGCAGCATGTCGAAGCAAAGCCGCGCCCGCGTGATCACCTATGGCCTTACGCCACGCGCCAATATTTGGGCCGAAAATATCGAGACATACGGTCTCGATGGCATTTCGCTCGATTTGTGCGAAGTGATTTCAGGGGTCACCACCCGGCATCATGTGCGTGTACCGCTGCTGGGTCGCCACAGCGCCCAAACCGTGCTACGCGCTGCCGCCGTCGGGCGAGCCGAGGGCATGCCTTGGGGCGAAATTATCGAAGGCTTGGCGCTACGCACCGCCCAACTGCGCTTGGTCACGGTCGAAGGCCCACATCATTCAGTAATTTTGGACGACACCTATAACGCCACCGCCGAATCTGTCATTGCAGCGCTCAACTTGCTGGCCGATATGAACGGCGGGCCGCGCATCGCGGTGCTGGGTGATATGTTTGAATTGGGCGATGTCGAAGAACAAGAGCATCGGCTGGTCGGTTGCCGCGCTTCCTTAGTGGCACAAAAATTGGTCTGCGTGGGTGAACGCGCCCGCTGGATCGCCGATGAAGCCATTGCCTGCGGCGCACAGCGCCAAAACGTGATTCATGTCGCAAGCAATGCGCAAGCCGTGCAAGTGCTCGAGCAAATCGTGACCGAAAAAAGCACAATTTTGGTGAAAGGGTCACGCGGGATGAAAATGGAAGAAATTGTGTCTGAATTATCAAAAAGCTAATGGGTATTTCACTTTTAATGGGCGGATTGGCCTTTTTGTTAGCGGTGGCAATGGGCAAGCCGGTAATTGAACAGCTAAAAAAATACCGCATCGGCAAGCAAATCCGCATTGACGGCCCCAGCAGCCACATGACCAAAACCGGCACGCCCACCATGGGCGGGCTGGTCTTCCTCATTCCGGTGTTGTTAATGATCGGCGGCATGTATAGCTACACCCGCGTTGGCGCGCGGGTGCTGCCCGGCTGGCGTGACCAATTCGGCGACCTCGTGCTGATCGGCAGATCGCTCATCATCCCCCTTTCGGTCATGGTGGCATTTGCCATTTTGGGCGCAGTAGATGACTATATGGGCGTGCGCGGCGTGCGGCGCGGCGAAGGAATGCGCGGGCGCAGCAAAGCCCTCATTCAACTCGTGGTGGCTGTTGTGGCCGCACTGTTGATGAATCTGGTGGCTGGCTATTCGCGCGTCGGCATCCCCGGCATCTCCGAACCGCTTGAATTAGGCATTTTGTGGGTTCCAATCGCCATTTTTATCATTCACGGTTTTGCCAATGCCATCAACCTCACCGATGGCCTCGACGGCTTGGCCGCCCTCATCTCATTTTTGTGCTTTACCGCCTATGGCGTCATTTCATATTTGCAAGAACAATTCTTCGTCACCATGTTTTGCATGGTCTTGGCGGGGTCTTTACTCGGCTTTTTGTGGTTCAATGTTCACCCCGCCTCCATGTTTATGGGCGACCTCGGCAGCGAGGCGCTAGGCGCAACTTTGGGTGTGGTGGCATTGATGACCGGGCAATGGCTGTTGCTGCCCATCATCGCCGTCATCCCCGTCGCCGAAACAATTTGCGTTATCTTGCAAGTCGCCTATTTCAAATATACCAAACGAAAATTTGGCGAGGGCAAACGCTTATTTAAGATGTCACCTTTGCACAATCATTTTGTATTATTGGGCTGGAGCGAGCCACAAATTGTGCAACGTTTTTGGCTGATCGGCATTTTGGCGGCAATGGTGGGCGTTGGTCTCGCTGTTTTTGGAAATTAATCATTAAAGTTGATATGTCATACACAGGAAAAAAAGTGTTAATTTTGGGCATGGCGCGGCAAGGCATCGCCTTGGCTCGCTATCTCAGCACACACGGCGCACAAGTCACGATCAACGACAAACGCAGCGCCGAAGCACTACGCGATGCCATCAGCGTCTTGGCGGCGTTGCCAGTGCGCATCGTAACCGACAGTCACCCGCTTGCCCTGCTCGATGGCTGTGATCTGCTCTGTCTAAGTGGCGGCATCCCCAATGACCTCGACATTGTGCGCGAGGCAGAAAAACGCGGCATTCCACTCAGCAACGACTCGCAAATTTTTATGCAGCTATGCCCGGCCCCAATCATCGGCATTACCGGCTCGGCAGGCAAAACCACCACCACCACCCTCACCTACGAAATGCTACAGGCCAGCCTGTCCAATGGCGATACGCATCGAGTATGGGTAGGCGGCAATATCGGCAACCCACTTATCAATGATATTGAGCAAATCACCGCTTACGACCGGGTGGTAATGGAGTTATCGTCGTTCCAATTGCAGCAAATCAGCATTAGCCCGCATATCGCCTGCATCACCAATATCACCCCCAACCATCTCGACCGACACCGCGACATGGATGATTACATCGCGGCCAAAAAGCGCATCTTGACCGCGCAACGCGGGACCGATTGGGATGTTTTGTGTGCCGATGACGAGACCACGCGCAAAATTGCCACCCAGCCCGGCTTTTCGCCCGCCAAAACCGTGTGGTTTAGCACCAAACGCACCCCCTTTGGCGATGGCGCATGGCTCGATGAAGATGGCGATTTACGTTTGCGAATTGCTGGTGTTACTGGCTACAAATCGAGCGTTCAGCGCATTTGCCACCGTCGTGATTTACAACTGATGGGCGAGCATAATATTTTGAATGTGCTGGCCGCCAGTGCCTTGGCCGCCTTAGGCGGGGCCAGCATCGAGGCCATTCGCCACGTCGCCACCACATTCACCGGCGTGCCGCATCGGCTGCAAATGGTGCGCGAGGTCAACGGTGTGCGATATTACAACGACAGCATCGCCACTGCGCCAGAACGCCTCATGGCAGGGGTGCGGGCCTTCCCCGACCATCAACCCATTATTTTGTTGTGTGGCGGCAAAGACAAATATTTGCCTTGGGACGATGCGGTTGCGCTCATGCGCCAACGCTGCGCCCACGTCATCTTTTTTGGTGAATTAGGCCCGATGGTCGCCAACAAACTGGCCGCCACCGGAATGCCGATGTCAGTTATGCCGACCCTGCAAACGGCGGTGGCGCACGCCGCCGAAATCGCCAAAGCGGGCGACGTGGTGCTTATGTCACCCGGTGGCACAAGTTTCGACGCCTTTGTTGATTTTGCTGAGCGCGGCGACGTATTCAAGCGCTTAGTCAATCATTTATAACGATGAGCACACTTACAAGACCAAAACTCGACCGCGACACCTTCATTCCACGTGGCGAAGCAGATCAAACTTTGATCTATGTCATACTGTTGTTGTCGCTCTTTGGCCTGATCGCCACCTTCACCACCACCTATTACGATGCAGGTGCGAACTCAGTCTTGCGCACCCAACTCATCTCGAGTGGGGCAGGATTAGTGCTATTTTGGTTTTTCAGCAATTTTGATTATGGGCATCTACGCCGCTCAAATGTTGCCATTGGCATTGCAATTCTCACCATCCTCATGTTGCTGGCCGTATTAGCAATCGGCAAAAGTGCGCACGGGGCGATCCGTTCTTTTCGCTTATTTGGGTTTTCGGTGCAACCCAGCGAATTTGCAAAACTGGTGATGGTGATTTATGGCGCAACTTGGTTGGCATCGCGGCGCAATCAGGTGTCGCATTTCGCGCTTGGCCTCATCCCCTACGGTCTCATCACCGGAATCATTGGCGGGTTAATCGCCATTCAACCCGATAAAACAACGACGCTGATCGTGGTGATCGCAGCCATTTCAATGTTCATCATTGCAGGGGCCAGTCTGTTCCAAATCCTTGCCGTGCTTGGCATCATCGGCGGCACACTTTTCCTGATCTCGCTTTTTGGCGCCAGTTATGTCGCCACGCGCGTCAATGAATGGGGAGCCGGTGTGCTGGATATCAACAAAGCCAACCTTCAAATCCGCCAAGCATGGCAAGCATTCGCCGATGCAGGTCTGTTTGGCAATGGCCCCGGCTTTAGCAAACAAAAATTTGTGTCCCCTCTTGCCACTTTGGCCGATACCGACAGTGTGCTGCCGGTATTGACCGAAGAATTCGGCTGGCTTGGCCTATTGCTCATCATTCTCACCTTCGCCATCTTTGTCGTTCGCGCTTACCACATTGCCCGAAACAGCAATTCATATTTCGGCACATTTTTGGTGGTTGGGATTGTGTCGTGGATTGTGTATCAAGCCATGCTCAATTTGGCGGGCAATCTCAGTGCCATTCCCTTGGGCGGCATTCCAGTGCCATTCATCAGTCGCGGCGGCTCTAGCACCATCGCATTGATGATCGCATCCGGTATTTTAGTTAGCGTATCGCGGGGAACGCGGGTCTCAATCGCCTTGCAAGACCCCGCAGAAACAGTCATTAATCGGGAGGTATTACGTTCAGGTGCGAGTCGTATTTTCCGCGGGCGGAACAGCCGGTCACGTCCTGCCAGCCCTCAGCGTGCTGAAACAGATCCAGAAGCAGTTTCATACAACCTCATCGGGCGCGATTTTAGACGCGGGACGCGAGGCCAAACCGCTGACAGCTCAACCTTTGCCAACGAGCAGCCAGCAGCCTACATCATCCAGCGTCGAAACCAATCGCCCGATGAAAGCTGAGGGTTCACCCCAATCCTCAACACTCGACGCCCTATTTGTGGGTGGCGAAACGGGTATGGAACATGAATTGGTAACACGCGAAGGAGTCAAATTTATCGGCATCCAAGCAGGCGGCTTACACGGCCTAGGTGTTGCGCAAAAAGTGCGTAACACCTTGCGTTTGTTTTCGGGTTTCGTCAGCGCCATGCGCATCATCGGCCAATATCGCCCCGACGCAGTTTTGCTGACGGGCGGTTTTGTCGGCGTGCCCGTTAGCTTGGCGGCATGGCTACACCGCGTGCCCAGCGTGGTCTTTTTGCCCGATGTCGAGCCGGGGCTGGCGCTAAAGGTGATGGCCCGCTTTGCCAGCAAAATCGCCACCACCACCGAAGCATCGGCGGCGTATGTGGCGGCAGCCAAGCATGTGGTCACAGGCTACCCTGTGCGTGAGGTTTTTCGCAGCATCACCCGCCAAAGTGGGCGGGCAAAATTCGGCATTGCCGATCACCCCGACCAAAACGTATTGCTCTTTTTTGGTGGCAGCAAAGGCGCTCGCAGCATCAACCGCGCCGCCTCAGCAGGCATGGCGCAATTGCTCGATCACGCCATTGTCATTCATGTGACGGGCAGTGGCGATTGGGATGAGGTGCGCCAAGCCCGCGAAAAACTGAGCGCCGAACAACAAGCGCGTTATTTGGCGTTTCCCTATTTGCACGAAGAAATGGCAAGCGCAATGGCCGCCGCAGATTTGGTCATTTGCCGGTCTGGCGCAAGCTCGCTGGGCGAATTGCCGGTCTTGGGGCTGCCAGCGGTGCTCGTCCCTTACCCTCATGCGTGGCGTTACCAAAAAGTAAACGCCGAATACTTGGTTGGGCGCAAGGCCGCTGTAATGCTAGAAGATGCGCAATTGTCGCAGCCAGATCGCGGTTTGGTTGCCACAGTCGCGGCATTACTCAGCGATACTGTGAAGCTACGCGACATGCGCCACGCCATGCAAAAATTGGGACACCAAGACGGAGCCGCTAAAATTGCTGATGTATTGTGCAGTGTGGCAAACAAAGCGCCACGCAACGATTTGCACAATCGTGCGTAGGGAAAGGAAAGGAGTAATCTGAATGATTGACGCGACAGTCGTATTTTGGGCCTTCGTCATGATGGTTTCATTTTTCGGCTCCAACCGAGGGTGGATCCGTGAAGTGATTGTGAGCTTCAGCATGGTGTTTGCCATCTTCGCCATCCGGCAAAGTTTCGACGTGCCCGCTGTGCGCGATTTCGTCAATAGTTTCACCAGCCCGGTCACAAAATGGTCCGTTCGCGCTATCCCTTTCATCCTGATCACCATTTTTGGCTATCTCGGCCCGACGATTACCAAAGGTCGTTTCGAGACAAATCTGCGTGGCAAGTTCGAGGAAGGCATTTTGTCATTGCTGCTTGGCGCATTAAATGGCTATTTACTGTTTAGCTCGCTGGCATGGTTTGCCGCCGAGGCCGGCATCTTAGGACGTAGTGACTTTTCATATGGTGGCTACATCCTTTTTCGCCCGCCCGACAAAACGCCTTGGGCTGAAACATTCTTCATCAAATACGCCGCCATTGCTTATCTGCATGGCACAACGTTGGTGTTTGTCTTAATCTTATTAGTATTATTTGTGTTAGTTGTAGTAATTTAAAATGAAAGTTCATATCATGGGTATTGGCGGGGCTGGCATGAGCGCGATTGCGCGAATCATGCACGCACGCGGCATCACCGTCACCGGCGACGACCGCGCACATTCGCCGATGTTAGACGAATTACGCGCCGAGGGCATTGCCACCTTCGTTGGGCACGATCCGGCGCATTTAGACGGCATAGACGCGCTTGCGCCTTCATCGGCAGTTGCAAAAACCGAGCCAGAATTGGTTGAAGCCCGCAAACGCGGGCTAAAAATCTGGCATCGCGGCGATTTGATCAATTTGCTCCTGCAAGACAAAGTGGGCATTGGCGTAGCGGGGGCGCATGGCAAAACCACGACCACCGACATGATCTCGGTTGTGCTAACGCAGACCGGGCTTGAACCGTCTTACATCATCGGCGCGACCTCAAGCGTGCTAAAAACCAACGCCTGTCACGGCGCTGGCGATGCCTTTGTGGTTGAGGCCGACGAATATGACCGCACTTTTTTGCGCTATGCGCCCAAAATCGCCGTCATCACCAATGTCGAATTTGACCACCCCGATATTTACAAAGATTTTGACGACACGCTCAACACCTTCGCCCAATTTGCCTCATCGGTCGAAAGCGATGGCTTGTTGGTCACCTGCGCCGACGATGCCGGCAGCCAGCAAATGCTCAAGCGATTGGCGCAAAATTACCCCGACAAAACCATTCCCCATGTAGATTATGGCATTAAGCGCGGGGCGTGGCGAGCGCTAAATGTGCGGGCCAACCCGCTGGGCGGCATGGATTTCACCGCCACTAGTTTAGATGGGCGCAGCACGGCGGTGTCGTTGCGGGTGTCGGGCCAACACAACGTCCTCAATGCCTTGGCAGCCCTGATTGCAGCCGATGCCTGTGGCGTGCCGCTCGAAGACGCCGCCGAGGCGCTCGGCGCTTATCACAGTGCGGCGCGGCGCTTTCAATTGCGCGGCGAGCGGCGCGGGGTGCGCGTTTTCGACGACTATGGGCATCACCCCACCGAAATTCGCGCTACGCTAGCTGGGGCGCGGCTGCGTTTTCCGGTCGGCAATATTTGGGCCGTGTGGCAACCACACACCTATAGCCGCACCGTATCGTTGTTGGATGAATTTGCGACCTGCTTTAAAGACGCTGATCATGTGGTGGTGTTGCCAATTTACGCCGCCCGCGAAAAACCCGAAGACTTTGGCTTTGCCGCCAACGCGCTCAACTCGATTGAGGTGGCGCGAAAAATCTCACACCGCGATGCCCGCAGCGCCTCATCTATGGGCGACGCCATCGGCATGTTGTATTCGCAGTTGCGCCCCGGCGACGTGATCATTACCCTCAGCGCCGGCGACGGCAACCAAGTTGGCGAACGGTTGCTGGACTTGCTTAAATAGCCGTAAGCCGTGAGCCGTGAGCTTTAAGCCATCAACTATCAACTATTACTATCCGCTATCAACTCTTAATGAATTTAGCCGAATTACAAGCCCGAGCCAAACGCAATGAGCCGCTAGCGCGGCACACCACATCACGCATCGGCGGGCCAGCCGATTTGCTCATCGAGGCCCGCAGCGGCGAGGAATTGTCGCTCATTGTCAGCCGCGCTGACGAGATGAATTTGCCATGTTTGGTGCTGGGCGGCGGGGCCAATGTGCTCGTGAGCGACAAGGGCATTCGCGGCATGGTCGTCATCAACCGCAGCAAAGAGATCAAATTTAATGTACGCGACACCAGCGCACGAGTCGAGGTAGATTCGGGCGTCAGCCTCATCTCGCTGGCCCGCGACTGCATCGAGCGTGGACTGGCTGGGTTTGAATGGGCGATTGGTGTTCCGGGCACAGTGGGCGGCGGCGTGGTGGGCAATGCCGGGGCGCACGGGGCCGATATCGCCAGCAATTTATACATGGCGCGAATTTTGCGGCGCGGGCTAGCCCCCGAATGGTGGACGCCGCGCCAATTGGCATTCGAGTATCGTAGCAGTGCGCTCAAAAAATATCGTTTGGCCGAGCGCCCCATTGTGCTATCCGCCATTTTCGACCTGCGTCGTGATAATCGCACCAACCTAGAGCGCCGCGCCAACGAATTTAACAACAAGCGCAAAACCTCGCAGCCACCCGGCGCAACCATTGGCAGCATGTTCAAAAATCCCAAAGGCGATTATGCAGGGCGGTTGATCGAGGCATGTGGGCTAAAAGGCACACGCATCGGCGGGGCCAAAATTTCAGAAATTCACGCCAATTTTTTTGTCAATGCCGAACATGCCACCGCGTCAGACGTGATGCAATTGGTCAATTTTGCAAAAAATGAGGTATTGAAGAACTTTGGCGTTGAGCTAGAGTTAGAGGTAGAGCTTCTGGGCGACTGGGGGCAAGATCGCATTAAAACAGACGATTTGTTTGAGCTTGAAGACGAAGAGGCTTAACCCGAATCAAAGAAGAACACAATGACAAAAAAGCTTAATTTAGCAGTGCTATATGGCGGACAA
>JAHBAL020000088.1 GCA_018500105.2 Anaerolineae bacterium
AGAGACAGTCCTTGCTGGGGTCATATTTCGGCAAAATCGAACGGGCCTGAATCATGACCTCGGTCATGCGGGCAGCAGCTTCGCTGCGGTCTTGTCCGGCCAATTCTTCGGCCATCTTGCCCATCACGGCGCAGAAGCGGTCATCCAGACCCATCTCATCCCGAATTTGCTCCAATATTTGCTGGGTTTCATCGGGGTATTTGGCTTGTAGCAAAGCGTTCATAATTTGCACTTCGACGGGTTGGCGCTCGGTCATAATTTGCATCCCGATGCGATAAACCGCCTCAAAGGCCTGAATCAGTTCTTTGCGTTGGCCTTGTTGTTGGGCGCTTTGAATATTGGCCGCCACCACATCCAAAAAGCTCTCGTCAATCTCTTCGGCGTGTTCGCGGGCAGTGGCCAATGGGTCTTGGCTGCTCAAAATATTGTTAATCAAATCAGCCTTCGAGCGCATATAATCTTTTTGGGCGCTTTCGAGTTTGGCACGAATATCTTGCACCTCTTTGCGCACCGCGATCAAGGCATTCTTGCTGTCTGCGTCGGCGCTGGCCTCAATCTTGTGGCTGAGCAATTGGAAGAACTGATAATCAAGCAATTGATACCCTACCGAAACCAACATTTCGCGGGTTTCACTGTCAGGTGCATTGACCAATAAGTCAATGAGGGTCTCGCGAGTGGGCGATTTTTGCAGTGTTTCGATGGCAGTGGCTCGCACCATCATCTTTTTGCCGTAAGGCGTCTCTTCCATCAAAATCTTTTCGATGGCGCTGAGTTGTTGCACGGCGGCTTCGATGCCGCGTTGCATAGCCGCTTCGATATTCATCGCCAACAATTCAAACACAGCCGCGTCCACTTGATCGGCGTTCTTGCGCACGCTATCACGAACGCTATTTTCGTCAGTCATCCGTGCCCAATCGCGTAACAATTCACTCTTGGCGCGTTGTGCATCCAACATTTCTTTGGTAATACCGTCTTTCTCCAAAATCGCCTCGACCAGCGATTGGAAGGTGAAGAACATCTTGGGCTGCAACAAATATGCCTTGGGGGCGTTTTCGGGCAAACCGCGCATCACCGTTTGGGTCATTTGCCCAATAATGCGTTGTTGGTCGGTGTCGCGCAAGTTCATCTCCATCGGCATCAGCACAAAGGCGATTTCTTTCGATGGATCATGATACATAAACGGCGCGGTTAGGCCCTGGATGCGCCCAGATAGCAGCGCCGATTTCACTTCGGGTTGTTTGCCCACATCCAACACTTGTGCTCGCATCGGAGCCGGGCCGCCCATGCCGCCGCGCATGTTGTTTGGGGTGATCAATTGTGGCATTCTTATCTCCTCGTTATTTAAAACCCCATGATTATAAGTCCTAAGTAGCAGGAGTTGTGGGTTGCAGGGGGCAGGGGCAGAGTTGCAGGTGGCAGGTTGCAGAGTTGCAGGTTGCAGAGTGGCAGAGTGGCAAGTTAAAAGCGCTAAGTGCTAAGTAGATGCGTTAAACTATGCCCCTTGCAACCTGCAACCTGCAACCTGCCACCTGCGACCTGCAACCTTGCAACCTTAGCCCTTATGAAAATAGAACGACTAAACGATTATCAAACCTTGTCGCGGCGGACATGGAGTTTGATTCATTGCGAACACGCCATTACTTACCCGACGTTGGGGCTGGTGAATGAGGCCGGCGAGGTCGCCGGCAAAGTGAAGAAAATCTTCCGCGACAAAAACGGGGTGATTTCTGCCGATGATCGAGAGGCGCTTAAGCAGGAATTGGGCGATGTGATGTGGTATTTGGCCCAAATTGCCACCGAGCTAGATGTGACGCTGGAAGAAGTGGCGAGCGCCAATATCACCAAGCTGTTTGACCGCCTCGAACGTGGCAAAATTAAAGGCGATGGCGACCAACGATAATACCAACCTCCCAATCAAGATGGATTTTGACTGCATATATTTTGGGCGTCATTCCGACGAGGAACGAGGAGGAATCTTTGCGGAAATTTAATCATCGTGCTGATTTTCCGCAAAGACCCCTCGCTGCGCTTCGGGGTGACGTAACAATTTATGCATCTGGTTTATTCCATCTTGATTAAGCGGTTATATAAGTTGGGAATTTTTGCTCGAAGCTGTCAGAAAAAATAAAAACGCCGCATCTGATTTGTTAATCATATGCGGCGTTATATTACGCTACGCGCCAACTCGTGCCCTTCACGCCATCTTCGAGCACCACGCCAAGCTTGGCAAGGCGATTGCGGATGGCATCGGAACGGGCGAAGTCTTTGGACTTACGCGCCTCGATGCGCATCTCGATCAACATTTCGATCAGCGCCGCCTCGCGTTCGGCGTTGCCCGCCGATGCGGTGGGTTTGGCCTCGTTGCGCACCACGCCCAACACATCGCCGCCCAATTCTTGAAACACCTGCGCGGCTTGCTCTAATACCATGCGCGAAGCCGTGCCCGCGTCAATCGCCGAGTTCATGTCTTTTGCCAAATCAAACAAAACGCTGAGCGCGATGGGCGCGTTAAAGTCGTCGTTCATGGCGCTGGTAAATTGCATTCGCGTTTGGTCAAGCCGGTCTATCAAGCGACCGCTGGTAGACTCATCACCGCGAATCTCGCCTCGCGCCAAGGTATCACGCACACGGCGCACAGCCGTATTCAGCCGTTCATACCCCTTGGCGGCGGCATCGAGGGCGCTGGCGCTATAGTCGGCGGGGGTGCGATACAAACCCGACGAAATGAAGAAGCGCAATGCCTCGGGCCGGTATTCCTTAAGCGCGTCTTTGATGGTGACAAAGTTGCCCAACGACTTGCTCATCTTCACCCCATCTACATTCAGGCTGCCGGTCAGCATCCAATAATTGGAAAATTGGGTGTCGTGGGCGCACTCGCTTTGGGCAATTTCGCACTCGTTGTGCGGGAAAATGTTGTCAATACCACCGCCATGAATATCGAAGGTTTGGCCGAGGTATTTGACCGACATAGCCGAGCATTCTATATGCCAGCCCGGATAGCCGCGCCCCCAAGGCGAAGCCCACTGCAAAATATGCTTGTCATCGGCGCGAATCCACAACGCAAAATCCATTGGATGGCGCTTTTCTTCACGCACGGCAATGCGTTTGCCCGCTTCGTTTTCTTCGATACGCCGCCCACTCAATTTGCCGTAATCGGGGTCAGATTCGACGCTGAAATACACCGAACCGTTCGACTCGTAGGCATGGCCCTTGCCGATCAAGGTTTGAATCATCTCGATTTGCTCAGGAATATGCGCACTCGCACGCGGCGAAATATCGGGGCGCATCACACCCAGCGAGTCCATGTCAGCAAAATATTCGCGCATATACGTTTCGACCAATTCCATCGGCTCGACACGGCTTTGGCGGGCGCGTTTGAGGATGCGATCTTCGCCGCTGTCGAGCAAGTGCCCCACGTCGGTGATGTTTTGCACATAGCGCACTTTGTAGCCGCTATAACGCAACCATTTATTGACAATATCAAACGAAACATAGGTCTTGGCGTGGCCTAAATGCGAATAGTCGTAGACCGTAGGGCCGCACACATACATCATCACTTGCCCATCAACAATAGGGGTGAAAACTTGCTTTTCTCTGGCGAGAACATTGTAAATATGAAGTGACATAATTATTTTGCAAAAATCATACGCCCAGCGGCGGTTTGTAATACTTTAGTAACCGTCACAGTAACGGTTTTGTTCAGATTACGGCGACCATCTTCGACCACAATCATCGTTCCATCTTCAAGGTACCCGATTCCTTGCCCAAATTCTTTGCCTTCTTGCAAAATCTGCAAGGTTACGCGCTCACCCGGTATCATGGCTTGCTTGAGTGCATTGGCGAGTTCGTTAATATTTAACGCCATCACCCCTTGCAAGGAGGCGATTTTGTTGAGATTATAGTCGTTGGTCATGATGGGGCAATTCCATTGTTTGGCCAAGGCAATCAATTTCTCATCCACCTGCCGCACAGTTGGCACGTCATCATCTACCAGCCGCGAGACGACCAGCGGGTCAGATTGTAATTTTCGCAATACCTCGATGCCACGCCGCCCGCGTGAGCGGCGCATGGTGTCGGTATCGTCTGCGATAAATTGCAGCTCGTTTAGCACAAATCGCGGGATGATTAGCTCGCTGCGCAAAAAGCCGGTGCTGGCAATATCCATCACGCGACCATCAATGATGACATTGGTATCGAGCAAAATGCGATCACGATTGACTGCATTGGCAGCAGGGCTAATGCCGTCGGCCTGAGTGCTATGGAGGTTGCCGCGTTCGCCATCGCTACGCTCATCTCGCGGGATGCGGCTGATGCGCCCACGCGGGTTGAAAATGGCGAAAAATTCGCGGTGGCGTGCGCTCATCACCACAATGCCCAAGTAAGCAAATACAATGGCCGTAAGGAATGGCATCACTTGCCGGAACGGATCTGGCAAATATGACAGCGGCGGCGTAAGCAGCGCAGCAATGAGCAACCCGACGATGAGGCCAAGCACATCGGCCAAGAGTTGGGTCGGGGTGGCGTGTGTAAAACGGTCAATCAGCGCGTAGGCGGGACGCGCCGCAATGATTGGGAGCAGATAGACGCCTAAAACTCCGATGATCAGCGTGATAATGATGTGCGTTACTGCGGCGTTGAACGGCAAATTTAAGCTGGCGGGCACTAAATCTGCCACTGACCAACCGATCACGCCGAAAAGCAATCCACCACAGGCACGCAATACCCATAATAATGAGGCTCGCATATAAATCCTGATAGAAAAAATAAATGCTTAAATAAAACAAAAATTTTGCAACAAGTTGCATGGCCTTTATTATGCTGCATTTGGCTGAGGATGTGGTGAGTGAGGGCTAGTAAGTGGTATAAAATGTGGATGTGCCAAATCGTATTATCGAGTTAAATCCCGTGTCTCGCATCACCGCCGATGCGATTGGCGTGCCCGGCCAACGCACCTTTTATTTGCAGGCGCGTAAGGGCAATACTGTGCTTAATATTTTGTGTGAAAAAGAACAAATTAATGTATTGGGAAAAGCGCTCGAAGAATTTTTGCGCGATCTAAAAAATCGGTATCCGAAAGGTTCAAATTATTCGCAAATGCCGATTGGGTTGCCATTAGAAACCCCAATTGACCCCGATTTTCGGGCTGGCAAAATGGGTTTGGGGTATGACGAAGACAAAAACTTGGTCATTTTGGTCATTTACGAGATCGGGGGAGAGGATGAGGACGATAACGTTGTGCAAGTAGCGCGGCTGTTTTGCTCACGAGCGCAAATAGATGCGCTCAGTCGCCAGGCTGTCGAGATCGTCTCACGGGGTCGCCCCATTTGCCCATTATGCGGCAAACCAATGGACTCGCACGGCAATGTCGAAGGATTTTGCCCGCGCCGCAACGGTCACGGCGATGAGATTGTTTTTGCATAATGGACGCTACCCTTCACTTGCTTAGCACTGGCAATATGTCGTCTTTGGGGTTGCTCCCGTGGAGTTCAAATTACACATTTTTGGTCAAGGTGACAGAGTCGGGCACAATGACGGCGGGCGCGGCGAATGCGCCAGCGGGCAGCTTGCCACCGAACGAGGTATTGGCGGTGTATAAGCCACAACAAGGCGAATCGCCCCTGTGGGATTTTGCGGAGGGCAGCCTGTGTATGCGCGAATTGGCCGCCTATTTGGTAAGCAACGCACTGGGCTGGCATTTGATCCCGCCAACGGTGTTGCGCAATGGCCCACATGGGCTGGGGTCGGTACAGTTATTTATCGAAAACGACCCAAATGTGCATTTTTTTACCTTTCGTGAGAACCCCGATATCGCTGAAGCCTTGCAACGGCTGGTGGTGTTTGATTTGATTACCAATAACGCTGACCGCAAAAGCGGGCATTGCTTATTGGGGCTAGATGGGCGATTGTGGGCGATTGATCACGGCATTACCTTTAATGTAGACCATAAACTGCGCACCGTGATTTGGGATTTTGCTAATCAGCCCTTGCCGACGGCGTTGCTTGACGACATGCAGCGCTTGCGCCAAATTTTAGATGACAGCAAGTCGGACTTAATGACGGTGTTGCGAGAATTACTCACCACATCTGAAATCAAGGCCTTTAAGCGCCGTCTTGATGGCCTCATCCACCTCGGCCATTTCCCCGCCCCTTCCCGCGGGCAACGCAGCATCCCTTGGCCGCCGGTCTGAAATGAGTGAATGAGTAAATGACTGATTTCAGGATTGGGGATTAGGGATTGAAGGCAACTAAATCCCTAATCCTTAATCTCTAACCTCCAAAGTCAGTCATTCATCCAATCACTCATTCGCTCAATTCGCAATGTTGACCGAAATAACGGCCACTTGTGGGTAACCGCCGCCGTTGCGGTCAATGACAGCGAGGCGCAACAGATAGCGCCCGTTCGGGATGCGGCGGGTATCCCATTGCAACAATGCGCCGCCGTAAACGGGGGCATACAGACTGGCAATGTGGCAAACGCCATTGGTACAACGCCCATCTAACAACTCAAATTTGTAATAGCTGAAATTGTCGTGAATGGCTGTGCCAAATAACGTGACAGTGCCGCGCACCGTGCTGCCAGCGCCCGGTGACGAAATACATACCTCGCGGCGTGGGCAAGCGGAAGAGGCTGGGAATGCTGGGATATTGCTTTGTGGCTGGGCCGTTGCCGGGCGCGGCGTGGGGCGGCGCGTCGGGTTGGCATTAGCTTCGTTCGTCGGGTTTAGTTCAACCGTTGGCAAAAAGACCACCGTCGGCGTTTCTGCCACAATTGCGCCAGCGGCCCCGGTAGGGGATTGTGGCGCTGGCGTTGGCGGGATGGGCGTGGCGGTAGGTGGCTTGGTCGGCAAAATCACCGGCGTAATTTTGCGCTCGACAAACACCACAATGCTACCGTTATCCCCATTGACCTGATTGAGAATGAGTGGATCGCGTCCTTTTAATAATGGCTCGAAGCGCCGCCCGATCTCATACTCATCCCGCCAAACAATGCCAGCTTGGTCTTGCCACAAGGTGATGAGGTGATAAGGACGAATAGAGGTAATGCCGACGGCTTTGGCGACGCTTTCGCTGATGCCGTTGGGCGACATATTGGTGCGGGCCTTGCGCGTATAGCCGTTCACCGAGATTGAATTGTCGCCTGCAATCGAAGCCTCGACCTTGAGCACGCCAGAATCACCGCCAATGTTGACGCTCAGCACGCCTTGCGAATCTTTACTATTCAGCGATACCGAGCCATCTGGCTTGATGCCGATGCTACAAGCGCTCAAGCTAAACACTGAAAGCGTAAGTGCAAGCAAGAGTAAAATTGATTTATGGGAACAGACAAACGTCTGCAAAAAAGGCACTAAACCTAGATGCAATGATGTTTTTGCTGTGGCATTAAGGCAAAACCGATACATTCTTAAAGTGTATTATAGGTTTGTTTTGGGCATATGTCTTGACAATTTGCTGATTTTTTACGCGATTTTTTTATATGAACAAGACCAAAGTAGGCATTATCGGGTGCGGCAATATTAGCGGCATTTATTTTAAGGCTGGCAAAACCTTCGATATTTTAGATATCGTGGCGTGTGCCGATATTAATATGGAGGCCGCTCATGCAAAAGGGGCCGAGCACGGCGTTCGGGCTTGCACAGTAGACGAATTGTTAGCTGACCCCAGCATCGAGATTGCGATCAATTTGACCATTCCGGCGGTGCATGGCGATGTGGCTTTGGCGGCACTGAATGCGGGTAAGCACGTGCATAACGAAAAGCCCTTAGCCATAACCCGCGAACAAGGCAAAGCCGTGCTCGAATTGGCCGCCGCCAAAGGCTTGCGGGTGGGGTGCGCCCCCGACACATTTATGGGTGGCGGGTTGCAAACGTGCCGCCAAATGATTGACGATGGCGCAATTGGTGTGCCGGTTGCCGCAACTGCGTTCATGATGAGTCACGGCCCAGAGGGTTGGCATCCTAACCCCGACTTTTTCTATCAACCCGGCGCAGGGCCAATGTTTGATATGGGGCCTTATTATTTGACTGCGCTCATCAATTTTTTGGGTCCGGTGCGCCGTGTCACCGGCTCGGCCCAAATCAGCTTCGCCGAACGCACCATCACCGGTCAAAACCCGCGTTATGGGCAAAAAATTAAGGTCAACACGCCCACGCATGTGACCGGCATTTTAGATTTTGTCAATGGTGCGGTGGCGACCATCATCACCACGTTCGACTCGTGGGGTTCGACCGTGCCGCGGATCGAGGTGTATGGCAGCGAAGGGTCACTGGTTGTGCCCGACCCCAATATTTTTGGCGGGCCGATTATGCTCAAGCGCAGCGGCGAGACGGCATGGTCCGAAGTGCCCATTACCCGCGCCTACACCCAAAACAGTCGTGGCTTGGGGGTGGCAGATATGGCCCATGCCATTCAACAAAGTCGCCAACACCGTGCCAATGGCGCGATGGCCTATCATGTGCTCGACCTCATGCACGCTTTTCACGACGCCTCACGCGAGGAGCGACACATTCACCTGAGCAGCACCTGCGAACGCCCTGCAGCCCTGCATCCAGATGAGCGATTTTAAGATGCAAAGTTGCAGGTTGCAGAGTTGCAAAGCTTCAACCCGCAACTCTGCAACTCTGCAACTCTGCAACTCTGCAACCTGCAACCCACAACTCTGTAACCTATCCCCCAAAAACCTATGAAAAAAATAGAAGGTCATTACATTGCCAGCAGCGATGCCCGTGAGATTGTCTCGATCGAATGCACCGAAAATGCCGAATGGCAGGTGCTATGGTCGGCCAGCCCCAACCCATTGCCGATGAACTCGCTGTCACCGGAATATTATGTGGCTGTCGAGGATGATTGGGAAGGGCTGGGTTACTTTGATGGCGAAACCCTGACAGGTTATTTCCCAATGGAGGCATTTAACGAAGATGGGTTGATTCCTGAAATGCTGATTGGGGAGGATGATTTGGTGTTGGGGGCAGATGGCTTGCCTGCCATTGGCACTTTTCAGGCCAAATTACAAGCCGATGGCTCATTTGCGGTGACAATTGAGCGCTGGGACGGCACATTGCCGCCCAATATTGGGCATATCGGCTGGTTCGAGCCAGCCATGACCCGTATTCATACCCAATGGCTGCGCCCATAACGACTGATCGAGCGCCCGTTGTGATTGTAAAAGGCGCGGGTGATCTTGGCACGGGCGTGGCCTATCGGCTGCATCGGGCTGGTTTTCGCGTGCTATGCACCGATTTGCCAACCCCTTTGGTCATCCGGCGCACAGTGGCATTTGCTTCAGCGGTATTCGAGCGCGAAATCGTCGTTGAAGAGGTGCGGGCTGAGTTGATTGCGGATGTGCGTGAATCCAGCGCCGCATGGCAACGCAGCAGCGTGCCGATTATGGTTGATCCAGCCTGCCAATGCCGTCATGCTTTGCAGCCGGTGGCGGTGGTAGATTGTATTTTGGCAAAGCGTAATACCGGCACAGCCATTGACGATGCGCCAGTGGTCGTGGCCTGTGGGCCGGGCTTTACGGTTGGGCAAGATTGTCACGCCATTGTCGAGACCATGCGCGGGCACAATTTGGGCCGTGTGATTCGGCGCGGGGCAGCCCAGCCCAACACAGGCTTGCCGGGCGAAATTGGCGGGCATGGCGCATTGCGGGTGGTGCGTGCGCCGTGTGATGGGCGTTTTTTGGGGGTGCGCACGATTGGCGATCAGGTGCAGGCGGGCGAAATTTTGGCACAAGTTGCCAATGCGCAAGGGGCGACCCAGCCTGTGCTGGCGACCATCAACGGGGTTTTGCGTGGCATCATTCATGATGATAGTGTGGTGACGGCTGGGCTAAAAGTCGCCGATATTGACCCCCGCGCTGAGGTGAGCCATTGTTTCAGCATTTCTGACAAAGCGTTGGCAATTGGCGGTGGGGTGCTAGAGGCAATTTTGAGCCTGCGTGCCATGTAAAAAAAACGTAAAAAGCACTCATCCCGTTTTCATTTATTTACAAGTTAGGACGCAATTTTGGCTAGAATGGTCGTGATATTGCTTGAAAGCGATTCAATTTTAGGGCCAATTGGCGATAGTAAAAGGGGAAAGAGATTTAGGAGGTCTCATGAAAAAATCAAAGGCATTAACGGCATTGGGGTTAATGAGCATGTTAACGTTAGCAAGCTGTGCGGTCGTGCAACAGCAACTGGGGCGTTTTGGCGTTGGCGCAAGCAACACGGCAACGGCTGAAGTCAATTTGGCGACAGCGACGAAAATTACGGTTGACAAAAGCACATTAGAGACCAAAGTCGTCGCCAATGGCAAAGTTATTGCTCGCAATGTTGGCATTGTGGCTTTTCCACGGGCCGGGCAAGTGGTGACTTTGGCCGTAAAGTTGGGGGATCAGGTCAAAGCAGGTCAATTTTTGGCTCGGCAAGACACATCTGACCTCGAATTTACGGCCAAACAATCCTATGCCAGCTATTTGAGCACTTTGGCGACATTTAGCCAAACGATCAAAGCCGCAGATTCGCGTGATATTGACACCGCGAAATCACAGCTTGCGAGTGCGCAAGCCTCGTTGGCCGATTTGCAAAAAGGCCCCAGCGCCAACGATGTGGCCTCGGCGCGAGCCAATTTGCTCAATGCACAAAATGCCTTGAAGCAAAAACAAGATGCCGCCAAAGGCGTATCGCAAGAAATCACCTCGGCCAAGGCACAGTTAGATAATTCGGCAGTGGCATTGCGTTCAGCCCAATCGGCGGCGGCGGGCAATGACACAAGCGTCACCAGTGCGCTCGGCGCATTGCAAAACGCCGAAGCCACGCTCAAAACCAATCAAGCCGCCTATGACCGCGCTTATAAAACCAATCCAGCGGGCATCGGTGGCAGTTCGGCGGGCTTGAACCTTGAGAAGGCGACCAATGATTACAATGTCGCTAAGGCCAATTATCAAAAGGCGCTCGACAACTCAAAAACTGGCCTTGAGAAGGCCAACAATGATTATGCGTTGGCGCAGGCCAATTATCAACGGGCGCTTGACAACAGCAAAACCGACCTCACCCGCGCCCAAAATGATTTGAGTGTGGCACAGGCCAACTATAACAAGTTGTTTGAAAAAGCCAAATTGGGGCAGATCGCCGCCGCAGAGTCGCAAGTGGCAAATGCGCAAGCCAAACTTGACCAACTGCAAAAACCCAATAATGAAGAAAGCGTCGCTTCGGCCAAGGCCAAACTTGAGCAAGCCGAAATTGCGTGGCAACAAGCCGATGCCAACCTAAAGCGCACCGCCGTATATGCGCCATTTGATGGCGTGATCACAACCTTAAATTTCGATGTCGGCGATTACATGAACGGCGGACAAAAGGCGATGGAAGTGATCGCGCTTGATCGCCCCTTGTTTGAAATTGACGTTGACGAGGCCGATATTGCCAACGTGCGGGTGGGACAACAGTCGCGGGTATTATTACAAGCCTATAACAACCGCCCCATTACAGCAACGGTTGAATATATTGCCCCTGCGGCCACGACCAGTGGCAACATCAACACCGTGAAGGTGCGATTGGCGATTGGGGTGAGTGGCCGACCTGCTGGCTTTACGGGTCAAGGGGGCACCGGCGCACAAGCGGGTCAGGGGGCACAAGGGCGTCAAGGACAAGGCCAAGCAGCGGGCCCCCCCGCGCCAGCCGCCGCCACAACGCCATCTGCCGATAGCACGGCTGCGCCGGTGCCC
>JAHBAL020000110.1 GCA_018500105.2 Anaerolineae bacterium
AACCTGCCGCCGCCACGCCAGCCACCCCGCCCCGACCACTAACCCAATCCCCCACGCCAACCACGCGGCCCGCGAAAATGTGAGATAGAGCGCCAACGCGCCAAGGCTGTGGGCAAATGTGATCACGGCGCGGCTGACGCGGCGTGTGGTCGCCAAAGGGCTAAACAGCAAAAATAACAGCGCCAGCGCCAACGCGCCGCCCAGCGTGTTGGGGTGATCGGCCAAGCCATAAGCCCGCAAAAAACGTAAATCGCCCAGCATAACCACGCTGACGCCGCGCACGTGCGGGTCGAGCGCCCATTCGCCCAGCGCCGCCAAGCCAAGCGACCGTTGCTGCACCACTTGCCCGATGCCGATCAGGCTTTGGCAAAGCACAAACCCCATCAACCCGACGCGCAACCCATTCTCAAACAACGGTGTGTGACGGCGCAATAGCCAGATGCTTGCTCCGATCAAGGCCAGCCATTGCGCCATTTGCCAAAACGATAGCAGCGGGTCGAGCGCGGTTAGGCTGCTCAGTGCCATACACGCCAGCAGCGCAGCCAACAGCCCATGCTCAACGCCCAAGGCGCGGGGACGGCTAATTTGAGCCGGGGGCGAGGCAAAGGCGGCGAATAAACCCGCCGCCAACATGGCGACAAGGCTGAGCGGCAGCAAAATGCTGGTGAAATCGGCATAAATCGGCAGGTTTGGCCGCTCGGCCAATGTCGCACGCCAGCGCAAGGGCGCGGCAAAAACGGCAAAGGCGAGGATAACCACACCAAGGCGATCGGCGAGCTTAGACATGCAAACACCACCATTGAAACGGCGAGGCCGCGCCACGCCAACCCAAGCGCCGCCGCACGCGATTTTTGAGCGCCAACGGGTCATACATCAGCCGAGGCTGAAATTGCAGCCAGTGCGTCAGGTCATGGGCGTGATAATGCGCCGCCAATTCGGGCACGTCGTGGCTTTGGTAATAGCGGCGGGTGGCGGCTTGGGCGTTTGCCAGTTGCGATTTTGGATAAAACGGGCTGTCGAGCAAATGAATTTCGCCCTGCGCGGCCAACAATTCGCGCCACACCCGCACTTGCGCAGGCAGATCGGCAAAATATTGGGCGGCGCTGGCGATGATGATCACGTCAAAAGGGGCGGCGGGCAGCAGATGTTGCGCTTCGCCATACACAAATGCCAAATTGGGCGTGGCCGCGAACACGCGGGCAGCTTGGCTTAATTCGGGCAAATTGATGTCGAGGCCGACGACGGCGCTATTTGGCAACGATTGGGCCAGTGCGTGGCTGAGCCAGCCATTGCCACAACCAATATCGAGCAAGCGCAATGGGACTGCCGCAGCCGTTTTGTGACGCAGATGGCGCACAAGGCGCTCGGCAGATTCGGCGCGAGCACGCCATTCTTTTGCCAATGGGTGTTGGGGCGCGATGGCGGGCAAGTGGCGCAAGGTGGCGTCGTCATAAATGCGGCCCTCGCGCTGGCGCACCCGCACATAGGCTTGCGCAAATACCTCATGCGCAGGTGTTGGCGCAGCGGCGGCATACACGCCATGTTGGCGCGGGAGTTGGGTGAGCCAGTTAAACATCGGGGCAAAATTGCGCGGTCAGCATGACATAGTCGCCCACGCGGTTGAACGGCCAGTGCTGCGCCAAAGTTTCATCGCGGCGACATAGCCAGCCGAACAGCCTCGGCAAGCGCTTTGGAACGCCTTCGAGAAATGAGGGCGGGCTAAATACGCCAATGCCGTGCAGCCCGCGCAGGCGAAATTGCGGGCCAAGCGCGTGCAAAACTTGGCTGGGCGTGAAATAGTGAGTGCGAAAATATGCGCCTTCGACATGGGCCAAGGTTCCATGGGGGGTGAGGCGACGAAACGCGGTTTTGAATTGCCCGCGCACGGCTTGCGCCAATTCCCACGGGCAAATGGGCGGCATAACCACCCACACCACATATGCGCCATTCACCAGCAGCGGCGGCAAATGGCGCGTGACCTGCCGCAAGTCGGCGATGCAATTTAGCCCGCCGAAATTTGAAAAAACGAGCTGGTATTTCGGCACGGCTTGGCGCGGATCGACAATGCAATTTAGCTCGGTGAACGACAATTGTTGTGTGGTGAATGATGCGCTTGGTGAGGCGGCAGCTTTCTGCGCCATTGCCAGCACCATGCCATCGGCGATGTCAATGGCGTGAACGTGTCGCCCGTGCTGGGCAAAAAAGAGCGCATCTTCGCCAGTTCCGGCGTTGAGTTCGAGCAAGGCGCTGCCGGGCGCTGTGTGAGCCAGCACCTGTTGGCGTATGACCGACCGCGCCCAGCGCACGGCGGCGTTGTGGGCGCAATAGTCGTCATAGACCAATGCCTTGCGGGAGAAGGCGGTGTTTATGGGTGAGGTGTGAATGATGATTAAAGATTAGGGATTAGGGATTTTTAGCGCAGATGTTTGCGTGCTTCGTGCATTTTGTGGTGAAATCGTCAGCTTGTGCATCATGCGTTACTTGTTTGCGAGATAAGGCCGCAGCGACAAAAGCCCCTTGACATAATGAAAACATTCAGCGGCCAGCCTCGGCAATGCGGCGAGCATTGCGCGGGCAGAACCACGTCGCATTTTTTGCAGCCGATATTCGGCGTGAACAAAACGATGCAATTTGCGATAAAACGCTTGCGGAAATGGGCCGTGATGCAGCATGGCGAGGTCGTCTGAGTCCACCCAATTTTGCTTGTCGCCCAACTCGGCCCGCACCCGCTCGTAAAATTTTGTACCCGGCAAGGGGTAGCTGACCGAAATACCGATGTCGTTGGGCAAACAGTCACGCACCATCTGGCGCGTCAGCCCAATATCGGCCCATGTTTCGCCGGGGTAGCCAAACTGCAAGAAAAAGCCGACCTCGATGCCGTGTTGGCGCAGCAATTGCGTGGCGCGATAAATATCTTGCACGGCGTTGCCCTTGTCCATGGCATCCAAAATTTTTTGCGAACCAGACTCCGCGCCCATCCAAACGGTTTTGCAGCCCGCCTTGGCTAAATTGGCGGCCACCGCTGGGCTGACCAAATCGGCCCGCAATAAACATTTGAACAAAATGGCGAGATTGGCGACGGCCAGCAGTTCGGCGAAACGTTCGATCCAGCCCGGCTTGAGGCCAAAAATATCGTCGGCAAACCAAATGTGATCGGGCCGATAGTGTTGGTGCAGCAGCGTCAGCTCGGCCACCACATTTTCGGGCGAGCGCACATTGTAGCGCTGACCCCAAATTGGTTTGGCGCACCAATTGCAATGATAGGGACAGCCGCGTGTGGTCACCATATTCATCGAAAAATAGCCGTGTCGTTGCTGCCAAATGTGCTGATATTGCGCGATGTCAATGAGATCCCACGCCGGAAAAGGCAGCGCGTCGAGTTGGCGCAGATCGGGTCGGCGGGTAGGCAGCGCGGTTTGCTGCCACACAAGGCCAAGCATGCGCTCAAGCGGCTGGGTCGAGCGCCCCGTCAGCGCATCGAGCAATTCACCCAACGTTTCTTCCCCCTCGCCGATCAGCACAAAATCGGCCCCGTGCGCCAAATAGCGCTGGCTGTGATCGGTGGCATCGGCCCCGCCAACAATGACCGTGCAGCCGCGCCGTTTTGCCATGTCAATCATGACAAAGGCGGCTTCGCGCATCCGGGAAAGACACATTTTGCTCAAGTAGTTAAAATTATCTTCAAACAAAACGGCAAATTTAGGCCGATGTTGCGCCAAGGCCGCATCCCATGCTTGCTCAGACTGCGCCAGCATGGCATCGAACACAGCGACGGCGTAGCCGCGTTCGCGCATGTAGCTGGCGGCATAAAGCGTGCCCAACGGCGGATAAGGCTGCATCGCATCCCACAGCTTGGGGTCGAAACGCAAATAATAGGATTGTCCAAATAAGATATCTGTCATCAGGTTTTTCTACAATACAACCGTTTCAAGCACGGCAAACGTCATCCCCCCCAACAACGAAGGGAATTTTCAGATTGGACACGCGCAATTGATAGTTTTGCATAATTTTTGTGCCGTGATCGTTAAAATGCCCCTTGGCGCGTTGCTGATCGAGCTGTGCGGCGGCAGGGTTGCTGCGCTGATAGTGAGCAAATTTGCGTGATTTACGCTGTTGCTCATGCGCGTCTAGCCAATCGCCAATTGCGCCACCCAGCATATTTTCGCCCACGCGCTTGGCCCGCAGCGCCGTGTGCCCTAGCCAAGCGGGCGTAATGGGCAACTGAGGCGGGCCGTTGGCATTGGGCAACCATTGCGCAGTCCAATCATTCGCCACCCGCAATTGATGATACACATCGTCGCCAAACAAAGGAACCATTTGAGCAATTTCATGCGCAATGAACAAATTTTGTTGGGTTTGGGCCAAGGCCGTGACCGCTAACACATAATTTGGGCATAACCCCGTGCCAGCCAGCCGCGCCAGCCGCACGATGCCCACCGTCATGGCACGGGCCAGCCAAACGCGGCGCGGCTGGGTAATGAGAAAAAGGTCAATGTCATCGTGATCGGGCGCGTTATTCATTGCCAACGCCCCAGTAACGGCGACCATGTGCACAAATGGCAACGCGGCAATACGAGCCGCCCAACGCTGCGCCTGCGCCCACAACCGCGCCGAGGCAAACGCGCGATTGCGCCGGGCCATGCAATTTTCGGCGCGGCCCGGCAGCACAAACCAGTCGCCATGTTGCTCGATTTGCTTTCGCCCGTTTGACAACGCGCCCAATCGTCGGCCAATCTCAGCCGGAGCCGCCGCCGCGCCAATCAAATAACGATGCACTTCGGCGGCGCTGAGGGGGTAATCAAACACATCGGCATAGGCCAAGGTGTGAACAATGGCGTGGTCTAGGGCGTCGGTCATCGTGGTTTTCATGCCTCACTGTCATTATACGGAGCAAATGGCGTTTTGGATGACCATCAGGCACTATATAATCTCAGTAAGCTGTGTCAATGACACAGCTTACTGAGATTCTCACAATCAACATAATGGACACAACCACCCTCGAAGGGCTAATTTCGGTGCAAGCCGCGCTGAAAGGCCGCAGCCGCCCCATCCACAAAATTTATGTCGAATACAACCGCCGCGATTACGATATCGGCAAACTAGAAAAACTAGCGCGAACCCACAATGTGCCCCTCATGCGCATCCGTGAATATGAGCTTGAGCGCATGACCGACGGCAATACGCATGGCGGCGTGGTAGCAGTGGTGGGAGACCGCATCTATACGCCGCTCGCGCAGCTATGCGCCGAGCCAAATTCGTTCGTCGTCATGCTCGAAGGGGTCGAAGATCCGTTTAATTTTGGGCAAGCCGTGCGGGCCTTATATGCCTGTGGCGCGGCGGGGCTGGTGGTGCGTCCGCGCAATTGGATGAGCGCGGCAACGACGGTCGCTCGTGCCAGCGCCGGGGCGTCTGAGTTAATTCCCACAGCCATTGCCGACGATGCGCTAAGCGCGGCTGAGGCGTTGGGGCAATTGGGGCTGAAGTTGGCCGTGATGGCTGAAGAAGATAACGCCATTGACCTGCCCAAGGCCGATTTGCGTGGGCCGCTGTTTGTGGTGGTGGGCGGCGAAAAACGCGGTGTGGCAAAAAAACTGGTCGAGCGTGCCAACGTGCTGCTGCAAATCCCCTACGCCCGCCAATTCCGCCATTCACTTGGCACAACCTCGGCGGCGGCTGTGCTTGGCTACGAGGTCATGCGCCAGCGGATGACGCAATAAAAACAAACAAGCCGCCTTGAGTTTCAAGGCGGCTTGTTAATGAATTAATGCAGGGGTTTAATACCCTTCCATATTCTTGGCGCCGTAACCGGGGCCTTCGGTGTAGAAAGCGGCGTTGATTGACGCGGCTGACACTTCCGAATAAGGTGCGCCGGGAATCGCGATGGCGTCCAACAAGTTCACCACTTCGCCGCCCTCGGCAGTGATGCGATCAGCACCAAAGGGTTGCAAGCCTTGACCAGCCTTCATGGTATAGGCTTCGGGCACTTCGCTCTCTGGGAAGATGGCCTCATAGGGGCATTCTGGAACACAAGCGCCACAGTCAATACAAGTGTTTGGGTCAATAAAGAACCAAGGCCATTCGGCTTCGGGCATCCCTTTGATAATACATTCAACTGGGCAGACATCTACACAAGCGCCATCGCGCAAGCATAGAGCGGTAATAACGTGAGCCATTGCTGTTTTTTCTCCTTAATTTTGTGCAGTTTTGTGCAATATGATTGCGATTGGTTATGATAACTTTGCTAAAGTTTGGCAAAAAAGCCTAACTTTTATGGTGGGCATTTATACCCCACAAACGCAAAGTTGTCTAGGGTCATTTGTCATAATTAACCGATGTTAACTTTCGTCATCGCCGGAATCATGACCACGCATTAGGCATCGTAGCGACCTTCGGCATCATTCCAGTCAATGACTTCCCAGAATGCTTTCAAAAAGTCTGCACGGCGGTTTTGATACTTCAGATAATAGGCGTGTTCCCACACATCACAGCCGACGATGGGCGTTGCGCCTTCCATCATGGGGTTGTCTTGGTTTGCAGTCGAGGTGATCGCCAACTTGCCATCCTTCTTCACCAGCCACACCCAGCCAGACCCAAAGCGGCCCAAACCGGCCTTCTCGAACGCCTCTTTGAACGCATCTACCGAACCCCATGTGGCTTCGATATCGGCCTTTAGCGCACCGCTCAAGCGGTTGCGGCTAGGCGCAATTTGCGTCCAGAACATGCTGTGATTCACATGCCCGCCCGCGTTATTGCGCACGGCGGTGCGAATCGCTTCTGGCACGGCATTCAAATCCTTAATTAGCTCCTCAGCCGTTTTGCCTTGAAGATCAGGATAAGCCGCCAACGCATTATTCAAATTGGTGACGTAGGCTTGATGATGCTTGCCATGATGAATTTCCATCGTCATTTTGTCGAAATGTGGCTCTAACGCATCAGTAGCGTAAGTGAGCGCGGGTAATGTATGTGCCATTTATTTATTATCTCCTCAAACTAAGTTATGAATGATGAATTATGAGTTATGAGTTATGAGTTATGAGTTATGAGTTATGAATGCACAAGCCGTTCGTCATTCATCATTCATAATTCATCATTCATCATTCATAATTCATCATTCATTACGAATGTCACAATTATAGGCTGCTTGCAAGATGTCTGTAGAATCGAGGGTGCATGTCAACACATCGCTCGCATTCGCGCCCAACGTTTGCCCAATTTGCAGCCCGTGTGCCTTGGGCCGATTTGCTCGCCTGCGCCGGTTTGGCCGGGCTAATTGTGCTGCTACACTGGCCGCTGTGGGCCAGCCGCGAGGTTGACCAAGCCTTTCTCGCGCCGGGCGACACCACCTCATTTTTCTACCCCGCCGCGTGGTATAGCGTGGCGCAATTTTGGCACGGCGAATTGGCCTTATGGTCGCCCTACGTGCTGGGCGGGCAGCCTTTTGCCGCCCAATTGCAAACCCAAGCGCTCTATCCCATTCGTTGGCTAAGCGCCCTCTTGCACTGGAATCGCGATTACACCTACACCAGCTATGCCACCGAGGTTGTGGCGCATTTGGTCATTACCGCATGGGGGGCATATTTTTATTTCAAAAGCCTCGCCCAAAATCGCGCCGCCGCCTGTTTTGGCGCAGTAGCGTGGGCCTTGGGCGGCTACCTTACCGGCTACCTCATCCAACAACTGCCCTTGCTGGCAAGCGCCGCATGGCTACCTTGGCTGCTGTTTGGCCTACATAGCTGGCTGGGGCACAAACACAGTCCAACACCTGTCTCTTATACACATCT
>JAHBAL020000130.1 GCA_018500105.2 Anaerolineae bacterium
AAAATATTACTGTCAATGTTGGTGAAATGCGCCCGATGGAAGTGCTCAACATCACCGTTGTCGCCCGCGCAATCGCGGCAGGGTCAGCCTTCAACGAGGCCCGCGTAACAGCCGCGCACCCCGATAACCCGAACGACAACTATGCCCGTGCGCCCATTGCGGCTACCGGCCCACAACCTGTTGCCCCACCACCACCGCCCCAAGCCACGCCCCAAGTGATCGTGATTGAGCGCCCAGTGATTGTGCAAAAGCCAGTGGTGCGCTATGTTTACGTGCCATTGCCACGCACAGGTGACGAAGAAGCGACTTCGCCGAGCTTGCCTTTGCTCGCCGTTGGCGTGGTCACCATGGCCGCAGGGTTGGTTGCGCGTCGCCGCAAATAAGCCTGCCAGATTGGTCTAATGCGTTCAAAAAACCGGTTAAGCAAAAGCTTGACCGGTTTTTTGTTGTTCATTTCAAGCCTCACTTTCATTTGCGACTTTAAGCATCAATTAAAATTTGCGCCCTAAAAACACACAGCGATCTTGAATACGACCACGCGCCAAACCGATACAGCCGCCACCATCGTCTTTGTTGATGGCATGAAAGGCGGACATCACACCACCGATATTTGCCTGCACACGCGGGCTGCGCTCGAATTGGGGTATCGCACAATCGTTTGTTGCGCCGAGCCAGAGGCGGTGAAAACGTGGGTGCATGAAAACTGCGCTACCACGCACCAAAATTGTCGCATTTTCGCCTATACTGACCCGCCCCCCAACCAATATCATGTTCAGCGGATGCGGGCCACGCTAGAGGTGTGGGCACGCTGGAACAGCACAATAAAAGCGATTGAGGCTGCCGTGACGCAAACGCGGTGGCAACCCGATCTGGTGTTTTTCAGTTATTTAGATGGCTACTTGTCGCTTGGGTTGATGTCGCAATGGATTGACCGGCTGATGCCTTATCGCTGGACGGGGCTATATTTCAGCTCAAGCTATCAGCGTTTTGGCATTTCGCGCCCTAATTTTCGGCGCGGGCCAGCGCACCCCTTTGCGGGGCTACGATCGCAGCGCTGCCATGCCGTTGCCGCGCTCGATGAGGGCGGGGCCGAGGCGCTCTCGCACATGATCGGCAAGCCCGTCATCCCATTTCCCGACCCACAAGACGACACCACGCCAGATCGCGCATTTGCCCCCGCCATCGCCGTCAAACAAGCGGCGGCTGGGCGGCCCATCATTGGGGTGGTAGGCAGTTTGGCCCAACGCAAAGGCGTGGCGGCATTGGCACAAGTGGCGCGTCAGTGCGCCGAACGCGGCTGGTTTTTCTTATTCGCTGGGCATTTGGTGCGCGACACCTTTAGCAAAGCCGAATTGCGTGTGATTGACGAATTGATGGCGTCTGAGTCAAAACATTGCTATTTTTATCTCAAACATATCCCCGACCAAGCCCAATTCAACGCCCTGATAGAGGTCTGCGATATTGTGTATGCAGCTTACGAGAATTTTTTGCCCAGCAGCGGGTTGCTAACCAAGGCCGCGTTGTTCGACAAACCCGTTATTGTGAGCAAAGGCTATTGTATGGCCGAGCGCGTGCAGCGTTTTGGCATGGGCGCGACCATGTATCAGGGCAATGTTGCACAGTGTATTGAGGCGATTGAATTGCTCACCGACCCAGTGCGTCGCCAAGAAATTGCACTCGATTTCGCGGGGTATCGCAATGAACATTCACCCGAACAATTAAAACGGGTGTTAAAACGAATGATGGAATATGATAAATAAACAAGATTTGATTGTCATCGCCGGTGGCGGCGGTTTTATTGGCGGGCATTTGGTGGCGCGGCTGCGCGAGCTAGGGCACACACGCATTCGCTCGGTGGATTGCAAACCGATGAGCGAATGGTATCAGTGCTTCGATGATGTCGAAAATTGGCAGCTTGATTTGCAAGAAAAGGGCACCTGTTTGCAGGCCGCCGAGGGCGCAACCGAAATCTATATGCTTGCAGCGGATATGGGCGGCATGGGTTTTATCGAAAACAACCGCGCGTTGTGTATGCTGTCATCGCTCATCAACACGCACATGTTGTTGGCGGCAAAAGAACACGGCGTTAAGCGCTATTTTTATTCATCGTCGGCCTGCGTATATGCTGCCGACAAGCAAACATCGCCCGATGTGGTTGCATTGAAGGAAAGCGACGCCTACCCCGCCATGCCCGAAGATGGTTATGGCTGGGAAAAGCTATTTGCCGAGCGCATGTGCCGCCATTTCAGCGAAGATTTTGGCCTAATTACGCGGGTGGCGCGGTATCATAATGTGTATGGCCCCAACGGCACATGGGAGGGTGGGCGCGAAAAGGCCCCGGCCGCCATTTGCCGCAAAGTGATCGCCGCCAAACTGAGTGGCAAGCACGAGATTGAAATTTGGGGCGATGGACAACAAACCCGTAGTTTTACGTATATTGACGACTGCGTCAAAGGCACGATGATGTTGATGCACAGCGAAGTCGAAGAACCGCTCAACGTTGGCAGTAGCCAATTGGTGACGATCAACCAGTTGGTTGATATTGTTGAGCGTATCGCGGAGATTCAGCTCAAGCGCAACTATAACTTGAGCGCCCCCAAGGGTGTGCGTGGACGCAACAGCGACAATACGCTCATTCAGCAGCGCCTCGGTTGGCAACCCGATACACGCCTCGAAGACGGCATGGAACAGACCTATCGCTGGATTTACAAACAGATGACAGCGATATAGTACACTAGCAGCATGAGTGACGAGACCGTGCAACTCACGCCTCGCTATACCGCCGCCGAGTTTCGAGAGCGGGGCGAGACGCTGCGCCAAATTCAAAACGAAACATTTCCGATTGGACGCCGATACAGTTCAGCAGTTTTTGCTGAGCGTGGCGATTTGTTTTTTCGCCAACTCATGCCTACCTTTTCCAAGGCTGAATATGGCAAATACATTGCCATTGATATTGAAAGTGGCGAATTTGAAATTGACGAAGATGATTTTGCGGCAACGGAACGTTTGCTTAACCGCATTCCGACCGCACAAACTTGGATGGGGTGTATTGGTTTTCCTACCGCGTATCGCATCGGTTTTAGTCCACGAGGCAATTTAAATGATTCTCGGTAAGATTAACCAACGTAACGAAGCCTTAATCCCTCTCTTGATTGTCGGGGCACATAAACGAATCGAAATTGAGGTTGTTATTGATACCGGATTTAGCGGCATATTAACCTTACCACCCAATCTTATCGAAGATCTTAATTTGGTATGGAAACAGCAAAGCCGCGCCATGATGGCCGACGGTTCGATCAGTCAATTTGACCAATTTGCCGCCACGATTCTTTGGGATGGGTCACCACGCCAAGTATTAGTTGAAAGTGTCAACACAGCCCCGCTCGTTGGAATGCGGTTGCTCAAAGGCTACGAATTAACAATGCAGGTGGTTGCAAATGGCGATGTGCAACTACAGCGTCTGACACGGGGGTAATGAATGCGGCTACTCAAACTGACCTCGGCTTACCCCGAATTTTTGCGGCAATTTTACGTTACGCATCCCGAACTCAATGCGCAATCGTCATATGCTGAGCATAAAACCGCACTCAACGGTGACTTGTTTTATTTATGCGACCTGTGGACGCCAGTCATTACGCCGCTGGGGCACGATGTGCTTGAAATTACGCTCAACGCCGAAGCCATGCAACGCGCATGGGCGCGTGAGAATCGCTTGCCGCCCAGCCTGAGTTTGGGCGAAATTGCAGCCGAGCAAGCGCGGCGTTTTCAGCCCGATGTGTTGCTATATGAAGAACATGACGAAGCCGAATTGATTCGGCTCCGCGAGGCTGCGCCAAGTATTCGATTTACTTTCACGATTGTCGGCAGCGCCTTGTTTCTGTCGGGAGTATGGCGACATCTCGATTTGTTTGTCACTTGTGCGCCCGAATCGGTGCAACGGCTGCGGGCGCAAGGCTTTCGCGCCGAACACCTCGATCATGGCTTTGATGCGCGAATTTTGACCCATTTAACGCCAAATAAGCGTCATATTGACATCACGTTTATTGGGTCATTGGTGCGCAATAGCCAATTTCATCTTGAGCGCGAGCAAATTTTGGAGCGGCTGGTGGATTTGAAGGTTGATTTGCAGATTTTCTCGCCTAGCCACAACCTGACATGGCGCGATGATGCAAAATGGTGGCTGCGCAATAACGCCTATGCCGCGCTGATATGGGCACAACAACGCGGCATTTCGCGGGCGCAAATTGACCGTGTGCCCGGCCTCAATTTGGCTGCAAAATATGCGCGGCAAGCCATGCGACCCGTTAACCCGAAGCTAAAGCCGTTGCTCAAGCCCGCTGTTTTTGGCCTGCCTATGTTTCAGGTGTTGCGCAATGCGAAAATTGCGCTCAATATTCACGCCGATTCGTCGCCTACGCACGCCTCGAACGGCAAACTGTTTGAGACGACTGGCGTCGGCACATTGCTCGTCACCGATTGGCGCGATAATTTGCCGCAACTGTTCACGCCCGGCAGCGAAGTGCTGGCCTACCGCAGCCCCGACGAGGCAGCCGAACTCATTCGTTATTACCTAACACACGACACCGAACGAGAGGCCATCGCTGCCGCCGGACAACGCCGCACGTTAGGCAATTACACCTACGCCCACCGCGCCCGACAATTGGTCGAAATCATTGAGCACAACATGGGGAAATGAGTGAATGGGTGAATGAGTGATTGAGTGATTGGGATTAAGGATCGGCGATTAGGGGTTTACTCTCAACTAGGCAATCACCCATTCACTCATTCACCCATTCGCTCATTTCCCATAATTGAGCATGACTTTAATTACGTTGTCTTTGCCAGACGAAAACAAGTTATAGGCATCGGCAACGCGATGGAAAGGAAACTCGTGGGTGACAAATTGATCTACTTTGATGAGGCCGCGCCGGATATATTCGACCCCTAGCTCGAAATCTTTGGGGTAATCGGGCGGGCTGACAGTGGTGACAAAACGCACATTTTTGCGGAAAAGCGTTTGGTAATTGATCGGATACACATCGTGATCGGGCACACCAAAGCCTAGCACAGTGCCGCCATATTTCACCAAATGAATGGCGGTATTGACGGTATGGGTTTGATGCCCCACCACCTCAAACACCGTATCAACGCCATCTTTGCCAACAATATCGAATACGGCTCGCCCCAACTCAAGGTCGTCGGTGAGATTGAGGGTGTGGGTTGCGCCCAAGCTGCGTGCCACATTCAACCGATGCTGGATCGGGTCAACCACAATGATGTTGCGTGCGCCCATGCACGCTGCCATTTGGGTGCAAAACAATCCCATGCCGCCCTGCCCTAAGATAACCACATTTTGATGAAAAAGCGTGCTGATGTGACGAAAACCCCAAATGACCGTACCAAGTGGCTGGCACATCACCCACTTATTCCAATCGCCATCGTTGGGGATATGGGTGGTGAAGTTGGCACGCGCCATGTAATATTCGCCGAGGCCGGTAAAAGCGTCGGGTTGTGCCATCACGGTGTCGCCTATCCGAAATCGGTCTGAGTTGCTGGCGACCACTTCGCCGGCACACTCATGCGCCGGAAAAGCCGCCGGAGCCATGCGCTCAGATTCAGGATACACGCCAAGAAAAAACGGCATATCACTGCCACAGGTCGTCGCGCGATGTGTTTTAACAATGATCGAATTCGGCGGCGCGGTCTGAATATCCGGCGCTGGCATTTCGATCATTTCAAATGTTTTTGGGCCAATAAGTTTTGCTGCAAACATAGTTTCTGAGTAAAAAGTGCTAAGTGCTAAGTGCTAAGTAAAAAGTGAATACTTAGCACTTAGCACTTAGCACTT
>JAHBAL020000223.1 GCA_018500105.2 Anaerolineae bacterium
AGAACAAGCCAAGATCATTGGTCAAACCAGCACCGGCTGGGATCCAAACACCGCCAAGGGTTTGGCCGAGAGCAACTTGACCTCAGCCAAGACCGCCGACAAGGGCAATGTGTTTATCCTTGCGCCAAACGATGACACCGCTCGCGCAATTTCGGATGTGTTCTCGAAGGATAAGGATGTCAAGAGCCTGCTCATCACCGGCCAAGACGCAGCCAAAGCCTCGGTGCAATACATTTTGGATGGCAAGCAATCCATGACGGTGTTCAAAGACACCCGCACCTTGGTGAAGGATGCCATCAACGCCAGCGTTGCCTTGTTGAAGGGCGACAAGCCAGCCTCGAAGGGCAGCTACAACAACGGCAAAGTTGACGTGGCCGCCATTCAATCAGCAGTGGTGACCGTTGAGAAGGCCGGCGTGAAGAGCAACTTGATTGACTCTGGTTATTACCCAGCCGCCGATTTCAAGAACTTGCCGTAAGGTTTAGGCATCGCCTTAATTCGGCGTGCCATTACTTGAGATTATAAAAACAGGCGAGGTGAACGATAGTTTTGACTATTGCGCATCTCGCTTGTTTTTATATAATCTACCCCACTATGAGCATACCCATCTTAGAGATGCGTAGCATCAGCAAAACGTTTCCCGGTGTGAAAGCACTGAGCGACGTGAGCTTTCAAGTTGCACGCGGTGAAATTCATTGTTTGGTCGGTGAAAACGGCGCAGGCAAATCCACCTTAATGAAGGTGTTGAGCGGCGTATATCCCCACGGCGATTATAGCGGCGACATCTTGTTTGATGGCGCGGTGCAAGTGTTTAAAGGCATTAGCGATAGCCAACGGGTCGGCATTGCCATCATTTACCAAGAATTGGCGCTTGTGCCAGAAATGATGGTGTATGAAAATATTTTTCTTGGCAAAGAGATTCGCAATGGCATCGTTGTGAATTGGAATGAGACGATTAAACGCGCTAGCGAAATGCTGAAAAAAGTTGGGCTAGATGTGAACCCAGCCGAAAAAGTGCGCAACTTGGGCGTGGGCAAACAACAATTGGTTGAAATTGCCAAAGCCCTGAGCCGCGATGTGAAGCTGTTGATTTTGGATGAGCCGACTGCGGCGCTGAATGAGACCGATAGCGAAAACTTGCTCAATTTGCTAAAGGGGCTGCGCAACGAAGGGGCGACTTGTATTTTGATTACCCATAAGTTGAAAGAAGTGATGGCGGTTGCCGATTCGGTGAAAGGGTTTCGCGGTGGTCGCACGGTTTGCACGCTCGATGCCAAGAAGGGCGAAGTTTCGGAGCAAGCCATGATTAAGCACATGGTCGGGCGCGAAATTGACAACATTTACCCGCCACGAAAACACATCACACCGGGCGAGGTAACGCTTGAGGTGAAGAATTGGAATGCTTATTCGCCCGAATTGGGGCGACAAGTGCTAAAAGATGTGGCGTTTAATGTGCGCAAGGGCGAAATTGTGGGGTTTGCTGGCTTGATGGGGTCGGGGCGCACCGAGGTGGCCCTGAGTATTTTTGGCAATCCGGCGGGTTATGATCTGAGCGGTGACCTTATGATCAAAGGCCAAAAGAAAGAACTGCGCGGGCCGGAAGATGCGATTAAGCATGGCTTGGCCTATGTGTCTGAAGATCGCAAAGGCAACGGCCTCATTTTGATTCAAGATGTGAAGCAAAATGTTTGTTTGGCTAACCTGCTCGAAATTGCCAAGCGCGGCGTGGTGGACGGCAATGCCGAGGTAAAAGTGGCGAATGGGTATAAGAGTTCGCTCAACATTAAGACCCCGACGGTAGAGCAAAAAGTGGTGAATCTGAGCGGCGGCAATCAACAAAAGGTGTCGTTGGCAAAATGGCTGTTTGTTAAGCCCGATGTGTTGATTTTGGATGAGCCGACACGCGGGATTGACGTTGGCGCGAAATATGAGATTTACACCATTATTAACCGGCTGGCGCAAGAAGGCATGAGCATTTTGCTTATCTCGTCAGAGCTGCCCGAAGTATTGGGGATGAGTGATCGTGTGTATATTGTGGCATCGGGGCGCATTGCAGGTGAGTTGCCCATTGCCGAGGCCACCCAAGAGAAAATAATGCACCTCGCAACCAACTGATTGTTTGAAGGACTTTTCCATGTTTAAAAATCTACAAAATCTTCTGCGACAGAACATCCGCGAGTATGGCATGTATATCGCGCTGTTCGTCATTATGGTGATCTTTACATTCACCACCAACGGCATCTTCATTTCTTCGCGCAACCTGAGCAACTTGCTTAACCAAACCGGCTATATTGCGGTGTTGGCGGTAGGCATGACGTTGGTCATCGTGATTCGTCATGTTGATCTCTCGGTGGGTTTTTTGGCTGGCTTTTTGGGGGCCATTGCGGCCATTGCGCTCGAAAAATGGGGCTGGTCGGTGTATGCGGTTGTGCCATTTGTGTTGGGGTTGGGGGTGATTGGCGGTCTCATTACCGCGTTGCCGGTGGCTCGGCTCGGCATCCCGTCATTTGTGGCTTCGTTGGCTGGCTGGCTGATTTATCGTGGTTTATTGTTGTTGGTGACCGAAAGCACCGGCACGATTAGCGTGACCGATCCGGTCTTTGTCGCCATCGGCAACGGCTATATTCCCGATATCCCCGAAATTGGGATATTGAACGGGATTCACAAAGTGACCTTATTGTTAGGCATCATTGGCATCATTTTTTATGTGGTGAATGAAATTAATGATCGCCGCAAAAAACAAAATTACAATTTTGATGTATTGCCCATGAATATGTTTGCCATTAAATTATTATTCGTGGCGGCATTGGTCGGCGGGGTGACATGGGTATTGGCTGGCTATAACGGCATTTCGTGGACGGTCGTGGTCGTGCTGGCGGTGGTCGCCATTTACCATTTTGTGACCACGCGCACGGTATTGGGGCGGCATATTTATGCGGTGGGTGGCAACCCCGAAGCCGCTGAATTAAGCGGTATTAGCGTCAAACGCATTACGTATATTGTGTTTGGCTCAATGGGTTTGTTGTCATCGCTGTCGGGCATTTTGTTCACCTCGCGGTTGCAATCGGCCACAACGACGGCAGGCACGTTGTTTGAGTTGGACGCCATTGCGGCGGCCTATGTCGGTGGCGTATCGGCGGCGGGCGGTGTTGGCAAAGTGATCGGCTCGATCATCGGCGCGTTGGTGATGCTCTCGCTCACCAGTGGCATGAACTTGATGGGCGTGGGGATCGCGTATCAATATATTGTGCGCGGGGCCGTGCTGGTGGCCGCCGTCATCTTCGACGTGGCAACTCGTCGCGGGGCGCGGTAAATTAGGCAAAACCGAGTTTAACCACAACAAGGCGCGAAGATTCGCGCCTTGTTGTGGTTTTCTTAATGAAATCGGGTAACATACGCGCCCATGAGTGAAATTGCGCCACAAGCCATTGTCCAACGTATTGAGGCCGCCCACACCCGCATTCGGTCCTACATCCGCGAAACGCCTGTCGAGCATTCGCCCGCGCTCAGCCAACTCACCGGCGCCGAGGTGTGGCTGAAGTTAGAGAATTTACAGTTGACTGGGTCGTTTAAGTTGCGCGGCGCGATGAATAAATTGCTCAGCTTGACGCCAGCCGAACGCGCTGTTGGTGTGGTCACGGCCTCGACCGGCAATCATGGCGCGGCAACGGCTTATGCCATGCAGCAATTGGGGTGCAGCGGCATTGTATTTGTGCCACACAACGCTTCGCCCGCCAAGCTCGAAAATATTCGCCAGTTTGGGGCCAAAATCGAGACACATGGCATTGACTCGGTCGAGACCGAAATTTATGCCCGCAATTACGCCGCCCAGCATGGCATGACTTATGTTTCGCCGTATAACGACCTCGATGTGATGTGCGGACAAGGCACGATAGGGGTTGAATTGGTGCGCCAATTAAAACCGTTTGATGCCGCTTTTGTTTCGGTTGGCGGCGGCGGGTTGATGGGCGGCATCTCGGCCTACTTGAAGAATTTAAAATTTAAAATGGAAAATGGAAAATTGGAAGAAGGTAATTTTGCATTTTCAATTTTAAATTCTCCATTTATCGTGGGTTGTCAGCCGGTTAATTCGGCGGTGATGGCGGCGTCGGTGCAAGTTGGGCATATCCTCGACCTGCCGTCGTTGCCCACCTTGTCCGACGGCACAGCCGGTGGTGTTGAGGCCGACACAGTGACTTTCCCCTATTGCCGTGATTGTGTTGACGCTTACGAAATGGTCAGCGAAGACGAAATTGTGGCGGCCATGCGGTTGGTGATCGAGCGACACCATACGATGATCGAAGGCGCGGCGGGGGTGGCGGTGGCGGCTTTGCTCAAACAAGGCCAAGCATGGCGTGACAAGCGCGTGGTGGTGGTGCTGTGTGGGGCGAATATTAGTATCAGTAAATTAAAATCGGTTTTGCAATGAGCTTACGTTACCGAATCCCTCAAATTCTGTTAGTCACGTTGCTCGCCTTGGTGGCGTTGCCCCAATTGTGGTACCCGTTTGGCTTTGATCAGATGGTTTACGCCGCGTGTGGCGATGTCATTCGGCGCGGCGGTGTGCCTATTCGTGATTGTTTCGAGACCAAGCAGATGGGTGTAATGGTGATGTATGCCATCCCCATGTTGATTTCGCAAACGGCGTGGGCGGTTCATGCGTTTACCTTGCTGTGGCAAGCCGTCACCAGTATCGTCATTGCCCGCGTGGCCCGCGATGTCTTTGGCCCTCGCGCCGCATGGCCCGCCGCCATCGTCTATTGGCTGATGTATGCTGGCATTAACTATTGGTCAATGGATCAAGCCGAAACCTTTGCCAATCTGTTTTTGTTGTTGGCGTTTTGGCAGGTGGTTAAGAGCCAAGAACCAAGAGCCAAGAATCAAGAGCCAAGAATCAAGAATCAAGAACCAAGAGCCAAGAACCAAGAATTAAGCCACTTACACTCTCAATCCTCAACCCTCAACGCTCAACTCTTCTTCGCTGGGGTGTTCGTGGGGGTGACGTTTTGGTTTAAGTATATTTTTGTGTTGGTGGGGGTGGCGATGGGGGCGGTGCTTATCTTGCGATTCGCGTTTATTCGTCCGCGTCTGCGTCTTGCTTCTTGGCTCTTGCTTCTTGGTTCTTTCGCATTGGGCGCATTGTTTCCAATGTTGTTGGGATTGCTCTATTACGCGCTGCAAACCGATGGCTTGTGGACGCTGCAATTGCAGCTTAACTTTCTGCGCGAAAATTTCCCATTAACCGAACCACTGCCGCCCGACGGCATGGCGCGGATGATATTGCGCTTTTTCGATAATGGCGCCGATGTCAGTGGCGACTTTAAACGCACGCTTTCAAACGCCACTGCGGCGGCCCAAGTGTTGGGCGGCGGGTTTCCACTCATCATCGGCTTGGGTGCATTTGGCTTTTTGCGGGCCATGATTCAACCGCGCCCTCAATCAGCGCGGGTGGCGGCCCTGTATTTGCTGGCTTATTTGCTCACGGCTATCGTTTTGTGCATTTGGCAAGGCAACTACATCCAATATCATTACACGCTGATGCACGTGCCGGTGGCTTTGTTGGCGGCGGCGGCGTTTGCAACCGAAGATACACAACCGTTCACGATTGCATCCAAATCTTTATTCTTCGGTCTTTATTCCGTATTCTTCCTTGCCGTCGGGTTACTTGTTTATCGCATGACGCCGCTGATGATTGACACTTATGACAATGTGCTGGTGCAGGGCAAGCCGTTGCGTCAGCAATATATCGAGAGCAAGCAAGGCGCACATCTCCCGGTCAGCGAATACATCCGCGATAAAACCGGCCCTGACGACACAATCGCCATTTTCGGCGATGCGCCTTGGATTTACACCTTGTCGGGCCGTCGCAATGCCACTCGATTTTCGTTTGTGAATGTGTGGATCAAGAAACGGCATACGCCAAGTTATGCACTGTATGTGCAACAATTTGCCGATGGGTTGGCACAAAACAAACCCGTTTATGTGCTGCTCACCAAGGCCGATTTTCCTTGGCTAAATAACGACTACATCGCCGATTACAAACTGGCCACCCCGATCTACAATTATGTCGAGACCAATTATGCCTATGAAGGCGAAAATGGGCCATTTTTGTTGTTTCGACGCAAATCATGAGACATAGCATTGACGCAAAGTTTGTTTTTTACCACAAAGCACACCAAGAACACAAAGATAAGTAGTATCTTGCGATGCAAATTTTTGTGTTCTTCGTGCGCTTTGCGGTGAAATATTTTTAATGCGGTGAGTCCCAAGACAGATAAAATGGCTTTATGCGAGCGCTTGTTTTAAACGACCAACTGACGTTTGACCCAAATTACCCCGTCCCAGCCCCAACGGCGGGCGAGGCGATTGTGCGCGTGACCTGCGCGGGCGTGTGTAATACCGATATCGAACTACAGCGCGGCTATTTTGGCTTTCGCGGTGTGCCGGGCCACGAATTTGTCGGCGTGGTCGAGTCGCTTATGCCGTATCCGGCGGGGGCGGCGCAAATTGCTGCTGGTGACATTGGCACGGTTATTACCATCGGTGACCGTGTGGTTGGCGAGATCAATTGTGTGCCGTGTGAGTCTACCTCGCGCAATTATTTTGAACGCGCCCAAGACCCCACCCGTAACACACTCGGCATTGATCGGCGCGATGGCGCATTTGCCGATCTTGTCAGCGTGCCGATTGCGAATTTGTTGCGCGTGCCCGCCATCATCAGCGATGAAGAAGCGGTGTTTGTCGAGCCTTTGGCCGCCGCTTGTCAAATTCTGGAGCAAGTGCATATCAAAACCACTGACCGCGTGTTTGTGTTGGGCGATGGCAAATTGGGGTTGTTGTGCGCCCAAGTGCTTGCCACCACCGGTTGCCATTTGACAGCGGTGGGCAAACACGCCAACAAACTCGCCATTTTGCGCCAACGCGGCATTCATACCCAGTTGCTGGGCGAATGGGATGGGGCGCGGGTTGCCGATGTGGTGGTCGAATGCACTGGTTCTCCGGCTGGCTTCGAGACCGCCCGTCGTATGTTGCGCCCACGCGGCACACTCGTGCTCAAAAGCACCTATCACGGCTTGCCACAGGTCAACCTGACGATGATTGTAGTGGACGAAATCAGCATCGTTGGCTCACGCTGCGGACCTTTCGACGCCGCGCTGCGCCTGCTCGCCGCCAAACGCATTGACGTACAGTCGCTCGTCCACGCCCGTTACCCGCTTGAGCAAGGCGTGCAGGCGTTTGAGCATGCTCAGCGGGCCGGTGTGCTGAAGGTGTTGGTGCAGGTGTGATAAAAATGGTGCTAATATGACGAACTTGAACGCGGCTGAGCTAAACGACCTAAACAAAATATCGCAACGCTACTATATGATCCCAATCATAGCGGAGCTTGAGGCACACCAAAAACGGCACAACTTGGATTTAACCCAATCGTTTAATTATTTGCATGATATTTTAGTTAACTCCAAACTTTCGGTTGACCGTTTGCTAGATGAGCGTAAAAAAAACGGTCAAATTAAAGACGAAGCCCAAGCTCGAAAGTCTATTGCTGGCAATGCCTTCTCACAATTGGTAAAATATATCTTTCTCAAACTAAAAGCGCAAGGGTCAATTCGCTCAAATATTTTCATCACATCCAATCCTGCCCAGCACCCATTGATCAGTGATATGGTTACGATTGGCGTCGGTGATGAAACCCAAAAGCCAGACATGGATTTGGCGATTTATTCTGTCACAGAGACCAATCAACTAAACAAGTGCTTTATTATTTCACTCAAAACCTCGTTAAGAGAGCGGGCTGGGCAAACATACAAATGGAAGTTGCTGCTGGAAATAGCAACCTCTGATAACCCCATTAAAGAAAAATACAACATCACCTATAAAAGCACTTCTATGCCATTGGTTGGCTTTGTCACAGTAAATTTTTACAACGAAATCAACAATCCTCAACATCGTGGCATGTTTCAATTCTTTGACCGTGCATTTATTGGCAAGCCATTGAAGTCTGATTTTATAGACAACCTGTCGAATTTGCCACATTTTGTGAATGAAAATCTGTAGTGGGAAAAACATTGTTTGTATGACATCTGATCCTGTTTTCACGTTTATTGACCTTTTCGCGGGCATCGGAGGTTTTCGGCTTGCATTTGAATCAGCTGGGGCAAAATGTGTCTTTTCATCAGAATGGGATGAAATGGCGCAAAAAACATACGAAGCAAACTTTAACGAACGCCCGCATGGCGATATCACAAAAATAGCAGCACAGGATATCTCTGATCACGACATCTTGACGGCTGGATTTCCGTGCCAGCCGTTTAGTATTGCTGGTGTTACCAAACACAAGGCGTTAGGCAATGCGCATGGGTTTGCGCATCAAACGCAAGGCACGCTTTTTTTCGATGTCGCTCGTATTATTGATCATAAACGCCCCAAGGCGTTTTTACTCGAAAATGTCAAAAATTTGCTCAGCCATGATAAAGGGAAAACATTCCAAATCATCAGGCAAACACTAGAAGAAGATTTAGGTTATCACATCTATTACAAAGTCATTGATGCGCGTAATATCGTCCCGCAACATCGAGAACGGATTTACATTGTTGGATTTAAAGACCCACTTGCATTTGAGTTCCCAGTTTTTCCTGATTTAAAACCGAGATTGAAAGATATCTTGGACGATTCTGTCGCCTCTAAATACACTTTAACAGATCATCTTTGGCTTTATTTACAAAATTATGCTGAAAAACACAAAGCCAAAGGCAATGGCTTTGGCTTTGGTCTGTCTAATCTAGAAGGGGTTACACGCACTTTAAGCGCTCGTTATTACAAAGATGGCTCAGAAATCCTGATTCCACAGCCAAATCAAAACCCACGCCGACTCACGCCGCGTGAATGTGCCCGCATCATGGGCTATCCAGACAGCTTTAAAATTGTGTGCAGTGACACACGGGCTTACAAACAATTCGGCAATTCAGTCGCGGTTCCAGTTGTTGAACAGATTGCAAAAAGTTTAATCGCACGACTAAAGGATCCCATCGAACGTGCTGAGGCCCACTACAATTTACGCTTGTTTTGATGATGCGCAAACCGTAGCGCCATTTGTGCGGTGGATAACTTAGCGTCTGTCACCACCCCCTCAAAACGTCGCCGTTGCGCGGGCATAATGCCGCACGGCATCATGATCGAGCGTGACGCCGATGCCCGGCCCAGCGGGGATGGGGAGCGTGCCGTCCTGATACGCCCAATCCCAATTGACCAGCGTGTGTTCGCGGATGAGGGCACTTTGCAGGTCTGAGGCCATCGTGCAAGACCGCGCGGCGGCAATAACGTGCAAGTGCAGGGCTTGCCATACCCCCGTTTCGAGCGACGAGCCGTGCCAGCAGCAATAGCCAGCCACCTCGACGGCGTGAGCCAAGGTGAGAAACTCGGTGATGCCGCCGCTGCAATTGAAATTGTCGGCATATTGATCTTGCAAGGCGCGGCGCAAGACATCCATACCGCGTGTGTGCAGCACGAGTGGAATTGCCACCACCTCGCGCACCCGTTTCCACATGTCGGGCTGATCCCAAGGGAAGGGGTCTTCGATGCGCACATTTTCGGCGTGTGGCTCAAGCTGTTTGAGCATGTGCAGTGCATCGTGTGGGCTGAGCCATTGCCACATGGGGTCAATGGTGATGCTGAAATCGTCCCCGCCTGCCGCTTTAATGGCTTTGACCTGCGCCAGTGTTGGGTCGCCGATTTTTGATTTCATCTTAATGCCCTTAAAGCCCAACGCTTTGGCGTGCGAAACGATGCGTGTCAGGTCTTTGGGCAATTGCCGCCCACACCAATAATCTACCGAAATGCGTTCGCGCACCGGCCCGCCGAGCAAATCTACCACGCGGCAACCGAGGCGTTTGCCCATCCAGTCATACAGCATCATCTCAAAAGCATACATGACCGGCGAGGGCGAATCCCACAACGCGGGCGGGTGGCTACGCAACAAACCCCATTGCAAGCCGTTGCGCCAATTGGCAGGCAAGACGCTTAGATCTAACCCACGCAACGGCAGTCCAACCAGTTGTTGCAGCCAAGGCGAGACCTCTTTCAGGGTGGGGCCGCGATGAATTTCGCCCAAAGCGGTGATGCCGTCACTCAGATGAAATTCGAGCAGCACAATCGGCTTGGCGTCCCAATCGTCGGCAAACAAGCCGAGTTCGGGGCTATTGACCGCGCCTTTTTTGCCGGGCACATATACCTCGTGGGCAGTGATGTGTTGGATTTTGGTGATATTGCTCATGGTTGGCAATATACTATATTGCTATTGTTGATCTGTTGATCTGATTTTTATCCATCTTAGGCGGTTTGCTTATGAATATCCTAATTGCAGAAATCAAACAAGAAGTCTCAACCTTTAACCCCGTGCCTTCGACCGAGCACGATTTTGTGCTTCATTGGGGCGATGAAATCATTGCTCAGCATCATGGGGTAAAGTCGGAGATGTCAGGCGCGATTGATATTTTTTGCCAACATGCTGATGTGACGCTTAAGCCGAGCTACAGCGCCCGCGCCATTACCAGCGCCGGTGTGCTTACGGCAACGGGTTGGCAACGTTTGTCGCACGATTTTTTGAGTGCAATTGCTGCCGTAATGGCGCAAAATGACACGCTGCACGGCGTTTATTTTGCCATGCACGGCGCAATGTCGGCACAAGGTGAGCTTGACCCAGAAGGGTATTTGATTGAGCAAGCCCGCGCCCTGTTGGGCGACCATATCCCGATCGTGGTTTCGCTTGATCTGCATGGTATTTTGACCGATAAAATGCTGACGCACAGCGATGCAGTTGTGCCTTATCACACCTACCCCCACACCGATTTTTACACGACCGGGCAGCGTGCGGCGCGTTTGTTGTTGCGCATCATTAGCGGCGAAGTGAGGCCGGTGACGGCGCGGGTGGCGATACCGGCCTTGGTGCGTGGTGACGAATTGATCACCGCCAGTGGTTTGTTTGGGCGGCAAATACGCATGGCCGAGGCGTTTGAGGCGGCAGGTGGGCCGAGCGCGGGTATGTTTATTGGCAACCCATTTACCGATGTGCCCGAATTGCGTAGCAATAGCGTGGTGGTTGCGAATGGCAATGATGCGGGCGCGGTTGCGGCGGCGACGGTGTTGGCGGAACAAATGGCGAATGATTTTTGGGCTTGCCACGAGCACATGCAAGTGCCGCTCACCAGCCTTGCCGAGGCAACCGCCTTGGCCTGTGAATGTGTGCCGGGCACGACGATTCTGGTGGATGCGGCAGACGCCACTAGTTCGGGGGCGTCGGGCGATAGCAACATCATTTTGCAAGCTTTGGTGGCGGCGGGGTATCGCGGGCAGGCACTGTTGCCTATCGTTGATGCGCCAGCGGTGCAGGCCGCTTTTGCGGCGGGGGTGGGCGCGAGTATTTGCGTGCCGATAGGGGGCGCGCTCGATCAAGCCCGTTTTACCCCGCTCGAAATGATTTTAAAAGTGCGCTTGCTGTCAGAGGGTAATTTTGTGAATGAAAGCGATGGCGCGGTGTGGCACGCTGGGCCAACCGCAGTGCTGCAAGCCGCGCATTACACCATTGTCGCCACCTCGCGGGCGGTGAGTTTATACAATCGTTCGTTGTTTTATGCGCATGGCTGCGATCCGGCCAAATTTGACTGTGTGGTGGTTAAATCGCCACAATGCGAACGACATATGTTTCGCGATTGGGCTGCACGCTATATTGATGTAGATGCGCCGGGCAGCACCAGCGCCAATGTGCGCAGTCTGGGGCATCGCATTGCCCGCCGCCCGCTGTGGCCGCTTGATCCGGTGGCGCATTTTGTGGCAAAGGCCGAGATTTTTGCGCGTGGGCAGATGTAATACCAACCGCTTAATCAAACTGGAATAAATCAAGTTACATAAATTGCCACGTCACCCCTCGCTGGACGCCGCGCCTTCGCCTGCGTCTATGTATTCGGAATGACGCGCAAAATATATGTGATCAAAATCCATCTTGAGCATGCGGTTGGTATAAGGCTGTTTAGCCAAAATAAATACCGGAATCATTCTGTAAAACGCCCTCGAATTATTTTTTCTGAATGGCCTTACCTCGGATTCAATGCCTCATTCAACCCATCGCCGAGTAAATTGAAAGCCAAGACGACGAGGCTGATGGCGAGGCCGGGGAAAAGCGCCAGCCACCACGCTTGACGCAAATAGGCTTGGGCTTGGTTGAGCATGCCGCCCCACGAGACTAAATTGGGGTCGCCGAGGCCGAAAAAGCTCAGCCCGCCTTCGAGCAAAATGGCGGCGGCGACGTCGAGCGAGGCGATGACGATGACCGAGCCGAGCACATTTGGCACGATGTGTCTGAGCAAAATGTGGGTTGGGCTGGCGCCCATTTGCACAGCCGCCTCGACAAAACCGGCATTGCGTAGGCTGAGCACCTGGGCACGCACTACTCGCGCCGTTTGCATCCAGCCCAACACGGCAATGACGATGATGATTTTGAGCAAGCCGCCGCCGGTGACCGCTACGACGATGGTGGCGAGCACAAAACGCGGCAGGGTTTGAAAAAATTCGGCGACACGCATGAGCACGGTGTCGAGCCAACCTGACGCATAGCCCGACACGCTGCCGAGCGTCAGCCCGATTAGGCTGGCGCTGAAAGCCGCTAACAAGCCAACCAACAACGACGAACGTGCCCCGTAAACCAATTGCGATAGCACATCGCGGCCCAGATGGTCGCTGCCTAGACCATATTGCTGTGTGCCGGGGGGCAACAAGGCATTTGGGCCGCCCTTAAATGGGTCGAAGGGGGCGAGCCAAGGCGCGAAAATGGCCATTACCATGAACAGGGCGATGAGCAAAGCTGGGCCTAGCACCCGCGGGCGTTTGAAAATGTGCGGCATTTTAAAAATTCGGAATTAGGGATTAAGGCTCGGAGGGTATCGTAAACTTTACTTTCCACTTTCCACTTTTCACTTTCTACTTTCCACTTTGCACTTTGCACTTTCCACTTCGCTATGCCCGCCTCACTCGCGGATCGAGCCAGCTATGAACCAGATCGGTGAGCAAATTTGCCAGCACAATGGTGAGGCTGACCATGAACAAGATGGCGGTCAGCACGGGGTAATCGCGTTTGCCGATGCTCTCGAACAGCAAACGCCCGATGCCGGGCCAACTGTAAACCGTTTCGACCAAGGCGCTGCCCGCCAGCACAAAGCCGAGGTTGTAGCCGATGACGGTGATGACCGGCGCGGCGGCGTTGCGCAGGGCGTGAACCAATAGCACGGCGCGTTCGCTGGCGCCCTTGGCGCGGGCGGTGCGCACATAGTCGGCCTGTAGCACGTCGAGCATGGCGGCGCGGGTCATGCGGGTGATGAGGGCGAGGTAGCGCAGGCTGAGCGCGAAGGCTGGCAATACCAAATGCCACGCCACATCGCGGGCATAGGCGAAACCAGTGGCCTCGAGACGTGGCGAGGTGAAGCCTTGGGATGGCAGCCAGCCCAAGCCGACGGCAAACAGCAAAATGAGCAGTTGGCCGAGCCAAAATTCGGGGATGGCGTAGCCGATGAGCGCGGCCACCGACGAGGTCAGATCAAGCCATGTACCGCGCCGCCGTGCCGCAATCACGCCTAGCAAAATGCCGACGAGGCTGGCGAAGGTGAGGGCGGTGAGGGTGAGCAGCAAGGTTGCGCCCACACGCAGCCCAATTAATTGCAACACCGGCATGCGATTGGCGAATGAAAACCCGAAATTGCCCTGCGCCACTTGGCCCAAATAGCGCCACAATTGCACCGCCACTGGCTGATCTAGGCCGTAATCGGCCCGCACTTGGGCCACATATTCGGGCGGGGCCGGAAAATCGCCGACCAACAAGGCCACTGGGTCGCCCGGTGCAAGCGCGATCAGCAAAAAATTGGCGATCACGACCAGCAAGATGAGCGGGATGGCGATGAGAAGCCGACGGACAACGTAAATGAGCATGGGTGACCCATTTTACAGTTTATGGGCGATGGGCAATGATCAGAATTTGTGGCAAATTGGCTTTGAAATGGCTTGACAAAATCGGATGTTTTATATAGAATGTTGCTCAATAGTATCAAGCAGCTTGATATTATTGAGGGCCTTCTCAAGCATAAACAGTAAGCAAATCGAACTAAGGTGAACAACAAAGTCAATTTACGTCTAGGTTATATCGTCGGCAGGCTCGATCGGATCATTCGCCAGCAGATTGATGCGTGTGTTTCGCCGCATCAACTAAGTGTTGCCCAATACACCACCCTTAGTATCTTGAAGCAGCGGAGCGGTCTATCGAATGCACAATTGGCCCGCCGCGCCTATGTCACCCCGCAAGCCATGAACCAAGTATTGGCACAATTGTCACAACTGGGGTTAATTGAACGCGCCTCGCATGAAACCAATGCGCGGATTGTGTGTCTTAGTTTGACTGTCAAGGGGCTGGAAGTGTTGGCGGCATGTGATGCTTCGGTAGACGAGATGGAGCAGCGAATGCTCAGCACCATTGATGCCGCAAACCAAGCGTTGTTGCGGCAAATGCTGGTGAGTTGCGTGAGGTCTTTGGGCGGCGGGTTGACCAAAACGGATGAGACAGAGGGTGTTTGAGCTTTAGATTTGATGATTTTAGGTTGCTGTTGGGCTGAAGGCGCTGGTTTTGCAAGTTGCGGTTATTTTTAAAGTTATACAGGAGAGAAATGCATATCAAAAATTTAGGTGCGTGTGTCATCACCGCCGCCGCTGTTGTGCTGGTTACAGCATGCAGCCCTGCTGTCGTCCCACCGGCGGCAAAACCGTCTGATCTAAAACCCAGTAGCGCGAGCACACCCGCTGTGCCGTTGGCGCAAATATTGTCTGGGCGACGATCATGCTCTGAAATGGTATCGGGCAATTTGCGTCTCGACAATGTGTATATCACTCGCGCTGAGCAAATTAGCAACGATACCAATGTGCAATCGTTACCGGTATATTGCCTCATTCAAGGGCGCGTCAACCCACGGGCTGGGGTTGATGGTAAAACCTATGCGATTAGCTTTGAAATGCGTTTGCCGATGGCATGGAATGGGCGATTTTTGCATCAGGTGAATGGCGGCAACGACGGCGCGGTGGTTCCGGCGGTTGGCGGCGGGAACGCGACTGGCAACATTAGCGCCATTTCACGCGGGTTTGCTGTGCTCAGCTCGGATTCTGGGCATAATGGCAATGACCCAGTGAATCAGCCGTTGGGGTTGGTGGCGGGCAACGTGTTTGGGCTTGACCCACAAGCCCGTGCCGATTATGGCTATGCGGCCAACCCAATCATGGCAGATTTGGGCAAGACCCTAATTGCGGCATATTATGGTTCTGGCCCAGCCTATTCTTATATGTTAGGTTGCTCAAACGGCGGGCGGCATAGCATGGTGACGGCTTCGCGTTTCCCCGAGTTGTATGATGGCATTGTGGCGGGCAATCCGGGTTTCAATCTGCCAAAAGCTGCAGTGCAACATGCGTGGGACGTGCAAAATTTGATCACGGTCAACCCCGATTTGCGCAAGGCCTTTTCGCCGGATGATATGAAGTTGGTTGGCAATAAAGTGGCCGAGGTTTGCGATGCCTCGGATGGGCTGGCCGATGGCGTGGTTGGTGATGTGAAAGGATGTCAATCTAAATTTAAATTGTCGAGCTTACAATGCACCGGCGATAAGAATGCGACTTGTTTGAGCGAAGCACAAGTCAAGGCGCTTGATCGCATGATGGCTGGCCCCAAAAATTCAAAGGGCGAGCAACTTTATTCAGATTGGCCCTATGATGCCAGTTTGGGCTTGGGCAATTGGCGTTCATGGAAATTGGAAAGCACTGTGCCGCCTTGGGAGTTTTATCCGATCATTGCGACCTTAGGCGGTGGCTCGTTGCCCTATATTTTCACCACGCCGCCGACGCAAGTTCCCGGCAAGGTTGCTGATTTGGTCGGTTATTTGAGCAAATTCAATTTTGATAGTGATGCAGTGAAAATTTCTGCTAAAGATGCAACGTTTAAAGAGTCGGCCATGGAATTTATGACCCCGCCTGATGCCGATAATCCAAGTTTGGCCAAGTTTAAAGCAGCAAAACGCAAACTTATTGTGTATCATGGCGCAAGCGATCCGGTCTTTTCAGTCAATGACAGTATCAATTGGTATGAAAAACTGAACAAGAATAATGGAGGCGACGCGACAGATTTTACTCGTTTGTTTGTCATCCCGGGCATGACCCATTGTAATGGCGGGGCCGCTACCGACCAGTTTGATGCCTTGAGCACTATTCAAAACTGGGTAGAGGCGGGACGCGCCCCAGATCGCGTTATTGCCACAGTGAACCCGGCTAACCCCGATTTGCCTGCCACGTGGAGCAAAGCCCGCACGCGCCCGCTTTGTGTGTGGCCTAAAATTGCAAAATATACCGGCGGCGAAAAAGGCGACAAGGAAATTGCAGCAAGTTTCACCTGCGAGTAGACATCACATAGAATGAGCGTGTGTCAAATTCACAGTCGGTGTTTGTTGATCGTATCAGCAGCGATTGTGAATTTGGCAATATCGCATTCACATCACACCAACCGCACGATCAAAGTGGATTTTAATCGCATATATTTTGCGGGTCATTCCGACGAGGAACGAGGAGGAATCTTTGCGGAAATTTAATCATCGGGCCGATTTTCTGCAAAGACCCCTCGCTGCGCTTCGGGGTGACATGATAATTTATGCTGTCTCTTATACACATCT
>JAHBAL020000366.1 GCA_018500105.2 Anaerolineae bacterium
GCCCGCCCCACCCGCGAAACATTAAATTGCGGTAGCCGATACGCCGCGCCACGCTCGCCATCGGCAATTGCAGGGTCGAAAGCAGCGGCGTTAGGCCAGCGATGAAGCCCAGCACCAACGCCGATGCGCCAATTTCACGCGCAAACAAAATGAGCGGGCTACCGAGGGCAATTTGAAACGACGCCGTATTCAGCGCCATAAACAAGTAGGCGTATTTAATTTCTTTGGGCAGGGTTGACGCTTGCATCGCAATAGGGGGGAGTGGATAGTGGATAGTTATAGTAAATAGTTGGGTAGTATATAGCGCAAGTTTACTATCCACTATCACTATTCACTATCCACTCACTACCGGCCTAAATTCGCTCAAAATAGCGTTTGCGCTCCCAATCGGTAACAAACATATCGTATTGCTTTTGTTCGGTGCGCCAATGATGGGCGTAATGTTCGACCACATCCACGCCAAAAGCTTGTTTGGCAAAGGTGCTGTTGGCGAAGCCATCTACCGCCTCGCCCAAAGTGTAGGGAACACGCGGTAAATGTTGGGCCGCATACACATCACCCGCAAAAATCTCCGGCGGCTCGATCTTGTTCTGAATGCCATCTAGCCCAGAAGCCAGCGCGGCGGCATAGGCCAAGTAGGGGTTGCAATCGGCGCCGGGAATACGGCACTCGATGCGCAAGCTGCTGCCCTTACCCACCACGCGGAAACCCGCCGTGCGATTATCATAGCTCCACGCAATGCGCGTCGGCGCCCATGAGCCATCTTCGTAGCGTTTGTAGCTGTTGATGGTGGGCGCATAGAACGGCATTAGCTCGCGGGTATGGGCCATCCAGCCGCCCAAAAACCAGCGAAATTCGTCGCTGCCCTTGACCGGCCCCAATATTTTATCGCCCGCGAAGGCGTTACGGCCATTTTGCCATAGGCTAAAGTGAATGTGCGACGACGACCCGGCTTGCCCGCTGTGCGGTTTTGCCATAAACGTCACGCTCACGCCTAACTGCTCGGCAATTTCTTTGAGCGCTTGTTTGTAAATGGTGTGCCGGTCGGCCATCGCTAATGCTTCGGCATAGCGCACGTTAATCTCGTGCTGGCCTAGCCCAAATTCGCCTTTGCTATTTTCGACCGGGATGCCCGATGCCGCCAAATGCTGCCGCGCCGCCGCCGTGAACTTTTCTTCGCGTGTGCCTTGCAAAATATGATAGTCTTCCAAATACCACGCGGCTGGGTCAAGGTTGGCATAGCCTTTCTGGGCAGCAGCGCGATATGAATCTTCGTAGAGGTAATATTCTAACTCCGAAGCCGCCATTGCCGTAAAACCCGTCTCGGCAGCGCATTGCAATTGCCGCCGCAATATTGAGCGCGGGGCCACCGCCGCCAATTCGTGATGCTCGCCACGCTCGACCTCGACATCGCACAGCACCAATGCGCTGCGGTCGAGCCAACTGGCGATGCGCAAGGTCGTTAGGTCAACCACCATGTGGAAATCGCCGTAGCCCAGTTCCCAGTTGGCAAATTTGTAGCCGGGAATGGGTGTCATTTCCATATCAACGGTAAGCAAATAATCGCAACCATGGGTGCCATGCGATGCGACCTCGCTTAAGAAAAAGTCAACATCGAAGCGTTTGCCAATTAAGCGCCCGATATGATCGGTGACGGCAACGACGACGGTGTCAATTTCCCCGCTAGCAGCTTTGGCGGCCAACGTATCGAGGGTGAGCATTCCGCGTGCAGCAAGAGTGGTTTGGGGTGAGGTTGAATGAGTTTGCATGATTGTATTATGAATGATATCGGGCAAATGAAAGTAGGAGAAATACCAATTTTAAGGACGCAAAACTTTACACCAACTGATTAATCAAAATGGAATAGGCCATTAACACACGAACATCCACTCACCCGAATAAAATTTCAGCTTAGCTTAACGGCCCAAACGCGAGGCCACGTCGCCAATGGCCTCGAAACGCACATCGCCTTTGGCAAGGCAGTGTTGAATAAACTTGTCGAGCATGGCGATGCGATGCCCACGCCCAATGACTTGGGGGTGCATGGCAACGGTAAGCACGCCATCTGCCACGTTCTGGTGCATCCAATCCACTTCTTCGGTCCAAATTTCGAGCACTTTGCTGGGGGCCGATGTGCCATTGCGATATGGGTTGAAATTGAATTGAAAATGCACCCAATCGTCAAACTCGAAACACATGGGAAATTCCCAAATACGAGCGGGGCGGCCCTTGACGAGCGGCGACTGTTGTGAAACGCGATCACCCAATCGCGGGTGATAGGGTTTGAAATCGTCGGCCATCAGGCTTGAATCGTAGCAAAAGCCATATTCTTCGAGCAGCGACAGGGTAACGGCGGAATAATCGGCAGAGGGCGAGCGAAAACCGAGCGGCTTGACGCCAATTTTTTCGAGCACACGCAAAGCTCGCTCCATATCGGCGCGTTCTTCGTCGGGGCTTTGCTCGCTGGGGTCAATGTGGGCATAGGAGTGATGCGCCACCTCGTGCCCTGCCGCCAAAATTGCCTCGACCGGCTCTGGAAAAGATTCGATGGTGTGGCCCGGAATAAAAAAGGTGGACTTGATGTTGTAACGCGCCAACAAATCGAGAATGCGCGGCACACCCACGTTGGCCCCATATTCGCCGCGATAAAGCATGGCAGGCGTGACATGCTTGTAGCTGAACCACACCGACATGGCATCAAAATCGAAGGAAAGGCAAACGGTGCTCATAATTAAGTGCAAAGGGCAAAGTGCAAAGTGCTAAGTGCTAAGTGTTAAGTGCTAAGTGCTAAGTATTTTTCTACTTTCCATTTTTTACTTAGCACTTAGCACTTAGGACTTCAAACAAAAACGCGCAACATGTCGTGTGGCAATTGCACTTGCAAAGGCGCACCAATTTTGGTATTCAAGGTGCGGGCATAGTTGGCGGGCACTTCGGCCAGCAATGTGCCCAATTCACCCGCCGCCAAATGCAGGCGATAGGTTGTGCCCATAAACTCGGCGCTGCTGACCGTGACTGGCAGTGCATCGGGCTGTTGCGGCTCGCGGCTAAACACACGCAATTCTTCGGGGCGCAATGCCAAGCGCACCGCCGTGTTTGGCGCAAATGCACTGGCATTCGCGCCGACATTAAACATATGTGCGCCACACCGCACATTGCCTTTGTTGTCGGCCACCGTCGCAGGGATGAAATTCATCGAGCCAACGAAATCGGCCACAAATGGCGTTTGTGGCTGGCTGTAAATCTCGATCGGCGTGCCAATTTGCTCGATGCGACCCGCGCTCATCACCACCACGCGGTCCGACACCGACAGCGCTTCTTCTTGGTCGTGCGTCACATACACCGTCGTAATGTTGAGGGCGCGTTGAATATCGCGGATTTCGTTGCGCAAACTCTCACGGATTTTGGCATCGAGCGCCGAAAGCGGCTCATCGAGCAGCAACACTTGCGGCTTGACCGCCAAAGCCCGCGCCAAGGCCACCCGCTGTTGTTGCCCGCCTGATAGTTGATGCGGGTAGCGGTCGGCCTGCGGCTGCATCTTGATCAAGTCGAGCATTTCGCTCACGCGCTCGGCAATAGCGTCTTTCGACTGACCAGCAATTTTGAGGCCAAAGCCAATATTATCGCGGGCGCTGAGATGTGGAAAGAGCGCATAGGATTGAAAAACCATGCCAACATTGCGTTTGGTGGGCGAAAGGCTGGTAATGTCTTTGCCGTCGAGTGAGATTGTGCCAGCGGTTGGCGTCTCGAAGCCCGCGATCATGCGCATGGTGGTGGTTTTGCCACAACCGCTGGGGCCAAGAAATGACAAAAATTCGCCGCGCTCGACCTGCAAATTGAATTGGTCAACTGCGATTGCAGCGCCAAAGGTTTTTCGGATGTTAGTGAGGGTAAGAAAAGCCATTATTGGTTGAGAGTTGAGAGCGGAGAGTTGAGAGTTGAGAGTTGACGATTGGGGTTGCTCAAAATACGCTCAACTCTTAACTCTCAACTCTCAACTCATTATCGAGATCCAGCAATTTGAGTTTGGCCGGGGGCGCGGCGTCCAAGCAATTGAATTGCGCCGGTGCACATCCAAGTTAACAAAAAGCTAATGATAGCGACGGCAGACGGTTCGTAAACTTTGCTGCTGGAAATGAGTTGCATATAGGGGCCAAACGCGGGTTGCACCAGCAAGGATGCCATAGTGAATTCACCCATCACAATGGCAAATGTGAGAAAAGCGCCGCTGAGTAAGGCCACTGTAATGTTTGGGAAAATGACGCGGAACAGCGTGTAGGGCAATGATGCGCCTAGGCTTTGGGCGGCTTCGGTCAGGGTATGCACATCAATGGCGCGCAGACCAACATCTACCGAGCGATACATATACGGCAGCGAAAACACCACATTCCCCACCACAAACAAGGCCGGAGTCTCAATCATAAATTGAAATGGGTATTTGCCATAAATGCGGCTGAGGCCGAACACCAACACCACCGCTGGAATGATGAGCGGCAACAATGTAATAAATTCAAATACGCGCCGAAAAGCCGGCACACGCAGTCGCACCCAATAGGCGGTCGGGACGACTAAAATAATGCTCGCCACAATGGTGATCAGCGAGATATAGAGCGAAAACGTAAATGTGCTGATGAATTTGGGGTCGGCAAAAACCCGTTGATAGGCCAAAAAACCGAGTTTATCTTTCTCGGCTCGCAATGAGAAATCAGCCGTTGCGATCAATGGCAGCAAAAAATATAACGCGCCGATAACGATCCAAAGCCAAGAGGTAATTGACATGCGTTTCATAAATCAGTTATGAGTTATGAATGATGAGTTATGAATGATGGATGATGAATAAGTTCAACTCATCATCCATCATTCATAACTCATCATTCATTTAAGCCATTTTGCGGTGCGGTTTTGCAACATGGAGTAAAGGGTGATGGTAATCGCCATCATGACGATCATGCCAAGCGCGAGGGCGCTGCCAAAGCCTTGATTATTGAGCACGTCGCCGCTAATTTGGCGGGCAATGACAAGTGGCACAAGGTTAATTTGCCCGCCAGTAAGGGCGTAGGCGGTGGCATAGGCGCCAAACGCATTGCCAAATAACAAAATAAAGACGCTGAGCATGGCTGGCAGCAAAATGGGCAAGCCAATAAAACGCCAATATTGCCATGAATTTGCGCCCAAACTTTCGGCAGCTTCGCGCCATTGCTTTTTTAAGCCTTCGAGCGGCGGTGCAAATACCAAAATCGCCAAGGGCATTTGAAAATAGGTGTAGGTAAGCACCAACCCCCAAAAACCATATAAATTGAAGCCGTTGGCGTAGATATCAATTCCGATTAGTTTGAGCAAATAAGTCGCCAACCCCAAACGCCCCAACGTAGAGATGAACGCAAACGCCAGTGGCACGCCAGCAAAATTTGATGCCACACCCGAAAAGGTCATGAATAAGGTGCGCACAATGCGCGGTGCACCGCCAATGACCAAAGCGTAGGCCACCAGCAAGCCTAAAACGCCGCCAAGCAAGGCTGACGCAAGGCTGATTCTGACCGTGACTGAAAATGAGTCAAAAATATTCTGGGCGAACAACCCCGCAATATTTTCTAGCGTAAATTCATCATTTGGGCCGCGAAAGCTATTAACAAAAATATTGAGTCCGGGAACAAAGATAAAGGCGACGGCAAATAATAAAAAGGGCACAATCCCTAGCCAATCCCAATTGATGCGACGCTGTGACATAAAAATTTAAAATGGAAAATTTAAAATGGAAAATAGAAATACTTAACGAGGTGTTCGCCGATTTCATTAAGCTCATTCTGTTTCGCCAAGTTATGCCTGGCGAAACAGAATAAAATCGGCATACAACTTAATCATTAAGCAGGAAAACAAAAAACAGAAAAGTTTGCGTCCCCAATTTTTCATTTTCCATTTTAAATTCTCAATTTATTTGATGTTTGCACCAACGACCTTATCCCAATCTTCGGTAATGGTCTTCTTCGACGAATCGAGTTGGGGCAATGTTGGGAACACGGCTTTGGCATACAAGTCAGCCGGTGGCAATGCCTTGGCGAGGGCATCGGGGATGACATTGCGCTTGACCAAATCGTTATAGCGAATGGGGTGAGCAAAGCCCTTCAACCACAGCAATTGCCCTTCATCCGAATACAAAAATTCCATCCACAGCTTGGCAGCATTTGGGTGCGGCGCATAGGCGCTGATGGCTTGCACATACACACCAGCCAAAACGGCGCTCTTGGGCACAACGACTTCAATCTCTGGGTTGCCCTTCGAGTCAACTTTGTTTTGCAGTGCGTTGTAGTCCCAGCGCAATGCAATCGGGGTTTCACCCTTGGCAATAGTCGCGGGTTTGGCGATTACTGGCACGAGGTTGCCCGCCGCATTCAATTTCTTAAAATATTCGAGGCCGGGGGCGGCGTTGTCTGGATTGCCGCCATTTCCCAAGGCAGCGGCATAAACGGCGCTAATAGCTTGTGACGACTTGCGTGGATCGCCAGCCAAGGCAATTTGGCCTTTGTATTCTGGCTTGAGCAAATCGGCCCAATCTTGAGGGACATTCTTCACAATCGTCTTGTTGACTTCAAACGACATAACGCCGTAATAGTCACCATACCAAAACCCTTCAGCGTCCTTCACGTTATCAGGAATGGTATCCCACGTTGAAACTTTGTAGGGTTGAATCAATTGCGCAGCCTTGGCTTGTGGGCCAAAAGCAAAACCAACGTCAATCACGTCTGGGGCTTGTGGGCCTTTGCTGTCTTTGTTGGCCTTAATCGCTTCCAATTCATCGGCTGAGCCTGCATCTGGGTTAATTTCGTTAATCTTCAAGCCATATTTCGCCTTAAACGTTGAAATGATCTCGCCATAGTTTGCCCAATCGTGCGGCAAGGCGATGACGTTCAATTCGCCTTCCTTCTTGGCGGCTTCGGCGAGTGCTTTCAGGTCCGCCCGCGCCGCCAGCGGCACCAAGGCAAGCACGAGCGCCAAGGCGAGGCTTCCTAGTCCCTTCATCATTCCCTCCCGAAATATTGCTTCATTATTTGTGGCC
>JAHBAL020000489.1 GCA_018500105.2 Anaerolineae bacterium
AGATGTGTATAAGAGACAGGGGTAATGGCGGTATGTCGGGCGGGCTGTATCGCGGCTTGGCCCCCGATGCCAATGTCGTTTTGGTCAAAACCGGTTATCGGCGCAAACGCATTTCTGAGAGTGATATTTTGCGGGCGTTGACATGGGTGGTGGATCACCACGAAAAATATGACATTCGTGTGATCAGCATTTCGCTTGGCGGCGATATTCCTTGCGATAAGGTATTGACGCCACTTGAGGAATTGGTGGAAGAAGCCAGCGAAATGGGCTTGACGATTGTGTGTGCATCGGGCAATGGTGGCGAGTCGCATGTTGTGCCGCCTGCCAGCGCTCCATCGGCCATTACAGTCGGTGGGCTAGATGACCAAAATTCGCTCGACCGCAGTTTGTATGGCATGTATCGCTCGAATTGGGGCACCTGTGCCGACCGGCATAAGCCGGATGTGATTGCGCCAGCCATTTGGGTGGCGGCCCCGATGGTGACCGAAACCCCGACCCACGAGCAAAGCCAATTTTTGTGGGATTTGTATGAGGCCAATGACGCCGATTTGCTCGACGCGCTCACCAGCAAATATTCGCAGGCGCGGTTTAGCAAAGACATTGTGCTCCAGCCGCCCGATATTATTCGGCGGGCCATTCGTGGGCGCATGAACGAAGACAAGCTCATTCATCGGCATTATCAGCATGTGGATGGCACGTCTATGTCAACGCCAATTGTGTCGTCTATTGTGGCACAAATGCTGGAGGCGAACCCGCAATTAACGCCCAAGCAGATCAAGAAAATTCTGATGGACACAGCTGTGCCGTTGGATGGCATTCCGCATAAACAACAGGGGCATGGTGTGGTGAATGGCGGCGCGGCGGTGGCGCAAGCGTTGCGGTTACATCAACCTAAATTGCGCAAGAGCCAACATTCGCCGACCTTGGGTAACGAGACCATCACATTTGCGCTGTGTCACGCCACTGCGCAGCAGGTGTCGGTGGTGGGTTCGTTTAACGATTGGAACCCCACCGCCCACCCCATGACCCAAGTTGCGCCGGGCGCGTGGCAATTGACCCATGTGTTACCGCCCAAAGGCAGCTATCGCTATAAATTTTTGATTGATCACCATGCTTGGATGCACGACCCAGAAAACGCCGAAATGCAGGAAGATGGCTATGGCGGTTGGAGTTCGGTGCTGAATATTTAGCATTTTGTAACATTCAGCTTTTGGGTATACTCACCCCTTAATTTTTTATTACATAACATGTCACGCATTCTTCAATCACTCCCCGTCGGTGAAAAAATCGGGATCGCATTTAGTGGCGGGCTAGATACGAGCGCGGCTGTCGCTTGGATGCGCAGCAAGGGCGGCATTCCCTACGCTTATACCGCCAATTTGGGTCAATATGACGAAGACAATTATGACGACATTCCCAAGCGCGGGTTGAATTATGGGGCCGAGAAGGCGCGTTTGATTGATTGCCGCAAAGAATTGGTGTATGAAGGGCTGATCGCGCTGCAATGTGGCGCTTTTCATATCAGCTCGGCTGGCAAAACCTATTTCAACACCACGCCGCTGGGTCGCGCCGTGACCGGAACCATGTTGGTGCGGGCGATGAAGGAAGATGGGGTGGATATTTGGGGCGACGGTAGCACGCACAAAGGCAACGATATCGAGCGGTTTTATCGCTATGGCTTGCTGGTCAATCCAAATTTGCGCATTTATAAACCTTGGCTCGATGCTCAGTTTAACGCCGAACTGGGCGGACGCAAAGAGATGAGCGAATTTTTGGTGTCGCAAGGCCACGATTACCGTATGAGCACCGAAAAAGCCTATAGCACCGATGCCAATATTTGGGGCGCGACCCACGAGGCCAAGCATTTAGAGCATCTCGACACCGGTATGTATATTGTCAAGCCGATTATGGGCGTGGATTTCTGGAATCCGGCGACGGCGATTAAGAACGAAGTAGTAAAGTTGACCTTCAAAGAAGGCTTTCCGGTTGCCATCAATGACAAAGAATATACCGATTTGGTCGAATTAACGCTTGAGGCCAACGCCATTGGCGGGCGGCACGGGTTGGGGATGTGCGATCAGATCGAAAATCGTATCATCGAGGCCAAGAGTCGTGGCATTTACGAGGCGCCGGGCATGGCGCTGTTGTTCATCGGCTATGAACGGCTGGTGAGCGCCATTCACAACGAAGGCACGATTGACAATTATCGTGTGTTGGGCCGCAAGTTGGGGCGACAATTGTATGAAGGCCGCTGGTTTGACCCGCAAAGCATGATGCTGCGCGAAAGCCTGCAACGCTGGGTCGGTAAGGCCATCACCGGCGAGGTGACGATTGAATTGCGGCGCGGCGACGATTACAGCATTTTGAACACCACCGGCCCGCACCTGACCTATCACCCAGAACGTTTGACGATGGAGAGCGGCAAGGGCGAATTTGGCCCGGCTGACCGTATCGGTCAACTCACCATGCGCAATCTTGATATTGCTGACAGCCGCGAAAAATTGGCGGTCTACGCCAACGCGGGCGTTTTAAATATTGAAGGTGGCGCAGAATTAGGATTGATTGAATGAGGGGGCGGGGGGCAGGTAGCAAAGTTGCAAAGTGGCAAGTTGCAGGTTGAGCTGAAAAATATAATTCTGCTACTTGCAACCTGCAACTCTGCAACTCTGCCCCTTGCCCCCTGCCCCCTGCAACTTTGCCCACCTTTTACACCTATGTTTCGCCCCGCGATTATTGCCCTGATTGCTGTGTTGACAGCCTCACTGCTAGGTTATGGCGTGTGGACGGCACGGCCATCGGTTTGCCCTGCGCCTAGCCCGCTCAAAATTATGGCGGTTGGCGACTCGATCACGGCTGGGGTGAACGGCAATTATCGTGATTTGCTGTGGAAAAAGCTAAATGATGCGCGGGTTAAGGCCACGTTTGTTGGGCCAATCATAGACGACGCGGCGATAAACGCAGGGGCGCAGGCGCATTTGGGGCTATATGATCGCCGCATCAACGATTTGTTGCCGCGTATGCGTGAGGTGACCGCGCAGTATCAGCCCGATGTCGTGCTGTTTATGATGGGGACGAATGACGCTCAGCGCTATGATATTGAGCCATCGCCCAAAGATTTGCAAATGGTGCTAGACCGCATTTATGAAGGCAAGCCCAATGTCACCATTTTTGTGGCCTCGGTTCCGCCAATCAACAAAGATTTGGCTAATCAGTTGACTAAAGTGCTAAACAAGGCGATTAGCGATATTGTGGTGGCACGCAATAAAGCTGGGGCGAGAATTTATTTTGTTGACCAAAACGGCCCGCTGACGCTCGATGATTTAGCCGATGGCATTCATCCGAATGCAGATGGGTATGAAAAGATCGCCAATACATGGTATCAGGCGGTGTGTTCTGCCGCCGGGCGCTAACTTTAAAATTTTTTTTGTATGAGAAAACAACTGTTTAATGGCTCTGTGTTCATTAAATTGGTCGGGCTGATGTTGGCAGGCGGTGCGTTGCTGGGGCTTGCCAATAGCGAAATACCGGCCTCGGCTATGCCATTGGCACAAGATTTGCTTGCCGATACCGCAACCCCAACCGCGACATTATTGCCGACCGCGACAGCGTCACCCACCGTGACTCGCACCCCTACGGCATCGCCGACGATTTCATTCGCGCCAACCAGCACGCACACTGTCACCCCAACCCGCACCCCAATAC
>JAHBAL020000421.1 GCA_018500105.2 Anaerolineae bacterium
GCTGGGGCCGCTGGGGCAGCGGGCTTGGCTGGCTCAGCCGGCTTGGCGGGCGGGGCGGCAGTTGGGGCTGCGCAGCTCGCCAATGCGGTAGCAGCTGCGCCACCAGCGCCGATAATTAAAAATTTACGGCGCGACAACTTTCCTTGTAACTTGGATGATTTCATTTGTTTTCTCTCCTTAATACGAGTTATTAAATATCACTCACAGGATATTGTATACCATTTTGTTGACCTAACTGTTACAAAATTATTCACTTAACGAATACAAATTCCCATCCACTAAATTATATTTTAAGTCCGAACTTGACCATCGCCCTCACAAATCCACTTGTAGCTGGTCAATTCGCGCAAGCCCATTGGCCCGCGTGCGTGAATACGTTGGGTGCTAATGGCAACTTCGGCTCCCAACCCAAACTGCGCCCCATCATTAAAACGGGTGCTGGCATTGGCAAACACCACCGACGAATTGATTTCGTTTAAAAATCGCGCAATGCTGTCGGGTTTGGCCGACAAAATGCCGTCTGAATGCTGCAAACTGTGGGTTTGCACAAATCCAATCGCCTCGTCCAGCCCGTCCACCAATTTGACATTGAGTGTTAATTCAAGCCACTCAGTGCCAAAGTCGTCGGGCGTGGCGGGCAACACCGTGCGGCCATCTGCGATCAAAATGGCGTGCGATTCGGCATCGCAGCGATACGCTACCTGTTTTTGATCGAGCCGTTGGGCAACCAGTGGCAAAAAAGTCGCGGCAATGTCGCGTTGCACTAGCAATGTGCTGAGCGTATTACACACGCTGGGGCGCTGAGTCTTGGCGTTAAAAATAATTTCAATTGCACTTGCCACCTCAGCGCTGTCATCCACAAACAAATGATTGACGCCAATGCCGCCGGTGATCACGGTAATGGTGGCATTTTTGCGGCAAAATTGGTGCAGCCCATTGCCGCCGCGCGGAATAATGAGATCAACATATTCGTCTAAGCGCAGCAATTGCGTCACCAAGCCGCGATCAGCATCGTCAATAAATTGCACCGAATCGAGCGGCAAACCGGCTTGGCTCAAACCCGCCTGAATGACATTGACCAAAGCGCGGTTGCTATGGATGGTTTCGCTGCCACCACGCAAAATCACACCGTTGCCGCTCTTGATCGCCAGCACTGCCGTGTCAATCGTGACATTGGGGCGCGATTCGTAAATGACGCCAATCACGCCGAGCGGAATACGGCGTTTGTGCAGCCGCAGCCCATTCGGGGTGACACTGTGATCAAATGCCTCGCCCACGGGGTCGGGGGTGTTGGCGACATGACGCACATCGTTGGCAATACCGTTTAAACGTGCAGGGAAAAGCGTCAAACGTTCGATCAGATGCGGGGCTAACCCCTTCACTTTTGCGGCTTCGATATCAATCGCATTGGCCGTCAAAATCGCCGCTTGTTGTTGCGAGAGACCATCTGCAATTAAATGCAACGCCCAATTTTTCGTCTCGGTGCTGGCCTGTGCCAATATTTTGGCGGCGGCCTTCGCCCGTTTTCCCATTTCGTTTAAATCCACATTTGCCATAGTGCGGCTATTTTAGAGCAACTTTTGATTTAACTTGCAAACGCCAATACTTGAATTAAGGCTGTTCAAAAGTTGTAAAATTGAAAATGCATCATGCTCGAACGCTTTCAAAATCACCGCACCTACTGGCCTGTCATCTTGGCGCTTGCAATTGTGCTGGGGCTGAGCGCATGGCTTGGCGTTATCAGCATCACGCCCGACAGCGACCAATATCGCCTGATGGCGCAAGGGCGTATTGCCGAAGTTGAGCGCCCCTTCGCCCCACGCATTTTGCACCCATTACTCGTGCGCGGCGTTGTGGCAATCACCGGCATTGCCGACACAACAGCGTTCGCCCTCATTGCGTTTTTGGGGCTGGCGGCGTTGCTTTGGTTAATGTGGGGCACGCTCGCGCCACACGCGCAGCGACCCATTTGGCTATTGGTCATGCTCATCAGCCCAGCCCTCATCAACACTTTTCGCAGCATTTATATCCACGATCTGTTTTATGCCGTTTTGCTCATGGCATTGTTTTTGGCCTTATCGCGGCGACGGCGCGGTTGGGTGCTCATGCTGTTGGCGTTGCTTTTTCTCACCCGCGAGTCCACTTATTTGCTGGCAGGCTGTTTGGCGGTGCTGGCGTGGCGTTGGGACGAACGCGAAATCGCCATCGGTGCAGTGCTGGCAATCATTTTGGGCGTGGTGTTTGCGGGCAAATTGGCCGATCTCGCCAAGCCCAGTTTGCATGGGTTAAACCCGCTGCTTTACACTGCATCGCGTTTGCCTATCAATTTCACGTGGAATGTGCTGGGCGTGCCCTTGCTTGCCAACACATCCGAGGCATTTTGGCGTGAAACCAACCCCGCCGTGCTTGAATTTTGCGCCAACCCGGCAACCGTGCTGCAAATGCCCGCATGGTTGCCGGTCGGCAGCATCCGAACGGTCAAAGTGTGCGGTTTCTTTGCCCAAAATCCGCTTAACACGCTGTGGTTAATGCTAACCACCTTCGGCGCGGCCCCAATATTTTTAATTACCACATTACGACGACAACGCTGGGCAGTATTGTGGCGCACCTTACCACCCGTTGCACAACTAGCGTTCGTCTATGGCGCAATCTCGCTCCTCATCGCGCCTGCCCTCGGCAATACGGTCGAGCGTTACGTGGCCTATGCGTGGCCGCTGTTTTGGCTGGCGTTACCCTTTGCAGCAGACAGTAGTCAGTAGTCAGTAGTCAGATAAAAGAACCAAGAATTAAGAACCAAGAACCAAGATTGAACGCCAGTGACAATCTGACTACTGACTACTGTCTACTGTCTACTGAATTACTGCCCCGCTGGTTTACCGATCAGCTCTTGCGCAATTTGGCTCATGGTGGTGCGGCGTGAGCGGGCGCGAATTTGAATTTCGTGATACGCCTCGGTTTCGGTCATGCCATCCTTCATCAACACCCCTTTGGCACGGTCAATGAGTTTGCGCGAGGTCAACTTTTCTTCTAGCTGTTCAACCTTCTCCTTTAGCTCACGTTTTTCGCCAAAGGTCGCCATTGCCATACGCATCGCAGCGATAAGATCATCACGCTTGACCGGCTTGACCAAATAGCCTTGCACCGGAATCGCAGCGGCCTGATCAAGGAAACCCGTATCGCTAAACGCGGTCAAAATAATGATCGGAATCGGGCGAAGTTGCACAATTTCTCTGGCCGCCTCCAACCCATCCCGAAACGGCATCCGAATATCGAGCAAGGCAATATCCGGCGGGTCACGATGCGCCAGCGTCACTGCCTCTACGCCATCCGAGGCGCTAATGACGGTGTGCCCGAGGTCGGTCAAAATGGCGCGTAAGCCCATCCGAATAATGGATTCATCATCCGCAATTAATACCCGCAACGATTTACTCATAGCTATACCTATGCTATAAATGATACATCAGCTTCGCTTAATGCGAGCAGGCCAAACCTAGCAAAGAACTGAATAGAGGACCCTTGAACACTTATTTTTGCCCAAACACCCAAACCCCTTTGACCGAAACCAGTAACGGCCTTGTGCGTGACGACGGCTGGGGGTATCCATATCTGCAAGGCGCAGGAAACACCCGCATCCCCAATTTTCTATCGGCTTATCAGCCCAATGAAATGGTAAAACGCGCCTTTGAAATGTATGATCAAACGACATCGAGTGACTTTTATCGCAATTTTTTAGATTGGCTCTTTCAAACTTTTGACGAAGATGAACACACTTTTCGCCAAAAACTCGCGCAAAAACTGCACCTAAAAGCTGGCGACCGCGTATTGGTGACGGGCTGCGGTTTAGGCGACGATATCGGCCCCATTTTAGACATCGTGGGCGAAACAGGCCAAGTCTATGCGAATGACTTATCGCCACATATGGTTGTGTCGGCGACCCATGCCCATATCATGCAGCATCGCTACGCCAAAAACATTTCGTTCTCAGTCTGCGATGCGACCCAACTGCCATTCGACCAACATTTTTTTGACGCAGCCTATCATTTTGGCGGCATCAATTTGTTTAGCAATGTCAAACAAGCCATCGGCGAAATGACGCGCGTGGTCAAAACAGGCGGGCGGGTTGTGTTTGGCGACGAAGGCATTGCGCCTTGGCTAAAAAACACGGAATACGCCAAAATCGCCATTGCCAACAACGCACTGTGGGCCGCAAATGCGCCCATTGACCTGTTGCCCACCACCGCCAGCGATGTCAATTTGTCGTGGGTACTGGGCAATTGCTTTTATATCATTGATTTCCAAGTGGCCGAGCATGCGCCATACATGAGCATGGATGTGCCCCACAAGGGGCGGCGCGGCGGCAGCATGCGCACCCGCTATTTTGGACAATTGGAAGGTGTCACCGATGCCAGCAAAGCGTTTGTGTTGCAAGACGCTGCTCAGCGCGGCATCAGTGTGCATGATTGGCTCGAACAAGCCATTCGTGAAAAGCAACAAAAGCACGACAATTGGCTATTTTTACTCCCTACACTTCAAGAAACAATATCATGTGTTCCGTTTTTAGTATGAATTTGACCAGCAAAGGCTTGGTTTAATGGCTGCTTAGAACGAAATCGTGTACACTGTAAGTAATTGTTTTGACGAAAAAAGGGGATTTTCGTCGTTTTAGGCAAGTTCTAAACCATGCGAAATTTTAGGGGGTATACCAACTTGGTTGAGGTTGGTCGTGGCGGAATGGCAACCACCTATCGGGCGACCAGCCCGTCGGGGAACATCGTTGCCATCAAGATCATGGCCCAGCGTCACGCCAAAAACAGCATCTCGCGGCGGCGCTTCGAGAACGAGATCGCATTAGGCGTGTCGCTTAACCACCCCAACATCGTGCGCGTCATTGACTATGGCATGCACGATGACACCCCCTTTATCGTCATGGACTATATCGCAGGCGATTCGCTCGAACGTCGCTTGCGCTCGCAAACCCTCAGCCCACAAGAATTTTTGCCGATTTTGACCGATGTCGCTAAAGCGCTCGATCACGCACATTTTGTTCACAAACCGCGTGTCATTCACCGCGATGTCAAGCCCGCCAACATTTTGCTGCGGGCCGATGGTCGCGCCATGCTGGCAGATTTTGGCATTGCCAAGCTAGATGGCGGCACGGTTTTCACCGCCACCGACGCACGTATCGGCTCGGTGTATTACATGTCGCCCGAACAGGCAGCGGGCCAACTCGAACTCACGCCCGCCAGCGATATTTACTCGCTCGGCATCACGGCTTTTCATGTGCTGACGGGTCGGCAGCCATTTAACGGTGACAATGAAATTGCCATTGCGCGAATGCAAATGGACGACCCGCCGCCGCATCTGTGCGAGATCAACCCAAATGTGCATAAGGCCATTTGTAGCGCAGTGCTGGCTACGCTCGAAAAGTCGCCCAACAAACGCCCTGCATCGGCGGGCGAGTTTGTCGAGATTTTCCAAAACGCCATCGAACAAGCCCAGCGACCCTTCACCGGCGACCGCTATCACTCGTTGGCCCCCATTCGCCCCATCGAAATTGCGCCGGATGTCGAGCCGCTGCAAGCGCGACCGAAGCCAGCAGTAATTGGTGCGGCAGCAGCACCAGTCGCGCCAGAGGTTAATCCATCGCCCCAACCAGCCACCCACCCTGTAAAAGCCGACACCAATGGCAGCCTTGCAGCTAAAAAACCACCGATTGCGACCTTGCCCGCAGCAGTAGCAGCCCCGGCCAAAGTCGTGCCAGCCTCGCCAGCGCCAAATACCGCCAAAACTGCCCCGCGCAAATCGTTGCGGGTGTGGTGGCTTTGGGCAATTACGGGCCTTGTGTTAGCCTGCGGCACGGTTGTGGCCAGCACCAACTGGTTTGATGGGATTTGGGGTCGGATTGCCCAATTGCGCACTACGGCTACGCCAACTGGGAATATCGCAACACGTGTGCCAATTGGGGTGGGCAGCAGCACACCAAGCACAACAGATACGCCAGTCATCTTGCCAACGATTCTCCCCACCATCGTCGTTGCGCCCACGCTGCAACCCACCGCAGTGCCGACACCTGAGCCACCCACGCCACCGCCGCCCACAAGACCGCCACCAACACGCCCACCGCCAACAAGGCCGCCGCCAACGCGACCACCGCCCACACGCACACCCATTCCGCCGCCAAAGCCAACCCTGACGCCGGTTTCGCCGCCAGTCACGACACCTACGCCAACACGCCTAGCGCCAACGGCAACACCGCAGCCACCAGCAACGCTACCGCCTACCGTGCCACCCGCCATGACAGTAACGCGCCCGCCTGCGCCGTCAACGCCAGTCCCTATCCCAGTTCCATCGCGGCCAGTACCACTGCCAACGGCGACAGCAAGGCCCTAAACTTGACTAGCGCTCAATTGCTGCACAAGTTCAATTGCCTCGGCACGGGTGTGAATTTGGCCGATCATTTGCGCCTCGCGCACTGTGTCGAGCCATTTCCCAAAATGGGGGCCGGGTGTGTGCCCCATCGCCATCAAGTCTCCGCCTTGCAGCAAGGGCGGCGGCGCGACATTCGGCGCATAACGGTCAAAATAACGCGCCACTAACCCTATGGCGGGCTGGGCCAAATCGGGTTGCATGATCTGCATCAGCCAAATCAGTTCTGGCGCATTTTTGCCTGTTTTTTGCACAAAACGGTAAAAAAGGCGCTCTTGGGCCACGCCTGTCTTTTGCAAAATGGGGGCAATTTCGGGCCAAGAAACCAAAATATGCCGAATTTGCTGCATTTCATCATTGCTCAGCCGTAATGATTGCGCCATTTTTAGCCCGTCGTTTGGATTGGCCGCATGACGCAAAATGACAGCCAAACGGATGATGCTGAAACGGGTCCGTTCGTTGGATGTTTCTTGCTGCAACTGCTTTTCGAGCAAATGCCATGCAGGTAAAAAGTCAATTGGCTGCAACACGCGATTAAGCGGATGGGCATCTTGCCAAGCTAAATGAGGCAAAAGTTGTTGTAACAGCCCAAAATCCAATAATTTTCGCACTGCCACGAGCGCATCGGGCAAGGCCAAAATTTTCATCAATTCGTCGCGTAGCCGCTCAATACTCAATCGCCCGTTGATCAGTTGGGCGCTGGCGACGGCGGCATGTGTGTCTTGGGTCAGCTCGGCGTGCAGCACGGTTGCCATGCGAATGGCGCGTAAGGCCCGCACGGGGTCATCGCTAATGGCGGTAGGCGCACACATGCGAATGCGTTTTTGCCGTAAATCGTCACCACCTTGTAATGGGTCAAACAGCGATTTTTCAAGCGATTGCTCGTTCATTCGCCATTTTGCCACATCGAGACCAATCGCGTTGACCGTAAAATCTCGCGCTTGCAAATCTGCCAGCCAACTATCGCCACGACACGCGGCAAAGTCAACCACAACCTCGGGGAAAATTACCCGCGCAATCCCGCGCTCAACATCCATGAGATAGAACGCGCCGCCGAGTTGGTTGGCGACCTGACGTGCTAGGCGAATGGCATCGCCTAACACGCTGATGTCATAATCATGCACAGGCTTCCCCAGCAACATGTCACGCACCGCCCCGCCCACCAGCAATATCGCCGCCCGTTGCCGTTCGGCGATGCTACAGATGCTTGTAAAAAGTGAAATGCTCATTTGTGAGTTCTGAGTCCTAAGTCCTAAGCTCTAAGTCCTAAGTTCTAAGTTATGAGTTATGAGTAAAAGTGGAAATTAAAAAGCGAAAAGCCATAAAATCTCTCAACTCTCAACTATCCACTATCGTCTATCCACTTTTACCGGACGCCAAAAATGGCACGCCCGACGCGGACGATGGTTGCGCCTTCGGCAATGGCGGGTTCGAGGTCATCACTCATGCCCATTGACAAATGCGTCCAGTTAATGGCGGGCAAGGTTTGGCGCAATGTGTCGCGCAAGTTGCGCAAGCTGGCAAACACGGGTCGGGCCTGATCGGGTTGCGCGACAATCGGGGCCATTGTCATGAGGCCGTTAATACGAAGATTGGGCAAGGCCGCAATCTGGGCGACCGTGTGCAAAAACGCCTCACGCTTGGCGGGCGCATATTCCCAACCGGCCAAATCGAAGCCTTCCTTCGAGTCTTCGCCGCTGACGTTGCATTGCAGCAAAATGGCTTGTGGTTCAGTTTGCCCGCTGGCTTTGTGAGCCGTCGCCAATTTTTGCGCCAACTTTAGCGAATCTACCGAATGGATGAGTGCAAAATTGCCGCCATGCGGCCCAATGGCGTCTTTGGCCTTGCGCGATTGCACATGCCCGATCAAATGCCATTGCAGGGGCGGGCCAGCCAAGCGCACATTTGCCAGCCCAGCGGAGACAGCGGCCATTTTCGGCAACGCCTCTTCGACGCGATTTTCGCCGAAATGGCGTTGTCCAGCAAAAATGGCACTCAGCACATCGGCTGCCGTAAACGTTTTGGATACTGCCACCAAAGTCACTTCGGCAGGGTTACGATTAGCCTTGATTGCCGCATCGGCAATGCAAGTGTTAATTCGTTCAAGATTTTGAGCGATATGTGACATAAATTAATGGTTAATGGACAATGGACAATGGACAATGGACAATGGTTAATGGGCAATTGTTCGTTGTTCGTTGCCCATTGTCCATTGTCCATTATTGAAAAGCATAGCCGCCAAGGCCCATGTGACCCACAAAAACGGGGCCGAGCGAACCACGCCCCACAGCGTCGAGTCGAACATATTGGCCGCCAACAAGCCCATTTGGGCGGCAATTAACCCCACCGCCGCGCTGCGCACAAATGCGGCGGGATGGCGCAAACAGCGCAGCAACATGACGATGACCAGCCCGAACATGAGCAGCCAAACCGCCAGCCCGCCCACGCCGAGATCGAGCGCAATTTGCAGCAACATATTGTGCGAATGCGCCCGCTCGACCAAGGTCAGGCCAGTCACGCCGCGCGGCCCACGATCCACCAATTCCGGATAAACGCCCATGCCGATACCGGTCAGCGGCGTTTGCTTAATTAGCTCTAGGGCACGGGTCCAGTGAATGAGACGAATTTGCAGGCTGCTCGGCCCGCCTTGGGCGGTGCGGGCAAATAGATCGGGCATCAGATTAAAACGCCATACGCCAAGCGAAGCGGCCAGCACCAAAGCCAGCATCAGCCAGCGCACCCGCCGCCACCACAAAAATCCCAAGCAAAATAACGCGACGGCGAAGGCGATCAACCCGCCGCGTGATTGGCTAATGAACAAATTGAGCAATAACAACCCCAGCGTAACCACCGTGAGCCATGCCATGCGTGAGCCGAGGGGTTTGTCGGTGGCGGTTTTTTGCTGGTAAATGAGGCCAGCACCAAGCGCAAACACGACCACGATCAAGGTCGCCAACGGGTTGGGGTTGACAGTGTCCGACACTAGCTTGGGCACGCTATAAACCCACGCCGGAATGAGGGGCAACTTGGCCCCCGGAAACCATTCGACGACAAACGGCGCAAGCAACGCCAAGGCCAGCCCCATGCCAATCAACCCATAGGCCACTTGCCGCGCCGAAAGGCGGCTATTGACCAGCGCGTAATACAGCCCGATGCCGTTTAAGGTGCGAATGACTTGTGGCGTGGTGAGATCGGGGCGCGGACTGAGCCACCATGTCATGCCGAGCAAAGCGACAAGCGCGAGAATGGGCAGGTCGAGCCAAGTGCGACGGCTAAGGCGGCCCATTGCCAGCCAGCGCAGCGGCAAAAATAGCACAATGACGGCGAGGGCAACAGGCAAAAACCGAGCGCTGCCGATGCTGGCGACGACGGCGAGCAGCACAGCGTAAACCTCAATTTGGCTAAAACGTTGACAAAAAGCGTTGAGCGATTGCACCCAACCAGTATAACGCCTTGGTTACAATGGGCGCATGAGCTTAACCAACTCGCTCTTTGAGGCCGCCGAACTACGCCGACGGATGCGCGAAACTGGCATCGGGTATGCGGGGGTGCAGGGCGCGTGGTGGCTGCCCGCCACCGCGCCCGCCGTGCTGCCATTGACCAAACATGCCGAATTGACTGAAGCCGCTCACGCCATGTTTGCTTTGCTGGATGTGGTGGGGACGCATTACGGCACGGCGTTAGGCGATGCCGGTGGGCTGAATTATTTGCTCAATTACAAAGTGCCGCCCGATTTGCAGGCCCAGCATTCGCGTCAGCCGGTGTTGTCGTTGCGGCCCGATTTTCAGTTGAGCGATGACGGTGTGTGGGCCACCGAACTTGAAATTTGCCCGTCGGCACAGGGCTATGCCCATGCCATGCAATTGGGCTACGGCCTTGCGCCCGATCTTGTGCCAGAAGTGGCAAATTTGGTCAAAAAACGCAAAAAACGCGCTTTTGTGTTTATCTGCACCCACGAATGGAGTGAATTTTTGTGGGAACAATTGGCATTTTGTCGTGCTTTGGCACAATATGGGGTGCAAGGCTATGTGCATCTCAGCATTCCCATTGCCACGCTCGCCGAACAGGTGAAGACAGGTAAATGTTGGCAGCCGCCGATTTTTGGTGTGCCACACAAGCCAGCGCAGTGGCACGATGATATTTTGGCGCGGCTGCGCGAAGAATCGTTTGAACCGTATGTGTTGGCAGATTTGGCGGAACTTAACCCAAATGAAACCGTTTGCTTCCGCTTTGGCTATTTTGATTGCTTCAGCGCGGCACTCAATCAGCAAATGCGCGACTTTGAGCAAAATGGGGCCATTTTCCTTAATCCGGCCTCGTTTGTGTATGAAAACAAGGCCGTGATGGCGGCGCTGCATTTGCCGATGGTGCAAAAAGGATTGGAGGAATTGAAGAACAATGATTTGTTCTCGGCAATCAGTCGCTGCATCCCCGAAACGCGCGTTTTGTGCGCACAGCCAAATGAATTTACTGCTGCCAGCATTGCGCCCGAACAATTGGCACGTGAACGGGCCGACTGGGTGTTGAAATTTGCCGGTTTTGATCGGGGGAATCAGGCGTGGGGCGGGCGCAGTTTGCAAATTGGCCTGCGCCATAGCGATGCGACTTGGCGCGAAATAGTGGCGCGTTATGCCGATTTGCCGTTTCCGGTGGTGGCGCAGCGGATGTCGCCATCGCGGCAAATAGACATTCATTTTTACGACGCAAATAACCAGCCGCAAATTTTATGTGGCGGCACAAGCCGATTGCGGGCGTTTATGTTTCGCGCCGATGCAGACTCGCCCGCCGCCATAGCCGGGGTGCATCTCACCGTATCAGGCGGCACGATGCAAGTCTCGGAGAGCAGCGACGCCGTGCAAGCCCCAATTGTTTTTGCTTAAATCAACATGGAATTAGTTTTTCGCCGCGCTACCCGTGCCGATGTGCCCGCCATCGTGGCCTTGCTGGCAAATGATGCGCTAGGCAGCCAACGCGAGCAAGCCAGTGACCCATTGCCCGACAGCTATTTTGTGGCTTTTGCCGAGATCGAGCGCGACCCCAACCAACTGTTGACGGTGGTCGAATTGGCGGGCGAGGTGATCGGGACGCTGCATTTGACTTACTTGCCCTCGCTTACCTATCGCGGCGGCAAACGGGCGCTGATCGAGGCGGTGCGGGTGGCGGCAAGCCAGCGCAACCAGGGCATCGGGCAACGCATGTTTGAATGGGCGATTGCGCAAGCCCGCGAGGCCGGTTGCCACATGGTGCAGCTCACCACCGACAAACGTCGCCCCGATGCCGTGCGATTTTACGAATCACTCGGCTTCGCGGCTTCGCATATTGGGATGAAATTGCTATTTAATGATGCGCAGACAGCAACCGCGTCTTAATTTAGTCTGCGATATATTCTGGCAAAGCGGATTGAGACCGTAGTTTAAGCGCGGCATTAATCGCAGTGGCAAACAAATTGGCAGCATTTGCGTCGTAGGCCAAATACAAATTCGGCTCGATTAGCTCAAGCTCCATCAGCACAAATTTGCCATTTTGCAGCACGCCATCCACCCGCGCATAAAGCACGGGCTGGCGCACCGCCTGCACCGCCAAACGCGCTTGGGCAATGATCGCATCGGGCACAATCACGGCCTTGCGTCGCCCGCCTTGGGTGCGAAAATCGCCTTCACGCGGGGTTTTTAGCACAGCGTGGCTAAATTTGCTGCCAAAAAACACCAGCGAATATTCGCCAGTGCGCACCACTTCTTTGGCAAATGGCTGCACCATCACATCGCCATTCATCAACATGGTCAACAGTTTGGTTTGGTCGCGTTCAACATTGCTGATGTCGGTGATCCAAGTATCATTGGCGCTGGCGGATACGGTTGGCTTCACAACGGCCTTACGCCAGCCGTTGCTCTCTAGGATATGGCGCAAATTGATAGCACGGTTGCGTGTGACCCAAATGGTGGGCAAGATGGGCACATTGCGTTGCTGCAAGTCAATCAAATAATGTTTGTCGCTGTTCCACGCCATCACCCGCGCCGAGTTCCACAAATTCACTTGCTGGGCTTCGCAATCAGCCAACCAATTGCGAAATGGCGCAATGCGCGTATGATAATCCCACGTGCTACGCACAATCACCGCGTCATAGGCTTGCCAATCCACCGTCGGGTCGTCCCAGCAGCGCGTTATTAGCGATATACCCATCGTCGCCAACGGCGCTTGCGTCAATTGGTCGTCGGGCGTGCCATTGGGGGTGTTGGTCGCCGTGACAAATACAATTCGCTTCACAAGCGAAAGATTTTACCCGATGCGGTTGAGAGTTGAGAGTTAAGAGTTGAGAGTTGAGAGTAGAAGAGCCACTCTCAACTCTTAACTCTCAACTCTCAACTGCTAACTGCCGATTGTGTATCATTGGCCTGTCATGCTTAATTTAAACGAGTTATATTCGAATCGCGCCAAGCGCAATGCTGGCTCATTTTTGCGGCAAATTTTCCCGCGCACCCGTGCGCCCGGAGTGATTAATTTTGCAGGTGGGTTGCCCAACCCCGATTTTTTTCCAGTCGAGCCAATCATCGCTGCCACCGAAAAAGCCATGCGGGCCGATGGACGTGACACCTTGCAGTACGGCCTAACGGAGGGGTTACTCGGTTTGCGTGAATGGATTGCGGCGCGTTATGAACGACAAGGGCTAAAGGTTTCGCCCGACCAAATTCTCATCACGAACGGCTCGCAACAAGGCATTGACCTTGTTGGTCGTGTTTTTCTCGATCCCGGCGACAAAATGGTGATCGAAGCGCCGGGCTACATGAGCGCCATTCAGTCTTTTGCCATGTATGAACCCCAATTTATCGGCGTGGGGCTGAGCGACGAAGGCATTGTGATAGACGAATTGGCCGAGGTGTTAAAAAATAATCGGGTGAAATTGATGGAAACCTGCCCCAGTTTCCAAAATCCGAGCGGCTTGGCCTACTCGACCCGCACCCGCGAGCGTTTGGCGGCGCTGGTGTCGCAGCACAACACGTTGGTGGTCGAAGACGACCCGTATGCCGAATTACGCTTTATGGGCAGCGAGACCAAATCGCTGCAAGCCTATTTGGGCGAGCAAGTGATTACATTGGGGTCGTTTAGCAAAATTGTTGCGCCGGGTTTTCGGCTAGGCTGGACGGTAGCCTCGCCAGAAATTACGCGCAAGCTGATTTTGGCCAAGCAACTGGTTGATATTCACACCAATTTGTTTGCGCAGCGGGTGCTGCTCGAATATTTGCGCGATGGCAATATTGATGGGCACATCAATCAGATGCGCGGGGTGTATCTCAGCCAACGCAATGCGATGGTGGATGCCATGACGCGCTATTTCCCGCCCGAAACCACGTTCACCAAACCCGAAGGCGGCATGTTTGTATGGGTGACGTTGCCCGAAGATGCCGATGCGATGGCTTTGTTTAATCTATCTATGGATACCGAAAAGGTGGCATTTGTGCCGGGTTTGCCGTTTTATACCGATGGCAAAGGCAAAAACCAAATGCGGCTGAGCTTCTCGACCCAATCCCCCGAAAAAATTGACGAAGGCATGAAGCGTCTTGGGCGCGTCATTTCGCGCTATTTGGATGGTCCGAGTGGGCAATAGTTAAGTAGAAAGTGCAAAGTAGAAAGTGCAAAGTGCAAAGAATGATGTCTTCACTTTCTACTTTCTACTTTCCACTTTGCACTTTCCACTTTGCACTTTCTACTTTGCACTTTCTACTACTTCATTGGCGCTTCAACCTTCAGATTTGGATCATAAGTAATGAGTTGGACGGTTTTGCTCTTAATACCGCCAAATTCGCCTTCAACCTCTTGCTTGAGCGGCAAACCGTTGGCGACGCCAATCCACATTTTGGCGGTGCTCTTAAAATTGGCCTCTGGCAATGTGCTGACGAACGAGTAAACCCATGTTGGCGTGCCGTTCAGCACATCTGGCCCAACAAATTTGACATCGCTGATCTTAATGCCGAGCGATTCGGGGTCTTTGGCATATTGCTCTAGCGTTTTGCCAATCATGACTTTGGCGTTGGGCGATTCGGTCAATTTGCCGTCGCGCTTCATCCACAGCCGATCGCCGACAATAATCATCTCAAATTGCGCCCCGCCCGCGTCGGTCGTGGCATGCAAATTGCCCGGCGGCACGAAAATGCCTTTGATTACTGTTTTACCGTCCTTCGATTCGCTCACGACCTCGCTGCGATAGGCGCGTTGGGTGCTGGCGATGTTGGCCTTGCGAACCGCATCGGCGGGGTCGCCGACAGGCAAAGCCGGCGCGGCTGGGGCGCTGGTGGCGGTTGGCGCAGGCGCAGCAGCGGGTTTAGTCGCGGCTGGGGCAGTCGTCGGCACAGTTGCCGCCGCTGGGGCGCTGGTAGATTGCGTCACGGGTGGCAATTGCGGCGCAGTCGTAGGTTGCGCAGGAGCGCTATTGCCCCCACAGGCGGTCATCAATACGGTCAACGCCGCAGCAGAAAAACACTTAACCTTCAGATTTGTTTTCATTTTGATCGTCTCCTAATGTGTCTAACGGTTTTTGATACCATGAAATCACCCAACTGATATGCGTTTCTAGCGTGTGCAAATCCAACTCTTCAGTCGTTACAATGCGCCGCACCCAATGCCGTGTGTCTGGGGGCAATGGTGTCGTGGGCGTCTTATAGTGTTTGCGCTGCCGCTTAAACGATTGGGTCATTTAATTTAGCCATCTTTATAAAACAACACAACCTGCAAAAGTTGCGTTTTCTTGCATCTGTCACAAAACCCTATCGCATTTCGTCTTAACTGGCAAACACATAAACAGGTGAAATATGTCTCGAATCCAACCCCTCGACCCCAATAATCCTGACACGCGCCAACGTGTACCGCTCATTATGCGCCCCATTTACTGGCTGACCAAACGCATGGTCGGCAAAATCATTACGCCGATGATGGTGCAAGCTCATCGGCCCAGCATCGCCATCGTTGGCAATCTGTTGGGACAAGTCATCGAAGGCTCTGGCAAAGTCAATTTGCGGCTGCACAAAATGGCGCAAATCCGCTCAGCCCAACTGATCGGCTGCCCATTCTGAGTGGATATTGGCGCTGCCGTGAGCAGCAAAACCCTATTGACTGACGAAGAATTGTCCGAGATTGCCCAATTTGAGCGCAGCCCGTTGTTTAACGAGCGCGAAAAATGGGTCATGCGTTATGCCGAAGCGATGTGCCAAACCAGCGTCAATGTGCCCGATACGCTATTTGCCCAACTCAAGCAGCATTTTGACGAAGCGCAAATCGTCGAACTGACTGCCACTATCGCCTACGAGAACTATCGCGCCCGGTTTAATCACGCACTCGATATTCAAAGCGACAATTTGTATGTTTGTGAATGGAAACCTAATTCAGTTAAACAATCCCAATAAATCATGACACAAAAAATAATACTTTGGTGGGCCGCTGCCATGTATGCCTTGCCCGGGCTGGCGCTGGTCTTCATTCCTCAACCTTTTTACGATTGGCTGGCCGATTTTCCTCCGTTTAACCGACATTACATGGGCGATGCGGGTGTGTTTAGTTTTGCAATCGGCGTCGGCCTTATTTGGGCCGCTCGCCGCCCGTTTGCCCATACGGGCATCATTGGCATTGCTGCCCTTGCTGCCATTTTGCATGTGTTTAATCACTTGTATGATGATGTCATTATTGGACATGAAACCGTGCGCCATATGCTATTAAACACCTTGCCGTTGATCGTGTTGGCATTGGCATTGATGGTTGTTTGGCGCAGGAATAGCAAGCATAGTGGATAGTGATAGTGGATAGTAATAGTAGACAGATTCCAAACTATTACTATTCACTATCACTATCCACTTAAAAAAATGGGCAAAACCGAAAGTTTTATCGAATACCAGCGGCACTTGTTTGCCATCGCCTATCGCATGTTGGGCAGCGCGATGGACGCCGAGGAGATGGTGCAAGAGACGTATTTGCGCTGGCAGGCCGACCCGACCTTGCCAAGTTCGCCAAAGGCTTACCTTAGCACCATCGTCACCCGCTTGTGTATTGACCATTTGCGGGCCGCCCACACCCGCAACGAGCATTATGTCGGCGAATGGCTGCCAGAGCCGCTGCTCACCGAGGGCCAACCCGACCTGACCGAACAGGTCGAATTAGCCGATTCGTTGTCGCTGGCGTTTGGCGTAATCTTACGCAGTTTGTCGCCCACCGAGCGAGCGGCCTATTTATTGCGCGAGGTGTTCGATTACGACTACGCCGAAGTGGCCCACATTTTGCAAACGAGCGAGGCCAATTGTCGGCAAATGGTGTCTCGCGCCAAAAGCCATTTGCAACAGCGCCGCCCCCGTTTCGATGTGCCGCCCGCCCAACGCGACAAATTATTTTTTGAGTTTTCGCAAGCCTGCCAAAGCGGCGACCTGAACCGGCTGCTGCACGTGCTAGCAGCCGACGCCGTTGTGCGATCAGACGGCGGCGGCAAAGCCAAAGCCGCGCTCAATGCCGTGCATGGGGCCGACAAAGTTGCGCGGTTTATGTTGGGGTTGATGAAGCAAATGACGCCCGACATGCGTATTCGCGTGGCCGAGGTGAATGGACAACGGGCGGTGTTATTGCTCAACAATGGTCAATTGTTCAGCGCGATCACATTCGATTACACCCCAACCTACATCCGCGAAATTGATATTGTGGTTAATCCCGACAAATTGCGATCACTGGCGCAGGCTTTAGGGTAAATTATCACGCAAAGCCGCAAAGATTTAAAACCTCACTCACTTGCTACATCATCTTCGAGCAAAGTCACGAAGCGCTGATTTTTGGCGCTCGTCTCCACCAATTCGCTCAGCTCAAGCGCGTGCATCAGACGGTCGCCGCTGGTTTGCACAAAGGTCAAGCGTCGCCACTTAAGCGACGGAATCGGGCGCGTCAAACGTTGCAATGGGTGCAATTGAATTTGATAATACACCTCTTGGGCGCGAGGATGTTTGGGCTGATCGGGGAACAGATCTACCCGCCGCACCATTTCGTGCCCACGCACTCGCGCATATTCGTGAATGGCCCACTTTTCGTCGCCAAACGGCGCCGTGAGGTAAAACGCCAGCACATCCGCCAAATACTCCTTGGGCGCATGTTTGACGGGGATGCGATACCAATGATCCCAACGCGCAATTTCCAGATCACGCGGGTGATTGATCATACACACCAAAACACGATCAGCAGCTTCGAGCATAGCCGTGATTGTAGTGGATAGTGGATAGTTGATAGTTAAGAGTTAAGAGTTGAGAGTTGAGAGAAATCGCTCTCAACTCTCAACTCTTAACTATCAACTACAATCACGTCCATGCGAAACAATCATTCACTTCATCAAATTCGAGAAGGGAAGCCCAGCTTGGGCTTGTGGTTCACCAGCGGCAGCTATATGCTGGCCCGCTATTTGGCAATGCAAGGTTGCATGGATTGGCTGATGATTGACGGCGAACATTCGCCGCTCGATTTGTCAACCATGTCATTGCTGGCCTCGGTGGTGGCAGATGCCAGCCAAGGCAAATGCACGCCTTACATTCGGGTGGCGGCAGGCACGGTAGATCAAATCAAGCAAGCGCTTGATGCAGGAGCGCAAGGCGTGCTCGTGCCGATGGTCAACACGGCGCAAGAAGTGCGCGATATCGTCAGCTTTTCGCGTTATCCACCGCAAGGGGTGCGTGGCAATGGCGGGCTGATGCCGCATTTGGGTTTTGCCGCCAGCCGCAGCGAATATACTGTCAAATCGAACAGCGAAATCACCGTAGCAATTCAGGTCGAAACACAAGAGTCGGTCAATAATATCGAAGAAATTGTGACCGTGCCGGGCCTCGATATGGTGTTCATCGGCCCGAACGATCTGCACATTTCATATGGCTATGCGCCCAGCTTTTGGAGCGACGCGCCCGGCTTTCGCACGGCGGTGGACAAGGTGCTCAGCACCTGCAAGCGCGTGGGGATGCCATGCGGCATCTTGATGGGCAACGCGGCCCAAGCCAAGGCGCGGGTCGAAGAAGGCTTTACCTTCGTCGGCATCGGCGGCGATACCGGCTACTTGGTCGGCGCAGTCGGTGCGGCCTACAGCTATATCACCGGCGCACCCGATCCAGCCGGTGGCTGGGGCGCTTACGTGCGCAAAGATATTCAATAAATGCAAAAATGGCTTGAAATCGCCCTTTTGTTTTTTGCGCCACCCCTGCTCCTATGGCAGGGGTGGGTGCGGTTTCCATGGGCGCCAATATTGCTTATCGCCTGTGTTGCCATTGTGATTTGGCTGAAACGGGTACGGGGTTGGGCGTGGGCCAAATTTTGGCGAAGTGGTGACATTGAAGCCGAAAAACGCGAATTTTGGCGCATTTTGCTTCGTTTTGGCATAATCGCGCCTTTGCTTGCTTGGCTGGTTTGGTTGGTTTTTCCAGAAAAGTCGTTTAATTTGATGTTTTCACAACCAAGGCTATGGTTGGCGATCTTGTTCTTTTACCCGATATTTTCGGTTTACCCGCAAGAATTATTGTTTCGCGCCTTTTTCTTCGAGCGATATGGCGACTTGGGGCACAGCAAATGGCTGCCCGTTATCATCAATGCCATCGCCTTTGGTTGGGCGCATGTCTTTTTTCCGTCGCCGCTCATTGCGGTGGGGCTATGTATCTTAGGCGGGCTGCTTTTTGCCAACAGTTATGCACGCACCCGTTCGTTGCGTTTGGTAGTGTTTGAACACGCCCTGTTTGGCGATCTTATCTTCACCATCGGGCTGGGCGAGTTTTTCTTCAGCGGACGTAGAGTCGCGGGCTAATCATTGTTTACGAATAATGATGCCCATCGCCACAATCAAAAATAAGCCACCAAGCAACGTGCGCTCATTCAGCGGCTCGTTAAATAGCAACGTGGCAATAATCGTAGCCATGAGCGGCTCCATGAAGGTGGCGATGCTGGCCGAGGTGGCGTTGATGCTGCGCATCCCGCCATAAAACAAGCCATAGGCAATGGCAGTCGGGAAAAAGCCAAGATACAACAATCGCAACCACCCTTCGAGCGGATAGTTCAACACCAACCCCGACGAAAAACCAATCCCCAACAACAAAAGTGACCCAAAGGCAAACCCAATGGTGGTGGTTTGCAATGGATGCACACGACTATCGCCGCCCAATTTGCGCCCCACGATTGTATTAACGGCATAAAGCGAACCCGACAGCACCGAAAGCAATACCCCGCCCAAAACGTCATTTTGCTGGGTTGTGTCCGTGGGCGACACTTGCACCAGCAATAGTGTGCCTATAATCGCCAAACCCAACGCCAACAATATCGGCCATGTCGGGCGCTCGCGGGTGATAATGCTCGACAGCACTGCCACGCTGATTGGCGCACTGCACAACGCTACCAGCGTCGAAATCGCCACCCCGACTTTGGGAATAGCCGCAAAATAAGCCACCTGATAGAGCGCCACCAACGCCCCCGCAATGAGCATACGCGGTACAGCCTGACGCGGCACGTGCCACATTTGCCCACGCAAAGCCAGCCAACTCAATATCGCCAGCATCGGCACAGATAGCGCCATGCGAAAAAACGCCACAGACGTCGGGTTAGTGTTTGTCAGTGCGTAGACTGACTTGGCAGCCGCGCCGCCTGTGCCCCATAGCACAGCGGCGAACATCACCATCATCAGCCCGCTTGTGGCCTTATTTTTTGAGTCCATTGCGATATTACCCACAAATACACCGTAATCCAAAGTGGGGCCGCGGTGACAATTAAGCGGTCACCCTGCCATGCAGAAATACCAGTTGATAAAACATGAATAATAAAAAACATGTATATCACAAAGATGGGTGGTATAAATCGTTTTTTTATCGCTTTCACAATATAAAACAAAAGGACTGGAAGCATTATGCCATGCAAGACAGCGAAGGTTGTATGTATCTTAATACTCAAATCTCGCCACGCACTAGGCCCGTATTCTGCACCATATAACAAACCTTCTTGCAATATATTTGTTCTGTAAACATATTGCGCGTCTCGCAAATGGCTAAAAATATAGGTCGCCATTTCAAATGTGGACATTTTTGCGACTTCTTCGGTTGCTTGCTCAAATGTCCAAGTTGTCTGCCATTCAACCTTGAAATAAAGTTGTGACATAAACCAGTCTCGAAAAGTCAGACTTGAAATTTCTGAAAAAAACAGTTGCCCTGTATACAAATAAACCAAATAGTATTGAATAAGTATTGGGATCACACACAATAAAACCTTAACTAAAGCCTTAATTGGGCTATTTTTATTTGATCTATACCAGTATAAATAAAACAACCAGCCACACATCATGATTAGGTATATAGGTCGAACAACAGCAGCGAGGACAATGAAAAACAAGGCCAAATACCGCCAATTACCTTCATCTGGTTTTAACGCTGCAAAAATAAAAAGTGAAACAAAAAACAAGCTGGGAACCTCACTTAAAGCATGTCGCGTTAGCCCCATCAAAGAAAAATTGCATAATAATAATAAAGTGCTTATGCCAGCCAGCCACGTTGATTTTGAAAATTTGTAGATGGCTTGACCGATTAAATTTGCACTCAAAAACAACATCAATAGTTGCACATAGTAAAGAACATAAATATATTGATCTCCCAACAATAATCGAATAAACCCTATCATCAAAGGGTATAAAAATGGACGTATATTTATATAGCCAAATAACCCGCCAGAGTCTGGATAATCAAAAAGCCAGTTGGCTACTGCCAAGTAATCTAAAGAGTCGCCGCGAGAATAAATTAATTGAGGCAAGTCAACAAGTGGGTCCGCCCAATTAAAAATGATCGTAAAAACGGCAAAAATTAGATTTACACTTAAAATAACAGCATCATTTTTTAATGATTTGTTCGGCAAATCACCTGTAATCTGCATCTAAACAATCCCCGGCAAAAACATCGTACGGGCCACAACGTCCCAAGACGAGGCTTGCGCCAACGCATAACCGCTATCGAGCAGAGCTTGTCGGGCTGCGTCGTTACGCGGCAAACGCTCAACAATTTGCGTCGCCACATCCCATGCTGCCCGCGCCTCCAAATCGTCGCGCTGAGCCTGACCAATCCACAACGCGCTATTCAAGTCAATGGCGTAGGGCAACTGGGTGTAATTGGCGACGATCAAATTGGCCGCTCCCGCCTTCGTCACCTTTTTGGCAAGGCTGGCGCAACCGCACACATCGCTCACCACACACAACGCGCCAAACGTCAGCGGCTCGATCTGCGCAATACCAAACGGCTCGTAAATGCTTTGCCCAAATTCGACATCCGAGCCTTTGCGCAAATCGTTAAATTCGATGCCTTCGGGGATGGCGCCGCCCAAACGCTCGTGGCTAAAGCCAAATTGGTTGATCAGCACTGCCCGCGACGCTCGCGCATAACCATTAAAGCTCAACATCGAATGCCAAAGCGGGATTTCTTGATCCACCAAATCGGGCATGCCGGTGTAATGGTTACGCGGCCAGCCATAGGCCTGATGCATTCGGCGGGCATCGCTGGTCGAACGGCCTTGCGCCAAGTTCGAGGTCACCACCAAAAACGCGGCACTTTCGCCGCGCTGGGCCAGCAAATAGTCGAGGTGACGCATCACGGCGATATCGCGCCACAAGGCTTTGCTTTGCGCCAAACGAGTGGCATGGGTAAATACCCAAGTGGGCCGGAAACCGGCCAAAGCATGGGCCGCATCCTTTAGCTTTTCGCTGGCGGCGCGGCGCTCATCAAGGCTGAAGCGATGGCTCGGCACGCCGTTATAGGCCACCGCAATATCGGCCTGCCCGCGCTGGCGGCGCGTCCTAAAACGCCAATCCATAAAGCGCAATTCTTCGGCGGTGATGTCGCTGACCGCCAACACATGGTCACACTGCGCCGCCGTTTGCACCATCGGATGCTTGAAATAACCCGAATAATCGCCCAGCACCTGATCCATTGACAAGCCATGCCGCGTGGCCTGACGCATGATGTTGTAGAAGCGCACATCATGCCCCGAATTGCCCTCTACCGCTGCACGGGCCGAGGCGACTTCGTGGGCCACAAACGCGCTCGCAAATTGGCCCGGCGCACTCAATTCAGCCGCATACCACAACGGCAGCCCCATAAACTCATGCGCAATGATGACGGGTTTTGTGATGAGGGTTTGGGATTTGGGAGTTGGGGGTTGGGGGTTGGATGCGACTTCAGCATCCGTAGTCCCTAATTCCTGCTCCCGAACCGCTAAAACTGCCTGAAGCGCCAAAAAGCTTGGCACAGCAAGCGCCATATATTTCGTCAAATTCGGGATTGTCTTGATATCGGCTACAGTCAAGACCGAAACGCTCCCACACGCCAAACTTAAAGTCGTTTAGCTTGTGCGGCGGCAAATCGCCCACATCGAGCAGCAATAATTCATGCTCGGCACGGTTGGCATGGTCGCTGAAGGCCCGCCGCGCATAACAAATGCGCACATGCCAGTCGCGCTCGATGGCGCTCAGGCACAGCGCCAACTCGTGCGGGCAACTGGACAAACCGCGATCTGAGAAATAGTAGAAATAGGTCACCCCGTTCTTGGGCGCGAACAAACGCTCCATTTCGGTGGTGTTGCGGGTGTGCATGGGGCCGACCAACACCGTGCGCTTGACCGACTTGACATAACTAGGGGCGCTGAGCAAGCCATCCAACACCGCCCCGATGCCGCCTATTTTGACACCGGCTTCGTGGGTGCTGTGAATCAGAACCTCAAATTCTTCAACTTCAGCCATCGTCTCTTCAATTCTCAATTTTTCATTTTCAATTTTCAATTTCTCTACGTCCTCGCAACCTTTGCCCGCCAAGTGCGTCGCCAGCCGCGCATAGCTACCGTCGGTATCGAGCACTTGCTGCCAATCTACAAACACATGGCACTTATAGCCGCCCAATTCAACAAACAACCCATGCTGGCGCAATTCGTTATTGCTGCGAATAAATTGCTGGCCGGTCATTTGATCACGGAAAATGCTAAAGGCGTTGTCAGTGGGGTCAAGTTTGAGCGCCTCGGCCAATGATTTACGTTTGCCAATTTGGGCCTTGCGGCTTTCGAGCGGCGCGTCCTCATGGTCAAATTGCGGCTTGATCTCGGTTTCGATCTGCACCCAGCCCGCCGCTTGCGTCATGCGATTGTTATACAGAATGAGCGCCCGTTCGATGCTCTCGCCGCCGGCCTCCGCTGAGGGCGGGGCGACAGCGCAATTGCTATAGGCATACACGTCTTCGTTGACGCTGGTATCGCTGCCGACAAAGTCAAACAGCACAAAATGATCCACCTCGGCGAACATGGCGCGGCGCTTGAGCAAAGGCACAATGACGCGCTCGTGATGTTCCATCAACCCGACATCCACTTGCTCGTCCCACATCGGGCGGCGAAACTCCATGCCGTATTTTTCAGCGAAGCCCTCAAATTGCCCGTGCCCAAACATGGGCAAGCCCGGCAGCGTGGCAAGCATGGCACAAATGCCAAAATATTTTTCGCCGCGTCCAAATTGCTCCACCGCCGTCTTTTCGTCGGGGTTATTCATAAAGCTGACATAGCGCTTGAGAATTTGCGGGTCAAACGCCATCGTGTCTTTGATGACAGCGCGATACCCGGCGTTCTTTTCGTCGCGCAGCATGTGCATAAACGAGCTGTTGTAAACGCGGTGCATGCCCAGCGTGCGCACAAAATAACCTTCCATCATCCAAAACGCCTCGGCCAAGAGCAGCGTGTCGGGCGCTTCAATGGCGCAACGATCCACCACATCGCGCCAAAATTCGTTTGGCATCAGCGCATCAAATTCGGCCTTGCTCATGCCAAACAGTTGGCGCGATGGAATTGAGCCGGTCGCGCCCAGCGCGGGGAACCACAGCCGCTGAATATGCCGCTTGGCCAGCGTCATGGCGGCATCGAAACGAATGACTGAAAACTGCCGCGCCACATGCAAAATGGTTTGAATGACGGCCTCGCGCACTTCGGGCAAAAGATAATTTAATTGGGCGGTATCGTTCCAAGGCGTAGATGTGCCGTCGTTGCCGTGATACATATATTGGGTTTTTCCGCTGGCGTGCTGATGAAATTTGAACACCACCGCCGCGTCGCTGTGATTCCAATAATGGTCTTCGAGATGCACACTCACCCGACTATCGGCAGCCAAATCGTTGCCGGCAAAGGCGTAGCTGGGGTAAGGCGGCTGATCAACGCTCAAAAACCAATCGGGATGGTCCGCCACCCACGACGAATCAATGCCCATGTGATTGGGGACCATATCGCTGGCCAAACGAATGCCACGCCGCGCGGCGCGGTCGCGCAAATTGGCGCACGCATCCGGCCCGCCCAAATCATCGGCGATGCGGTAATCGTGCAGCGAATAGGCCGAAGCCACCGCATCGGTGTTGCCCATCCATTGCTTGATGGTGCGCGAAGCCTTGCTGCGCTCCCACAACCCAATCAGCCACAAACCAGTAATGCCCCAACGCTGCAATTGATCCAATTCTTCATCGGGAATTTGGTCAAGCCGAGTGATATTGCGCTGATATTTCTTGCTCAGTTGGTCGAGCCAAACATAGGTGTTTTTCGCCATCAACACCATTTGCGGCATCCATGCACGGTCGGGGGTAAATTGCTCCGGCTCGGCGGCCAGTTCGTCGTTGAATTGAGGTGGCTGCGCCTCAGACACACCGCCGCCGCCAGTTTATCGTGATGAATATGCCGCCGATACCTATTTAAATGGCGTGACGGATGGCGTGTCGAACCGCGAGCATATGCTCGAATCC
>JAHBAL020000114.1 GCA_018500105.2 Anaerolineae bacterium
ATTACAACGGACGCGATGGCTGGATTTCAGCAGCGTATACGCGCGCCAGCGGCGGCTCAATTGCAACCGCAAAGCCTGTTGCGCCCGCAACGGCAAACCCTGCCGCGCCACAGCCAACATCAACCCCAGCCGGACCAGCGCCAACCGCCACCCCCAGCCTGCCACCCGCTGCCGCGTTTGAATTGGGCGGGCACGTGGCTGGAACCCAATATCTGGGCCAAATGCGCGATATTGGCATGACTTGGGTGAAGTATCAAATTGTGATGGGGTCAGACACCACGCCTGATTACACCGGCCTGTTTAACAGCATTCACAACGCCGGCATGCGCGTTTTGGTCGGGGCGGTGGGCAATCGTAACATTGCCAACGACACAACCTATCACAAACGCTTTGCCCAACAATTGGCGACCTTGGCCCGCCAAGGCGCAGATGCCATCGAGGTTTGGAACGAGCCGAATCTTGACCGCGAATATGGTCGCGGCAAAGTTAACCCCGACAATTATGTCAACATGCTGCGCGAGGCGCATACTGCCATCAAAGCAGCCAAGCCCAGCACCTTGGTGGTCGGCGGGGCAATGGCCCCAACCGGCTATTTCGGCTCGCGCTGCACCGACGAAGGCTGTGGCGATGACTTCTTCTTAAACCACATGGGGGCCTTGCGGGCCGATCGGTATATGGATTGCATGGGCGCACATCATAACGGCTCGATGGTTGGGCCAGATACGCGCAGCGGCGCACCCGTCGGTTCGTCCAACCATTATTCGTGGTATTTTTGGGGCACGCTCGATGTCACCTACAACGCATTTGGTGGACGCACCAAGGTGTGCTGGACCGAATTGGGGTATTTGACCGGCGAAGGCATTTCAAACCCATTGCCTGCCGGGTTTACTTGGGCGCAAAACACCACTTTGGCGAATCAGGCGACCTGGTTGGCCCGCGCCGCCACCCTCTCGAAGCAAAGCGGCAAAGTCCGCATGATGATTATTTGGAATATTGACCAACGCTCATGGGACAGCGACCCCCAAGCCGGTTTCAGCATCTTCCGCCCCGACGGCACATGCCCCGCCTGCACCCCGCTCAAGCAAGCGATGGGGCGCTAGACAACATGACAGGGTGACAAGGTGAGGGGGTGATAGGGTGATGTTTTCACCTTGTCACCCCCTCACCTTGTCATCTACTTCGGCGACCAAACCGCCATCGTGCCGGGGCCGAGCGAGCGCGGGTAAATGCTGCCAGTGGCTTCGCTTTCGACAATCAAATTTGCGCCGTTGTAATAGGAAATGGGGAAAACAATGCGCTTGCTGTCGGGCGACCATAAATTGATGGCGCGGTTAAAGCGATCGAACTGCGACAAAACGTTGGCAAATGGCTCGGTTGGCTCAATATAAAACAGTTGGCGCGTATTGCGTGTCATCACATCGGTTACGGATAATGTAAACACGGTTTGTGGGGTGTCGTTGGTCAGGTCAATACCCGCAAAGTTGGGCAACATTTCTTGCACACGCGTCGGGCTAAAGGTAAGCAGGCGCACGCTGTCGGGCGACCAAAAGAAAGCTGCAACCGGCAGTTGCGACAAAATTTTATCTTCGCCACTATACAAATCGAACATATGCAACACCCCGCCATTACTGGTTGGCGATTCACGCACAATATAGGCCACTTTTTGTCCGTCGGGCGACCATGTAAAACTGACCCGCCCGCTAAACGAAGCCAAGCGTCGCTCGGCTTTGCCATCGCGAGTGGCGACCAGCAAATCGCTGCGGCCATTCACCGGCTCGGTGGTGATGAGCATTTTGCTGCCATCGGGCGAAAATTGGGGGGTTTGAAAGGGCAACCGTGCCCGTGCCGCCACTGCCGACGCAGTATCGGTTTGAGTATCGAGCAATGACAAGGCCGACACTCCGGCTCGTCCAGCCGCGTCAACCTTCGCCAACAGGGTTTTGCCATCTGAGTTCCAGTGCCACACCGCCGATGCCCCATTGATCAACTGTCGCATTTTGCCGCCCGCCGCCGACACAATATTGAGCGAAATGGTGCTGGTGTCGGTGCGTTGGGCTTGGTCGGCGCGTTCGCTGCTAAAGGCCAATTGTGCGCCATCGGGCGACCAATCTAAATAATGAATCGCCTCGCGGTTGAGCATGAGCAATTCGGTGAGGGGCTTTTTGCCATCGGCAGAGGCCACATAAATCGCGCTCGACAACAGTCCTGAATTGCCCGAACTGCGCTCGATCACGACACGGCGCGGATTTTTCTCGACAGTCGTTTGTGGAATTTGCCGTTGCTGCTGAAGTTGGCTCTGAATTTGGGCACGATCACCACCCAATTCAACGCTGTTACTGTTTGGCCCACGCTCAATCGTCACTTGTTCGGGATTGACCTCAAGCACCGTTGACACAACCGGGCGCTCGGCGCTGGTTTCGACAAAGGCGAGCTGCGAGCCATCTGGCGACCAAACCGGCAATTGGTAAAACAATGATGGCCTGCCTTGGCGTGGGCGGGTTGTGGCATCGCGGGTCAATTGCACTTTCGCCCCACCCGTTTGGTCTACCACACTCAAATTGCCATCCGATTGCACGACGGCAATTTTGCCCGAACGCCGCTCAAATGTTTTTAATAATGTTTCTTGCCCCAAACGATATTGCTGGGGCAATTCGATGCGAGGGTCGCCATTGGCTGTGGCATTGCTGGCGCAGGCCGAAAGCGCTATGGCACTGACGGCAAACACGCTGGCTGCCATAGACGAGAAACGCTGGTTTGACTGAAATGGACGCACTTTGGCGCGTGGGCGAAATGTGTCAGACATGGTTATATTATGACGCGGTTACTGAACGAGTGATGAGAAATATTCTAAGTTTTGCAATTTCTTCACAAATTTTTGTTTGTCATCAGTAGACAGTAGACAGTAGTCAGTAGTCAGTAGTCAGTAGTCAGATTATAGACAAACCATTTAAACTTCGCAGTGATCATAAACTCCCCTCACCGAACCTCTTCCCAAGGGAGAAGAATAATCTCGCCTGTGCTTACTTGTCCCTCTCCCTTGGGGAGAGGTTCGGTGCAGTCAAAGCTCAAGCATTTATGGCTACCGACTATTGCCCTCACCGCGATGACCAAAAGGCGAGTGAACCGCTACCGACGGGCTTAACCTCAACGCCGCTGGGGCTGGCGAGATTGGCGACGGCGATATCGGCGGTTTCGCGGGGCACGGAGAGCGCCGTAAGCACCAATTTGTTGCCATCGGGCGACCAAGGCGTGACAGCGCGTGAATATTGGTCAAAATAGCCGAGTAGCGAAATAAAATCGCGCGTGGGCAAAGTATCGGCGATGAATATCGCCTTGTTTGCCGCCACATCAAACGATTCGATCCGCAACAAAGGCACGGCGTTGATGTCGAGACTGCCACTGGCGCTTTGGGCCACGCCCACCAAATCGTTGGGCAAGCCGCCATTTTGCACCGCCGAGCGCACCGAATATACCGCCAAGCGTTGCCCATTCGGCGACCAAAAGAACGCTGTCGCCAATTCATGCACTCGCGTGCGTTTGCCGCTCGCAATGTCAATCAGGTCGAGCGGGGCCGGCTCAAAAACAGGCGATATCGTATCCATCAGCGCCACCCGTTTGCCATCGGGCGACCACGCAAAAAAGCCGCCGTTGGTCAATGCCGCCAACTTGCACAGCGGTGCGCCGCTGGCCTCTAGCACAATGAGTTGGTTGTCGCCGTTGAGATGCGCCACCACCAAAATATATTTACCATTGGGCGAAAATTGCGGCGCTTGAAAATCGCCCGGCGGCGTGCTCAACTTGCGGGCTGGGCTACTGGCCTCGCCCAGCGACAATTTTGCGTCGTGGTTAAAGTCAATCGAGCCACCCAAATGCGCCATCATTGCGCCCGAATCGGGTCGCCAATGCCAATACACTGTCGTGCCGTCGTCAAAATTATTCGTTGTGCCGGTCGTACGGCTAATCACTTTAATGCTGCCCGATGTCGGATTGATGCTGAGCACAGCCAACCGCTGATCATCGGGCGACCAATCAAAATAAGGGATATTGGCATCGGCGGTGGCAAAAGCGGCGCTGATTTTGGGGCGCGTGTCAACAGGCGCGACATAGAGCGTTTGCGTCATGCCTTGGGTGCGGGCGCTGCTGCGAATGCCGACAAAGGCGATGTGTTTGCCATCGTGGGCGAACGTGGGAAAGCGATAGCTGATCAAATCGCGCGAGCGGTCATTCAAATTCGCATCAACGGTAATGTCTTTTACATCGCGGCCCGTTGCATCCATCACGGCGATATTGCCATCCAGCGTAATATAGCCGATTTGCCCATTGCTGGGGCTACTCGGCAGCGGCGGGGCGCTCAGATCTAACTTTTCTGCGCTGCAATCGGGCAATGGCGGCGTGGGCGTGCCAAAATTGGCGGGCAATGGCACTGGGGTGCGGGTAGGCAACAAAGCCGGTGGCACGTCCGCTCGATTACACGCGCCGAGCAAAAGCAAGGCGGTCAAGCCCACTTGCCATTGCCCCATTTGTATTTGACATTTCATTACACACCTCCCCAACTATTATTCGATTTCCCTATCTACGACCCATATGTCTGGGCTGAGTTGGTTCGTAGATGAGGCGAGTATATAAGAAAATACTGAGGAATTGGCAAATAAAAACACCCCGATGTGGTCGGGGTGTTTTATGAGCCGCAAAGGAATCGAACCTTTAACCTAATGATTAAGAGTCATTTGCTCTGCCAATTGAGCTAGCGGCCCAGCTCGTTCGCGGCAATAAGTATACTACAAATTTTCGCCCACACTGGCTTTTCTGTCGGCAAAATGGGGCATGACGCGAAAATTTAACATTGCGCTGGCTGCAACATCCCCTCTAGCCGAGTTTTGACCGCCGACCATTCGTCATTGATGATGCTATACACGACCGAAAACCGCTCGTGCCCGTCGGGCATACGCTTGTTTTTGCGCAATACGCCCTCGCGCACGGCCCCGATCCGCTCGATGGCGCGTTGCGAACGTTCATTGCGCACATCGGTTTGAATTTGCACGCGCTGGCATTCAAACACTTCGAAGGCGTGACGAAACAGCAAATATTTCGCCTCGGTATTGACGGCGCTACGGCGATAAGCTTTGCCATACCATGTGCCGCCAATTTCGACCCCATAATTAACCCGATCAACCGAGATATAGCGCGTGAGACCGATGGGCTGATTGCTGGCCTGATGAAAAACGGTGTAGCACAAATCGCTGCCAGTGGCTTGTTTTGCCAATAACGCTGCAATCATATGTTGCAGCTTTTCGAGCGTGTCAATATTGCCATACGGAATATACAGCCAGATTTCTGGCTCAAGCGCGTGCGGCAACAGCCCTTCGGCATGGGCAAGCGTCATCGGCTCTAGCCGAACATGCGCCCCAATCAGCGGGACGTGCGGGGTGAACATCATGAGAATTTTAGGTTTTAGATTTTGGATTTTGGATTTTGGATTTTTGTGGGGTGGATTAGAGATTGGAGATTGACAATCCCTAATCCCTAATCTCTCACTCACCGACTTGCTTGATGCGCAATTCGGCATGGTCGAGTTGTTGGGCGCAATGGGCGGCGAGCAACTGCCCCCGTGCATGCAGCGCCAAGGCTTGCTCAAGCGGCAAATCGCCCTGCTCCATCTGCCCCACCAATTGCTCTAGCTCGTGATACGCCACCTCAAAACTCAACGTGCCGACATCGGGCAAAGCCACCGCCACAACATCATCACCATTTGCCTTGCTTTTTGCGTCTGTTTTTTTGCTCATAAAATTTTTTAATCTTCCCGTTTGGGTAATATGATACGATATCGCCTTGGGGGTGAATGTGTCCCGGTGGACGCCCCGGTCTTCAAAACCGGCGGCAGGCTGCTCGGCAGGCTGCGGTGAGTTCGACTCTCATTCGCCCTCGCCATTGTGTAAAGTTAAGAGTTAAGAGTTGAGAGTTAAGAGTGAACTTCTCAACTCTTAACTCTCAACTCTCGACTCTCAACTCTCAACTCACTCGTGATCGGCAAAATTTTAAGGGCCAACACCCGCGCATTTGTGTTTGGGGCAAAATTGCCCCGCAACGACGTGCCTATTTTCGGCTCGTTGGTCAAAACACGTATTCAGTATCGCGCCGCGACTGTTTTCGGGCTAATTTACGATATCGTCATCGAAGACGACGGCATGACCAAGCTGTTGTCGGTGGCCGACGATGTGCGCCCCGAAGATATTGAATGGCAACGCAATCGCCGTGTGCCGGTCGAAGCCAGCGTGTTGTGTGTTGGGTATCAGGAGGGCGAGCGCCCCATTCGCCAAAGCCTGCCTGCCCAGCCACCCATCATTTTGGACGAAGTGCAGCAGTGTAGCGACGATGAAATGGTGGCTTTTACTGAACAACTGCTCTATCTGCGCCTCGTTCTCGAATCCCGCGATGCCCCGACCGACGAGTTGCTGGCTGCTAACATTCGCTTTGCCGCCGAGGCCCGCCCCAGCGACAGCGCCCGCGATGCCTTTATCGTCAAGGCCGGGCGCGAACTGACCCGACTCATCGCCACCGATGGCACACGCCTAGAGGGGTTGCTGCGGCGAATTTGTGGGTAACGCGGTATTGCTTTGAAACCCGCGCAAAATAAACATTCCGGCTCATCTCCCGATAAGTTCAAAACTCAAAGTGTCATCCCGAAACGAAGTGAGGGATCCCCATTGCCTAAACCAATACAAACGTCACACTGGCTTGGCAAAACTTTGGCTGACCTGACGACGTATTTGCTGGATTTAATCGTCGGGGATCCCTCGCTACGCATCGGGATGACCCATTGAGGTGATAAGTTTCTCCCCCTTGCTGGACGCCGCGCCCTCGCCAGCGTCTATGTATTCGGGATGACGACTTCCATCTTTTCTGTTATCACAAGACGCTGGAAACGTGAACTGGCACGCTTGAACCTATCTGGGGATAAGCCAAAATAATTTTAATTCATGCCTTGCCCTTCAATTTTGTCCTACTTCTTGTTTTTGTATACAAATTAGTATACAATAAAGCATACAAGACAAGCAGTGCAAGTTACAAAAGGAGAAGCCATGCAACTCACCCGCAAAATCCAGCGACCATTTAGCAAACCATCGGCGACACCCGCCCAACAAGACACCCGCAGCCGCGCCCAACATCTCGAAGATTCGACCCAGCAATTGGGCAAAAACTTGCTCACGGCGCTGCGCAAACACGGGCGCGGCGGCATTGCCGAATCGTTATATGCGCAAATGCTCAAATTGAGCACCAGCGATGAGAAGCTGAAGGTCGAGCTTTTTCGATTTGTAGACGTGTTGCCGACGCTCAAAACGCCCGAAGCCGTGATGCAACATTTGACCGAATATTTGCGCCAACCGGGTGTAAAGCTACCGGCTGGCGGAGGCAAATTGTTGAATTTGGCGCAAAAACTGCCGGGCGGCGAGCGGCTGAGCGAACGCGCGGTGCAATTTGGCGTGCAAACCATGTCGCAGCGCTTTATTGCGGGCAAAAATGCCGACGAGGTGACGAGCAAATTGCTGGTCCTGCGCCGCAACAATATGGCGTTTACACTCGATTTGCTGGGCGAAGCTGTCATCAGCGAAAGCGAAGCGCTGACGTATCAGCAAAAATATTTGGACATTATCACCGCGCTGACCGAGCGGGCGCGTGGCTGGTCGCCCAATGTGCAAATTGACCGAGTCACTTGGGAGAAGCCCCAAACCTCCGAGGTCTTAAAGACCTCGGAGGTTTGCACCATACCGCGTGTCAACGCTTCGGTCAAATTGTCGTCGCTGTATGCGCGGTTTGACCCAATGGCAGCGGACGCGACCGCCGAAGCGGTGAAGGCCCGCCTGCGCCCGATTTTGCGGCTGGCGCGTGAGCGTGGCGCACAAATTCATATTGACATGGAGCAATATGATTATCGGGACATCACACGGCGTATTTTTGTCGAGATCATCAACGAGCCGGAATTTCGAGATTGGGCAGATATTGGCATTGTGGTGCAAGCCTATTTGCGCGACAGCGAAAGCGATTTACAAATGTTGCTGACCTGCGCCAAAGCACGCGGCACGCCGTTTTGGATTCGGCTGGTCAAGGGCGCGTATTGGGATTATGAAACCATGCTGGCGGCGCAGCGCGATTATGAATCGCCCGTGTTTGCCGAAAAGTGGCAGACCGACGCCAATTATGAACACCTGACGGCGTTTTTGATCGCCAATTATCAACATTTGCGGCCCGCCATCGCCTCGCACAATGTGCGTTCGGTGGCTCACGCGCAAGCCATTGCCCAGCAACTGGGCGTGCCCAAAGGCGCGGTCGAATATCAGGTATTGTATGGCATGGGCGAAGCGATGGGTCGCGCCCTCAGCGCCCAAGGCCAGCGGGTGCGCGTGTATGTGCCCTTTGGCGAATTGTTGCCGGGGATGGCGTATTTGGTGCGGCGTTTGCTCGAAAATACCAGCAACGATTCGTTTGTCAAACAGGTCGAATTAGATCACAAGGCCGCTCAGGCGTTATTGGCCCCGCCCGCCCGTAGAGATGCATCGGGGATGCGTCTTAAAAATGCGCCACAAACAGACGCGCCACCGAGAGACGCGCCACCGGCACGTCTCTACAGGAATAATCCGTTGCTCGATTTTGCCAAGGCGGGCAATCAGACACAGATGCAGACGGCGCTGGCGCAAGTGCAGGCACACTTGGGAATGCGCGTGCCAGTGGTGATTGGCGGTGAACGCGAGGCGGGCGAACAACTGGTGGCGCGAGAAAACCCATCCAACCGCAGCCAAACGGTGTGCCAAGTGGATTACGCCAGCATGGAACAAGCCCAACGCGCAGTGGCCTTGGCCGAGCGATTACTACCGGTGTGGCGCGAGGTGTCGGTGCGCGAGCGAGCCGATTTGCTGCGGCGGGTGGCGGCTGAATTTGAGCGCCGCCGTCACGAGATCAACGCTTGGATGGTGCTGGAGGTGGGCAAGCCTTGGCGCGAGGCGGATGGCGATTTGGCCGAGGCGATTGATTTTTGCACCTATTACGCCGACGAGATGGAACGTTTGGCACAGCCGCGCAAGCGCAATGTGCCGGGTGAATGGAACGATTATGCGTATGATGCACGAGGCGTGGCCGTCGTCATTGCGCCTTGGAATTTTCCGCTGGCAATTTTGACCGGCATGACGGTGGCGGCGCTGGTGGCGGGAAATCCGGTTGTCATTAAGCCCGCCGAACAATCGTCGCGGGTGGGCTACTTTTTGATGGAGGCGCTCGAAGCGGCGGGCTTGCCCAAGGGTGTGGCGAATTTTGTGCCGGGCGAAGGCGAAACAGTAGGCGCGGCCTTGGTCGCAGATCCACGAGTGGCGGTCATCAATTTCACCGGCTCGAAGGCGGTGGGGCTGCACATTATGAAAGAGGCGGCGGATATCAAGCCCGGCCAGCGTGAAATTAAACACGTGGTAGCCGAGTTGGGCGGCAAAAATGCCATGATTGTAGACAGCGATGCCGATTTGGACGAGGCTGTGCTGGGGGTGCTGCATTCGCTGATCGGGTTTGGCGGGCAAAAATGCTCGGCATGTTCGCGGGTGATCGTGATCGGCGACAATTACGATGCCTTTTGTGCGCGGCTAAAAGAGGCCATTCACAGCGTCAAGATTGGCCCCGCCGACGACCCCGCTACCACTTTGGGGCCACTGGTTGACGCAGCGTCGCAGACACGCATCAATCGCTATATCGAAATTGGCGAGCAAGAGGGGCGTTTGTTTGCAGCGATCACGCCAAGCGCCGAATTGACCGCGCAAGGTCACTATGTGCCAGCGGCGGTGTTTACCGAGTGCGCCCCGCATGGGCGGCTGTGCCAAGAGGGAATTTTCGGGCCGGGGGGGGCGGGGGTGCGG
>JAHBAL020000188.1 GCA_018500105.2 Anaerolineae bacterium
AGATGTGTATAAGAGACAGCCCATTCAGACCCCGATCATTATGGCGGGGCGGGGGAAATTAAGGCGGCGACAGGGGCGCGGCTGTATGCGAGCGCGGCCGAGGCCGAGGCCATGCACGAAGGCCGAGCCTCACGCAAGATTGGCGGCGGGCTGCTGATGACCGCCACCATGCGCTTGCTTGAGCGCACGATCATGAAAATGTCGCCCGTGCAGGTGGATGACATCTTGGTGCCGGGGCAAGTGCTGCCCATCTTGGGCGGCTTGCGGGTGATCGCCACCCCCGGGCACTCGCCCGAACATGTCTCATTTTATGCGCCAGCCAAACATTGGCTGTTTGCCGGTGATTCGCTTAACGCCAGCACTGGCAAATTGCGCTGGATGAAAGGGGCAATTCAGTGGGACAGCACCATTGGCCTTGCCTCGGCCCGTATGCAACTCACCCTCGGCGCAACCGATTTTTGCTGCGGGCATGGGGCAGTGGTGAAGGGGCCGGTGAATGATGAGTTATGAATGATGAGTTATGAATGATGAGTAACGAGTGATTTACTCATTACTCATTACTCATTCATAGTTCATAACTCATCATTCATAACTCATCATTCAAATGACTCTGTCGTTGCCGCCGTCAATCGGCACTTGGGCGCCGGTGGTCTTTGCAAAGAGAGGGCCGCACATTTCGATGGCCAACTCGGCCACATCGTGGCTGGTGATTTCGACTTGCAGCACGTTGTTCTTTTTATATTGCTCGACGCTGAGGCCGTAGCTGGCGGCGCGTTTGCTTAAAACCTCGTCGGTCCAGATGCCGGTGTCGAAGACGGCGTTGGGGTGAATGACATTGACGCGAATGCCATCGCTGCCCCATTCTAGCGCCGCCACCCGTGCCAATTGGGTGAGCGCGGCCTTCGAGGCCGAGTAAGCCGCCGCGCCGGGGCCGGGGGCGGGCACGTTTTTGCTGCCAATGATGAGCACGCGCCCGCCTGCGGGGGCCTGCTTGAGCAACGGATGCGCTAGCCGCAACAGGCTGACATTGGCGTCCAAATTGATGTGTTGGGTGCGTTGCCATTCGGCCAAATCGAGCGACTCGATTTTCTTGCTAGATGGGAAAATCCCCGCGTTGAGGATGAGCATGTCTAGCCCGCCAACTTGCTGCACGGCGGTCTCAAGCGCGTGACGCAGCGCGTTTTCGTCGGTGATGTCGGCCTGAACCGCCAGAACGTCGGGGCGAGACCACACGCTGGCGATTTTGGGGCTGATGTCAATGGCGACGACGGCGGCCCCGCGTGCCAGCAGCGCATCCACACAGGCTTTGCCGATGCCCGAAGCCGCGCCGGTCACCAGCCCAATTTGCCCGGCAAAAGGCAAGGGCTTGCCCGCCCGTTTCAGTTTGGCTTGCTCCAAATCCCAATATTCGACGTCGAAAATGTGATGCGCGGGCAAGGCTTGCCATGCCGAAAGCGCCGCCGCGTCGCTGAGAATGCTGATGGTGTGGTGATAAATATCCTCGGCAATGCCCACATCTTTGGCGCTGCGACCCAAACAACACAGCCCCAATTCGGTATCGAGCACCACACGCGGGGCGGGGTCGAGCATCACTAAATTTTGGATTTTGGATTTTGGATTTTGGATTTGTTGCGCTTCTTGTTGGCGAGCCGCATTTTCGGCAAAATAAGCTTTGTAGGCGGCGACATAGGCCGCTACATCGCGTCCAATCAACGGCACGCGCTTGGTGCGAATGACGTGGTCGGGCGTGGCTGGGCCTTGGCCTGCGATGTCGGCAAGGTCGGGGCGGCCCAAAAATATCATCACCGCGTCGCTTTTGTCGCTGCGCATCAGCATCGGGAACCCCGCCGCCTGCGAAATCTCGCGCCGAAGTGCAGCCATTTTAGTTGAGAGTTGGGAGCTTGGCACTTTATCTTGGTTCTTGGCTCTTGATTCTTGGCTCTTAATTCTTGACTCTTGGCTCTTGGCTCTTATATATTCTTCTGCCTCTGTCACCAAAGCGATGTGGCGCTCATACGATTCTTGGGCGCTGTTGCCGAAGGTGAACAGGCCGTGATTCATCAACACGATGCCGATGGTGTTGGCATTGGCTTGGTCGGCGTAGCATTGCAATGTCAGTTTCGCCAAATCAAAGCCGGGCATGATGTACGGCACAATGACCAAGCGGTCGCCAAAGCACTCGCGGATGCGGGCTTCGCCTTCGGGCGTGTTGGTGAGCGTGACGATGGCGTTGGCGTGGGTGTGATCTACCCATGTGTGCGGCAACGCGCCGTGCAAAATGGCCTCGACCGACGGCGCGGGCGCGTCGGGGTTGGTTTTGGCAATCGCCAATTCGGTCATCATTTGCACGTCGGTCATGCGGTCGAGCTTGGCGAGTTTGAGCAAGTGTGTCATGCGCAGGGCGGTGAAACCGGCAGGCTTGATGGTGGCGAGATCCCAGCCGCTGCCCTTGACGAGCAAAATCGCTTCGCTTTCACCAAAAATATTGGTTTGGCTGACCTTGACCGAGGTGTTGCCGCCGCCATGCAGCACCAGCGCCGGATTTTGGCCGAGCAAGCGCGAGGTGTAGGCGCGTAAATCGAGTTCGTTGGCGTATTGGGCGGCGTCTGTTTCATTCCAAAGGCTGTTCATAATTTACGGTATTATCCGCCATGATGAAATTGTTACGCAAAGCGATTGGGGCCATTAAGTCGCCGAAGCCAGCCCAGACCACGATTTTGCGCACGAGCGAGATTGTGTTGGATGGCATTACGGTGACGGTGTTGCGCAAAAAGATTAAAACTTTGCGTTTGACTGTTTACCCGCCCGATGGCGAGGTGAAATTGTCGGCTCCGGCGCGGGCGAGTGAGGCGACGATCAAGGCTATGATCGCATCACGCAAGGATTGGATTTTGGCGCAACAGGCTAAAATTTTGGCGCGGGCGCGTGTGCCAAATTATGCCTATGTGGATGGCGAGCGCCATTATTTTGAGGGATGCGAGTTGCCGCTCACGATTTTGCCTGCGCCTTATGCGGCACGGCCCAACCTTGCGCGGGTTGAGATTGTGCCGCGTGAACGCATCAATTTGCACATTCACCCCGATAGCAGCGCCGAGCAGCGCCAAATGGCTTTGGCGGCGGCTTATCGGCGGCACATGAAAGCGCGTGTGCCAGACTTAATTGCGCATTGGGAGCCGACGATGGGGGTGCAGGTCGCCGATTGGGGGATTAAACAAATGCGCAGTAAATGGGGCACATGCAATACGCAGGCGCGGCGGATATGGCTTAACTTGGAATTAATGAAAAAGCCGCCCGAATGCCTTGAATTTGTGCTGGTGCACGAAATGGTGCATTTGCTCGAACGCGGGCATAATGCGCGTTTTTATGGTTGGATGGACCGTTTTATGCCGCAGTGGCGGCAATATCAGGCTATGTTAAATGCAAGGCCGATGGGGATGGGCTAGATGCCCATTGTATATATTCCCTTATAGATTTCTCATCAATAAGTGCTAAAATCGGCCCGCTAGGGATTGGTGTTGAATCTTTGTTCAACCTTTACCTAAAATTTGCGATTAACCCGAAGCATCGGGAACACCAAAGAGTTAAAGAGGAATTACAGTGACAGAAAAGTGGTTTGAAGTTAAAGATCTACACGTAACAGTTGGCGAAAAGGAAATCCTGAAAGGGTTGAATTTAAGCATTAACGCTGGCGAGGTTCATGCCATCATGGGGCCAAATGGCAGCGGCAAAAGCACCTTGGCCTATACGCTGATGGGGCATCCTAATTACAACGTGACCAGCGGTGAAGTGTTGTTCAAAGGGCAAAGTGTGCTAGACATGGAAGCCGATGAGCGTAGCCGCGCTGGTATTTTCTTGGCATTTCAATATCCGGTTTCGATTCCGGGTGTGACGGTGGCGCAATTTTTGCGCACAGCCGTGAATGCGCGGTTGAAGGCAACCGCAGCCGAGCAAAACAACGGCATTGTGCCCTCTAATTTTCGCGGTATTCCCATTCCCGCTTTCACCAAGTCGCTGAAATCGGCGATGAATGTGCTGCAAGTGGACAATGCGTTTGCGGGGCGATATTTGAACGAAGGCTTTAGCGGTGGCGAAAAGAAACGCGCCGAAATTTTGCAAATGGCGATGCTTAAGCCCAGCATGGCGATTTTGGACGAAACCGACTCTGGTCTCGACATTGATGCATTGCGCATTGTGAGCGAAGGCGTTAACACCTTGCACGATCAAGACCCGAATATGGGCGTTTTGGTCATCACCCACTATCAACGCCTGCTAAACTATATTAAGCCGCAATTTGTGCACGTGCTCATCGGCGGGCGTATTGTCGAGAGCGGCGGCCCCGAATTGGCGCTTCAACTTGAGTCTCGCGGTTACGATTGGTTGCGCGAAGAGGTATAACGCTCGTAAACTCATTATGGGGTAGATAAGGTGATATTTATGGCAATGGCTAAAGGAGTTACCCAATTTGCGGCCTACCAACAACAGGTGTATGCCGAGTTGGCTGCTGTTCCGGCTGAATATTTGCCTTATCTCCTCAAAATGATTCAAACTTTTCGTGCTAGCGTTGAACTAAAACCTGCTGAAGAAAGTTTTCGCCAAGGGTGGGGCGAAGCTCAGAAAGGCGAGGTCTTTCCAATTGAGCCAGAAAAAGTGCGGCAAATCATTCAAGATTTTGATCGCGAAGAGAATTAAACAATGGCAGAAGAAAAAACAAACGTATCCGTCAACGACGAATATATTGAGAAGTATGGTTTTCATGAGGCCGAAAACTATTCGTTCAAGAGCCGCAAGGGTCTCGACGAAGAAATTGTGCGTGATATTTCGAGGATGAAAGGCGAGCCAGACTGGATGACCGACTTTCGCATGCGTTCGCTCGAGTCGTTTTTCTCGCGCCCAATGCCAAACTGGGGCAGCGACAAGCTTCACGAGATTGACTTCAACGATATCTATTACTACATCAAGCCGACCGACGGTCAAGCCGGTTCGTGGGATGAATTGCCGAAAGAGATCAAAGACACCTACGATAAGTTGGGTATTCCTGAAGCCGAAAAGAAATATTTGGCTGGTGTGGGCGCCCAATATGAATCTGAGGTGATTTATCACAGCCTCGCCAAGGAATTGGAAGACAAGGGCGTGATCTTCTTAGATACCGACACGGCGCTTAAGAAGCACCCCGAAATGTTCCGCGAACACTTTGGCACGGTGATTCCCTATGCCGATAACAAATTTGCGGCCTTGAATAGCGCGGTATGGTCGGGCGGGTCGTTTATCTATGTGCCACCCGGCGTCAAGATTGACATGCCCCTGCAAGCCTATTTCCGCATTAACGCCAAAAACGTTGGGCAATTTGAGCGCACCCTGATTATTGTGGATGAGGGCGCACAAGTGCATTACGTTGAAGGTTGCACCGCGCCGGTCTATTCGAGCGACTCGCTGCACAGCGCCGTCGTCGAAATCATCGTCAAGAAGGGCGGGCGTTGCCGCTATACCACCATCCAAAACTGGTCAACCAACGTGTATAACCTTGTGACCAAACGCGCCGTTGCCTATGAAGGCGCGACGATGGAATGGGTGGACGGCAATCTGGGTAGCAAACTTACCATGAAATACCCAGCCGTGTATTTGATGGAGCCGGGCGCGCACGGCGAAATTTTGTCAATTGCGTTTGCCGGCAAAGGCCAGCACCAAGACGCCGGTGGCAAGATTGTGCATGCCGCCCCCAAGACCACTAGCCGCATTGTGAGCAAATCCATTAGCAAAGACGGTGGACGCACCAGCTATCGTGGCTTGCTCAAGGTGTATAAAGATGCCGAACAAAGCAAGAGCAACGTGGTATGCGATGCGTTGTTGCTCGATGAAGCCAGCCGCAGCGACACTTACCCCTACATCGAGGTTGACAACAATAACGTTGATATCGGGCACGAGGCCAGCGTGAGCAAGATTGGCGAAGAGCAACTGTTTTACGCCATGAGTCGCGGCATTGACGAAGAGTCGGCCAGCGCGATGGTCGTGTCGGGTTTCATCGAGCCGTTGGTCAAAGAATTGCCAATGGAATACGCGATGGAGATGAACCGTCTGATCGCCATTCAAATGGAAGGCACGGTCGGTTAATTTGCATTAATTGTTGCAACTATTGCACAATAAAAAAGCCCGCTTTTAAACAAAAGCGGGCTTTTTTATTGTGTTTATCTGTAATGTGCGGTTGTGCTGCGCTGAATTTCGTTCGTTTTGGGTGCAAGGTTTGGCACAAAAGATTTGAATGGCGTTGCCGTGAAGCCCATCAGCGTTTCATACAATTTGGTCTTTGAAAAGGCCAATTGTGGTCGCTCTGTTTGTTTTCGTTGCGCGTGCACAGTTTGGGCGCGTTTGCGTTTGATCACGCTATGGCGCTTAACATATTGCGCTTGTCGTTGTCGGGCAGCGGGCAAATTGATTCGTGACATGTGATAAGTTAAAGAAAATACTTATAAAAATAATACATAGAGATTGTAACAGATAAAACCCAAGAATAACTTCAAACCAAAGACTTAGATTGTGTTGCGACCAAAGAAGTAAGTCTACCACTTAATCAAATAATGTGTTGTATGGAGCGCCGGTTTTAGTTGTAATGAAACCGCAAGTTTCACAGAAGCAAAATTTCCTTCGTGAACCTGATAGCGTGGCATAAGATTATTTTGGCACAAAAAATTGAGCGCTGCTGCAACCACGCTGCGACCATATCCGCGTTGTCGCGCATCTGGCAAGGTATAAAGACCGCCAATTTCCCAAATATGCCGATAATTTTGATAGGTGAAACAGGCTGCAATGGGCTGTCCATTTTGATACAGCCCAACGCAACGGGCATTGCCTTGGCTAAAATAGCCGTGCATTTCGTCGGCGTCGTAGCCTTGTTGGGCAAATAATGGCAAACATGCCTCATCGAGTGTTTGGCTCGGCCGCAACGAAGCTGCGTTTTCGACGGGGTGGGCGGGGGGCGGTCCGATTTGGGTGAATGAAGTGACGGACG
>JAHBAL020000204.1 GCA_018500105.2 Anaerolineae bacterium
GGCAGCGTCAGATGTGTATAAGAGACAGGCACAATATGGCGAGCATCGTCGGCGGTGAGCCGATCATTGCCACTGGCGCGGCGGGCAGCCTGCAAAAATAGCTGCGTGGCACTGTGCTTGCCTAAATCCTGCGTGGCGATGCTCTCGGCAGGCACGGTTAGCCCGCCCAAGGCAAACGCCCATTCGTCGCGCAGATTAAGTCGTTCGCGGCTGGTGGCGATGATTTTGAGCTGCGGCAGCGCCATCAACAAGCTCGAGAGCAACCCCGCCCCCTCGATTAAGTGTTCAATATTGTCGAGCACCAAGGTCAGCGTTTGCCCATTGAGCACATTTAGCAGCGGTTGAATGATGGCAGCCGGTTGCGTGCTTTCGACGCTGAACGGAATTTTGAGCGTTTGCGCAATGGCTTGGGCGATGGCATAGGCTGGTTTTGCACTGGCATCGGCGGTGGCTAGGCCGACAAAGGCGGCGGATGGCATACCTTGGGCCAAGGCAATGGCGAGGCGGGTTTTGCCCACCCCGCCGGGGCCGATCAGCGACAGCAGGCGGCAGGCCGGGTCTTTGAGCAAGGCCAGCGCCTCGGCATGTTCGCGTTCGCGTCCGATGAAAGGCGTGGGCGGGGTGGGCAAGGCCGGGCGCAAACTGCTTGGGGCTGGCGTTTGGGCTTGGGTTTGGGCAATTTTGGCTGCATTTTGGTGGCTATTGCGAAGATATTGGTACAGCGCGATGGTCTCGGCGCTGGGCGACACGCCCAACTCGGCCTGCAAAATTTGGCTGCATTTGGCAAATTGCGCCAGCGCGTCGGGAGTGCGGCCTAGTTTGTGCAGCGCTCGCATCAGGTTGCGGTGGGCGGCCTCGTGCCACGTGTCGAGCGCCAATTGGCGTTGGGCCAAGTTGAGCGTGGTTTCGGCGTTGGTGTTTAGGGCGCTTTCGGCCAGTTTGTCCAATGCCGTGAGCACCCGCTGGTGCAACGATTCGCGCTGAATTTCGGCCCATTCTTCAAACGCGGCGCTGTCATCCACAAACAAACTGCTGAGAAATTTGCCGCGATACAGATCGAGGAGGTGCTGTTCGTGCGCGGCATCGCTCGTCGGTTGGCGCAAGTGTTGCCATAGCTGCGCCGCGTCGCACGTCACCTCGGCGGCAGGATTGATTTGAATATCGTGCCGCGAGATGAGCAAGTAGGGCGGGTCGGCGTTGGCATCGCCGATGGTTTGGCGCAGATTAAACAGGGCTTGGCGCAAATTTTGCTTGGCCGTGCTTTCGGGCAAATCACCCCACAACAGCCCAGCCAATTGGGCGCGGGTGTGGATGCGGCCCGGCTCGGCGGCCAAAATCGCCAACAAGGCCCGCACCTTGACCGATTCGAAATCGGTGCAAGGCGTGTCGCCACGTGCGACGGCAAATTCGCCGAGGAGACGAATATGCAAGGGCAGGGTGGGGTTGGCGGCGGCTATAGGCTCAATTTTACGTGAGAATGCGTGGCGGCGCGGCTATTTTTTCGCCAGCGGCAACAGCACCGACGGGCGACGCACATCGTAAACCAGCAGGCGGCGACCGGTGAAATCGGTGATGTAGGCACGGTAGCCGTCGGGCGAAAATGCGATGCCGTGCGGCATCGAGAGCGTGCCAGTCGAGAGCGTCGCCACGATATCGCCGGTGTAGGTGTCAATAATGCTGCTGCTGCGCTCGATCAGGTTGCCGGTCCACAAATAGCGCCCATCGGGCGTGATGTTGAGGCCGTGCGGTTTCGCGCCGGTGGCGAAACTGCCAGACACCTCGTCCAGCACCGTGTCTACAACGGCGATCTCGTTTGTGGTTTCGACACTGACATACAGCCATTCGTCGGCGGGCGCAAAACGAATGCCGTGCGGCTTATCGCCCATTGTGATGGTCAGCACTTGGCTGAGCGACGTTGCCGAGACACGGCTGATCGTGCCATCCCCGTAGTTGGTCACCCAAATCGTGCTGCCATCTACCGAGGGCATGGGGCTGTCGGGCGTGTTGCCGACATTGACCGGGCCGATTGCACTCAACGTTTTGGTGTCAATCACGCTCATCTTGTCGCCGCCCAAATTGCACACATACAAGCGGCGATCAACTTCGAGCGTGGTCGGGTCGGGCGCAAGCGCGACGCCGTGCGGGCGGGTGAGCAAGGAGATGGTTTTGATGACGGTATTGGTGCTGAGTGAAATGACCGATAGTGTGCCCGCGCCCTCGTTGGTGACATAAGCGCGTTCGCCCGCGTGGTCAATGGTGATGTTGACTGCGCCAACGCCGACCTCGATATTTTGAATGACGCTGAGCGAGACGGCATCAATCACACTGACGCGCTTGTCAGTGAAATCGGTCACGTAGATGCGTTTGCCGTCGGGGGTGACCGCGACGCCGTGCGGGGCCGCACCCAAGGCGATGGCTTTTTTGAAGGTCGGCACATACGAGCTGCTGGCGTTCACCGTCACGATGTCGGAGATGCGATTGATGTCGTCATCGCGTAAATCAAGATCAATGGCCGCTTGGTCGAAGGCGTCATCGAAGGTGTGCTCGTGCCCGATATGGGCATAGACGGGTTGAATGGACATGGCGACGACGGCAGACAATCCTAGCCAAAACAGCGTGGCTTTGATACGGTTGATAGGACGCTTGAGGATAAACATATACTTAATACCAGTCGCTTAATCAAAATGGAATAAACCAAGCTGCATAAATTGCCACGTCACCCCGACGCGCAGCGAGGGGTCTTTGCCGAAAATCGGCACGATGATTAAATTCACGCAAAGATTCCTCGCTTCGCATCGGAATGACCTGCAAAATTCAAATGATTAAAATCCATCTTGAGCATGAGATTGGTATAAGTGTATCGAGTGTTGTGCTTGAATGATGAAAAGTTAATGAAATAGTTCTCATTATTTGTGGTTTATCATGTGTCACCCATTCATGACCAGAATCTCTGCTATTCCCAAAGTCGGCGATTGCGCCCCCGATATTGATTTGCCGAGTTTGGCGGGCACGCGCATACGGTTGCCCAGCGCCACCGGCCAGCCGACGTTACTGGTATTTATGCGGCATTTGGCCTGACATTACTGACTATTGCATGTGGTGCAGTTGCATCACGCCCTACAAGCGCAGGTGTCGCCTTTGGCACAGGTGTGTGTGCTGTCATTTGCGCCGCTGCCACAATATCAAGCTTGGGTAGATGGGGCGCTGTTTGCCCATGCCGAGCCATCGCTGTTTGCCGATACCCATTTTCTAAGCGACGAGTCGTTGCAGGTTTATCATGCGTATGGACTTGGACGAAACGCATGGTGGCGGGTGTATGGGCCACGCATTGTGTGGCATTACGCCAAGCGCTATGTGCAGCGGCAGCAATTGCCCAAGGTGCGGCAAGATGTGCTACAACGCGGTGGCGATTTTGTCATCGGCGCGGATGGGCGGGTGCGCTTTGCCTATGTTGGCAAAGACCAAGCCGATCGCCCGCCGATGGATCGGCTGCTGGCGGTATTGGACTAATAATCGTAAATATGCTCTAGCTTAACGCCGCGTTTGTCCATCTCGGCAAGGGTGCTGTGAAGCGAGGCGACCGGCACTTGCACCGCGATGCGGCTAAGTTGCGGTTGGCTGAGCACATTGACGGCGAATAACCCGCGACCGACCGGCAAATCGTATTGCCAAGCACGAGGGGCGAAAGCGGTGAGCAAAATCTCATCGTTGCCAGCGATTTCGACGAAACGCACCCCCATTTTCACCAAGCGCGGCACAGTTAGCGTAAATTGCTCGTAACGCGGGATGCTGACGATGGCGCGATTGGCATCTAGGCGTCTGATCAGCTTGACTTCTGGCTCGCGCTTCAGCGCGTCATCACTCAGCCCTTCGACAATGGCGTAAATGCGTAAATCTTCGGGCGCATACACGCCCTGCGTGCCTTGCTTGATCAGGCCGCCATACACCGATTTGAGGCCATATTCGGTGCTTAGCGCCAGTTTGCGCTCCCATTTGCGGATTGGGTTTGGCCCCCACAAACTGGTTTTGGTCCACAAACCGTTGAGTTTGTCGGCAAACGCGAACTCATACCAAGGGATGGTGTGGATGAAACCGCCGTATTCTTTGGCGACGGCTTGGGCATATACGTCTTCTTCGGTGGGTTCGCCGAGCCATTCGGTCACGCGCCCAATCGAATTTTCATACAGCCCGCGCACAATCGCCTCGATGGTAAAACTGGAGCTGGTGACATAATTGCTCAGGTGATAGCCGCTGTTAAACGTATATTTGTTGCGGGTGACATTGCACACACCGTGATAAATGCCCCAGACTTGGCCTGCTGCCTGAAAATGTGGAAATTGGCTGGGCCGATTTTGACTCAAAAATGCGGCGTATTCATCGGCGTTGTAAACGATATACCATTCTGGATAGGTGAGGTAAGTTTGATCTTCGGCGCGGGTGTAATTGGCGAGGCCGGCGGTGTGTTCGGGTGCGGCGCTGGCTTTGGGGATGCTCTGCACGCCGCCCAACGGGTAACACCACGCACCAATAAATAAGGCCGGAATGAGCAAGAGCAAGACCAGCGTGATCGCCCCTAAGCCAACCCAGTGTAAAAAATGTCGTTGCATCGCGGTCTTTGTAGTGGATAGTGATAGTGGATAGTGATAGTTGCGACTATCCACTATCCACTATCCACTATCACTATCCACTATCACTATACCCTTTTCTTGCTCAGCACAAACCCGACCCACACGGCCAAGCCGCCGATGAGCAGATGTGGAATATTGGCCGGTAGGTTGGCGATAGGGTCACGCGAGGTGATGCCAAACAAAAACAAGCCGCCATCGAGGATGGCTTGCCCGAACAAGGTTCCCAAAATGCCATCCAGAAAATACACGCTGCCGAACAATTGGAAATACAGCCGCGACGCCCGCTCTGAGCGCCACGCGGCCCACGCTGCCCAAATCGCCGAAGCCAAATGCAAGATATCGTCTTTTAGCTCGATACTAAACAAGCCAAATAAAAGCCCTTGTTTGTCGGTGAAACCGGGGATATAGCCGAGTGAAACCACGCCTAAAAACAACGCGGTGTAGACCCAAGCCCATTTTTGAAGATTGCTCATAGTGTAGCAATATTGTAATCTACCTCTTGCGTTTGTGGTGCGCAAACGCCCCGCGACGCCTTGCCAGGCTTTTCAAAAGTTAGCACGCTACTTAACCCGTCATCTCCGCGAACGCGGAGATCCACAATGTGTCAGAGCAAAATTGCGGCAAACCAGCCAAC
>JAHBAL020000078.1 GCA_018500105.2 Anaerolineae bacterium
ATCCCTGGTCTCGTGGGCTCGGAGATGTGTATAAGAGCCACCCCTCCCCTTTGTCCGCCCGGCCTTTCGGCGGGCCGCCACTGCCGCGCAATTGCAAACAGCTTGGCACGCCATGTTTCCGCATTCGACGCTGCCGGTGCAATGCCGCACCGAGCCACTGGCCGATATTTTGGCTGCTGAAATAGGTCAATCCGCGCCCAATGACATCATTTGTGTCACCGGCTCATTGCATTTGGTGGCCGAGGCCGAAGATGTGTTGGGAAGAGTCATCCAAACAACCGGTTAATTGTGATATGACACGGGCTTTTGCCGCCCGCCAAGCTGTGATACGAATTGAGCACGAACTTATTACTTGATTTATACTCCTTCAAATAATTTGCCCTCAACTATCGAGAGCATTGTATTAAGACAATTAATCAAGAAAATTCAGGAGATATTGCAAAATGATCAAAACAGCAGAAGCACAATGGAAAGGCACATTGCGCGAAGGAAATGGCACAGTGAAACTGGGCAGCGGGTTGTTTGAAGCCCCCTATACCTTTGCCTCGCGCTTTGAAGAAGGCAAGGGCACGAACCCCGAAGAGTTGATTGGCGCAGCCCATGCTGGCTGCTTTTCGATGTTTTTGGCGGCACAATTGACCCGTGCTGGCTTTGCGCCCACCAAAATTCACACCACCGCCAAAGTGCATTTGACCGAAGGCCCCACCATCAGCTTGATCGAATTGACGACAGATGCAGTGGTTCCACACGTAGACAAGGCCAAATTTGATGAATTGGTCGAAGTGTCGAAAAACAATTGCCCCGTTTCTAAGGCGCTCAAGACGGTCGAACTGCGATTAATTGCAAATTTGCACTGATTGCATGGCAAAATGAGTGAATGAGTGAATGGGTGAATGGGTGAATGATTAAATAAATTCACCCATTCATTCACTCATTCACCCATTCATTCATTCATTCATTCACTCACTCACCCATTCATTCATTCACTCATTCACTCATTTATTTACTCATTATGAAAACAAAAGTCTTTGTAGATGGTCAAGATGGCACAACCGGGTTACGCATTAATGAATATTTAGCAAAACGAGAGGATGTTGAGGTTTTGCGGATTGACGCTGACCGTCGCAAGGATGTTGAAACCCGTCGCAGCTTGCTAAATGAAGCCGATGTGGCCTTTTTGTGCTTGCCCGACGCGGCGGCCAAAGAATCGGCGGCGATGGCAGGCCAAAACACCTGTGTTATTGACGCCAGCACGGCGCATCGTTGCCACCCCGATTGGGCCTATGGCTTGCCCGAACTCGCGCCGGAATATCGGCAAAAAATTCGCGCCTCGAAGCGGATCGCCAACCCCGGTTGCCACGCAACAGCGTTTATTTTGTTGGCCCACCCGTTGGTAAAACATGGCGTTATTTCGCCCGAAACCGCGCTGCAAAGCTTTTCGATTACAGGCTACAGCGGCGGCGGCAAAAAAATGATCGCCGACTATCAGGCCGGCACGAATGACAAATTGACCAGCCCGCGCCCGTATGCCTTGGGCCTCACCCACAAGCATCTGCCCGAAATGAAGTTGCACTCGGGGCTGACCGCCGCGCCTACCTTTGTGCCAGTGGTGAGCAATTTTTACAAGGGGCTGGCCGTGTCCATCTTTTTGCAGCCGACACAATGCCAGCGCAACGTCACGCCCGCCGATTTGCAATCCATGTATGAGGAATATTATGGCAGCGAGCAATTCGTGCGCGTGTTGCCTTGGGGCGATGAGGCCAATTTGGACGCGGGCAATTTTGATGTGCAAGCCTGTAACGACACCAACCGCGTAGACATTGCCATATTCGGCAACGCTGAGCGCATGGTTTTAATTGCCCGCGAAGACAACCTCGGCAAAGGCGCATCCGGCGCTGCCATTCAGTGTATGAACGCCCATTTAGGGCTTGACGAGGCGATGGGGTTGTAAGAAAGGTGTCAAAGTGTCAAAGTGTCAAGGTGTCAGAGTGTTCATTGACACCTTGACACCTTGACACTCTGATACCTTCTCACCCTGACACTTTGACACGCCTGTCACAGCGCCTCATAAATCTCTCCAAGCCGAACGCGCTGGCCGTAGCGCAACATGCCGAGGCGAAAAACGAGCGCCGAAAGCCACAGCGCGAAGACGACGGCCAGTGTTTGCAGCAGCAGCGCCAGCCCAATATGCGCCAGCGGCACATCGGTGACGGCATAACGCAGCAGCAGCGCCAGCGAGCTTGTAATGGGCGCAATGCTCAGCCCAACGGCGATCATGCCGTTGGGATTGAGGAAAATAACCGGAATCATCAATTCGGGCAAAAGCGAGAGCAGCACGAACGGCATCGCCAATTGTTGCCCGTCTTTGGCATTGGCGACGGCAGACCCAAGCCCAATCATTAACGCGCCAAACAGCAAATATTGCAAAATAAATAGCAGCAGCGCAATAGCGATAAACCCCGGCTCGATACGGGCGCTTTGTAGCTGCGGCACAAAAGATTGCAGCGCGGCCAGCACCAGCAACACGCCCAATAGCCATGCCCCAATTTGGGTGAGGCCGACAGCAGCGAGGCCAAGCAGTTTGCCAGTCAGCAGTTGCAAAGGGGTCACGCTGGTCACCATCACTTCCATCGTGCGGTTTTCCTTTTCCTCAAGCACGGCCTGCACCAAGTATTGCGACCCGCTGAATAGCGCAATGATAAACAAAATGCCAATCCCAATCGGCAGCAGCCAGTTGATGACATTTAGCCCGCCAAAACTGCGGGTTTTGTCGGGTGTTTCTAAAATAAGCGTGATGCCATCTTTGGCGCGGGTTTGCACATCGGGTGGCAAGTGACGCAAAGTCGCCGAACGAGCAAATTGCTCGAAGGCGCGGATGGCGCTACGTTCGGGCGCTTTTTCTAAAAAGATCAGCTCGGCGCGGCTGCTCTTGGCGAAGTCGGGCGCGAGTTTGAAATAGGCGATGATGTTTTTGTTGCGCAATGCGGCATTGGCGGCGTTTTCGTCGGCAATGGCGATGATTGGATGCGCGGTTGTTGCCGAGTCGGGGCTTTGGCTGGGCACGATCTCGCGCAAGCTGCCTGCGGGGTCAATATAGCCAATGGCCCCCCGAGACGATATTTCGACCGATGTGAAAGTGACAAAAATGATGGCGGCGATGATGGTGAGCATGATGAGCGGCGCAAGTAGGACACCGATAAAGGCTTTGCGTCGGACATGCTGAAGGTATTCGCGTTTTGCGATAAGCCAAGGTCGCCACATGTTTCATTAAAAAGAACTTGCCATGTCGGGCTGGGTTGGTTTGATCATTTGCCACGCCACCACCCCAGCCAAGGCGCGTAGGGCGGCACAGATAAGCAAGCCGAGCCAGATAGCCAAACCCGCGTCCACCATCGCCGACATGATAAGCGGCGCGGCAAACAGTGCAATGTTGATCGTGATGGTGTGCCAACTGACGTAGCCTTCATATAGGTTAGGCGGGGCGCACTCAACCAAAAGCGCGTAACTGCTGACTTGAAAGAGCACAGACGCCACCCCAGCGATAAAACTAGCCGCCCACGTGACGGCCAAATTGGGCGCAATGGCTAAAATGACAAGCTGAACGGCGAGACCAATGGCTGAGGCGGCAAAGATTTTGACATTGCCCCAACGCTGAATAAGACGCGGCGTAATTAGCCCAAACAAGGCCATCGCAGCCCAAAAGATCGCCAAATACCAGCCAAATTGACTATTGCTGGCGTTTAGCACACGCACCATTTGCAATGTAATGAGTGGTCCGGCGGCGTTGATGGCTGAGTGGATGAGCAGCGACACCAAAATGTAATGCCACGCTGACGAATGACCGCGCAATTGGCGCAAGCTGATGCTTTGGCGCTGGGCCACTTTGTTGACGACAGGCGCGGGTTGGGTCATCATGAGGGCAACCCAGCTCCCCATGACAAGGGCAAAAGACAGCGTGCATACCACCCAATAATTAACGGGTTGCGCGAATGAATCGAGCAAAGCCGCCAGCAACGGCGTGGTCACGCACATACCAACGCCGAGCATGGTCCAGCGCATACTGACCAATTTACCGACGCGGTCGGGCAGCGTCATGCGCGGCAAATAGGCGGTGAAGGCAAAGTTGGCGAACCCCGAAAAGAGGCTGAAAAGAATAGTCGCAATGACAATGGCCTCGGCCCGATAACTAGGCAAGAGCAGCGCCAACGGAATGACGAAGGTGACAAAGCGCCAAATTAACCCCGGTATCCCGTATACGACACGATAACGCGAGGAGCGTTGTAGCCAAGCCGGGCCGAAAATGGCGCCGAGTGTCACCACCAATGCCGAGCCAGAAGTGAGCAAGCCGAGCAATAACGACGATGCGCCTAATTGCGCCACCAAAACAGGCGCATATTGGGTGATAAGCACAATAAACGGCGTTGCGAGGAGGATATCAATGGCGTTTAGTTGTTCGTTGCGTCGGGCTTGAGGGTAAGGAATCATGATGATTTTAGATTTTGGATTTTAGATTTTAGATTTTAACGATGCATTAAGTCAGTTGCTACAAAATCCAAAGTCCAAGGGCTTAGGGCTTAATCGTCTCAAACGCTTCTGCGGTCCAAGGAAGAGCGGGTTTGAAAAAGTGTTCGTAAATGGCTTCGGCATAAACCCGAATTTCATATTGGGCCTCTTGCGGCAACCGCAAGCTGAGAAAATGCATCAAATTGTGGGCGTCAATGCTGCCGATGCAGGTGTAGTAGCTGCTCCAGCCCGGCAAAAAGAGCCGCGCTTGTTCGCGGGCGACGCCCATGTGCAATGCTTTTTCATAGAGTTGGTAGCTTTTATCGTAATGCTCGATAAGCTCTTGCGTTAATTGCTGGTTTTCGTCGTTTTCTACCTGACCAAGGCTGGCTTGTTTATTTGATGGCGATTGTTTTCGCCAAACATCGGGCACATAAAAATCATTTTCGTTAAATTCGACATATCTTCCCGACGAAAAATTGAAACTGTTATGGACAATAAATCCATTTGCTACAAAATTATGATAAGGTCCAGCAACTGTTAAATCATACGTTTCTTCTTCGCCACAGTAACGAATTGATTTTACTTTTGCATAAGTACGAACAAGTCGAACGCCACCAGGTTTTCGTTTTCCTTCTAATGAAGGGATTGATTGTTCAGAAGCAAGCAAAAGTTGGGCAAAATCATTAATCTTCCCTTTGTCAGGCCATGCTTCTAAAAACTGAATCTCAAGATTACGGCTATGAAGCTGCCTGTGGCATTTGTCGCACATTGATACAAGATTACCTTCATCTTTTGCCAACGACGGGTTATGCCAAACGGGGTCAATGTGATGTGCATGTAGTTTTTGCCCTGCCATACCACAAACAACGCACTTAAACTCGAAACGCGCATGAATACGTGGGGCTACCTTTCTTGTCCATTCACCAATTAAAGCACGTTCTGGGGTAATGCCACCTTTCCAAAAATGACTGTTTTTACCAGACATTCGCAGAAGATATCGCTCATAGCGACTCTCACTCATTTTTCCCAGTGGCTTCACAAGTCGCTTTTGACCGCGTTGAGCTTTACCAGATAACACGGCACATTCTTGTTTAGTAAATTGTAGACCGTGAACGCTCAAATACTTGCGAATCGTGTGATAAGACACACCTGCTTCTGATGCAATTTGGGATACGTCAAGCCCTTCAAGCCGTTTTGACTTCATCCATGCTAGGTCTTTATATACAGGCACACCATTTACTGCAAAACGTGGTGCATCTGATCGCCAATTTACGCTGCCATTTCGGGTGAGATTTAAGCCCGTTGCCTGCTCTAGTGTCATCCAACCAGATTCTGTTAGGATGCGATGGTCTTTCGACATTTTTAGTGCATTGCCATTATCGAGCGTTACTTCAAATACAGGGCGAACCCCACTGCTTAAAACATCCGAAATATGTGTATGTACTATTTCGCCTGTTGATTCATCGCACATACGAAGATACATTTTCGATACGCGATCTCGCATTGGATTTATTAATGTTCGTATTGCGCTATTTGCATATTCAAGCCAGTGTTGTCCTTTAACATAAATTCGTCCGTTTCTTTTTTCGCCCGATAATCTCCCAGAGGTGACTAATGTGCGTAAGGTTTCCTCTCTACGGGAGACTATTTGAGCTAATTCAGGAATGGTATATTCTCGATCAACTTCAATATTCTCGGTAAATAGTGGTTTTCGATTGGATTTAAAAACCGATTGTGTCCCTGACTGCCACCAATCATAGAGTTTTTTTAATTTCACCTTGTGGCAGGTGCGCCTATTTTTCTTAACGCCATTAGGCAAATCAAAATAGATTTCCGCGTCACCCGACAAACACCACGTTCTATGTCTAACCCATTGCCAAAATGTGACCACCGGCGCATGCATCCGAAATTTAAATTGAACTTGCTCGAAAGGAGAGGTGTGGCGGTGTTTGACCAAATAAAACAACAGCTTTTTGTCTTTTTCTGCGCCCTTGCTTTCGCCCATAAATGACACCCGCGCAGCATTCACAATCGCCAAATCACCGGAGATGCCGGTGTCGGGGTGTGGCATTAAGTCAAGCAGCTCGATCCAGCCTTTGTCGAGCACATTGACCCGTTTACCAATTAAATCTTTGATCGCGTCCATATAAGTCTATAAGAATAAGTAACAAGTGATGAGTGATGGGTGATGAGTAACGAGTAATGAATAATGAGTAACGAGTAACAAGCAATAACGTTTTCAATCCCAAAATCTAAAATCTCGAATTTCTCGCCACAAGTTGGGGCCAAAATTGGCGAAAATCGTCGGCGAGGCCAGCATAATTGGCGGTAAGCTCGCCAATGGCGTCGCCAATCCAATTTGGCCGATTGATGCGCATACTCAGGCGGCGCGACATGCGCCGCAAAATCGCCTCGATCCCGTCAACTTGCGCATATGAACCCAACCAATCATCCTCGGCCATGCGGGCCAAGCCTTGCCAAATGCGCTCATCGAGTTGATCGGCGTGGGTTTGGGCATGAGTAGCAAAGCCAGCATACACGTCGTTGGTGAAGTGTTTGAGTGACACCGACGAATATTGCGCCCAATCACGCGCCAAAAAGTGGTCGTAAAACACATCCACCAACACCGCCGCGTAGCGACCAAACGGTGCGCGAATGCGGCTTTGACTGCGCCGCACAATCTCATTGGCATCGGTAAAAGCATCAACGGCTTGATGAATTTCGATGCCGCGCTGAATACCCAAGGGCAATTGTTGCCGCGCAGCGCCTTTCACCCAATCAGCAATGACACTGCCAATCCGCGCCTCGGTGTCGGCGGGCGAAAGATAGAGGTGGGCTAACCAGTTCATAAAAAATCACGAGTCACGCCAAATCTGACGTGACTCGTGAAAAGTTGGCAGCTACAAATTTAGGCTTCGACAATCGTCGCAGTGGGCGCATTCTTCTTGACCGATTCGACGCCATTGTCGCAGGCAGCCTTTGACGAGTAGCTCTCGCCCTTGCCAATACCGGCAATGCTGAAATATGGCTCGCCAGCAGCGTTGGTCTTTACTTCAATGTCGCCTTCTTTCAATGCTTGTAGCTTGGCGATGGCGGCCATTGCATCTTCCTTGGTGCCGAAAACATTGCTGGTCAAAATGATTTGACCATTGGTCGCTTTCAGGTTAAACATAAATTTGCCATTTGAGGTTGTCTTGATTTCAATTTTTCCAGCCATTTTATTTTCCTTCTAACTAATTTAAAAAATTTTATCCAAAATTCATGCATCTTTTTATCTCAATTCTTAACACAAAATTAGATACATAAAATTCCGGCATCACACATTTATTCTTGAGATAATACTTCAAAACCAATGAACCTATGAAAATAAAACCGATTTCATAAACACACCGCCAGACAATATTGGCCTCGGTGTGATTATGAAATCGGTATTAAGCTCAATTTTCATTCGCTCCTAAGTATATCTGCTTTAATTGAAGTTGGATGATAAATTAAGTTTATGATTTTAATCTGAAATTGGATATGGCAAGAAGCACCCGAAAACCCACCCCCAAAGCAGCCGACGCGACGACCGAACTCCCCGCCGCACCCTCTGCCGCCAACGACAAGGCCGATATATCGGTCAAGAGCGGCGCTGGCGTTAGCGGCAGCGACAATACCGTCGCTGGACAGCAGGGCGTGGCTGTGCGTGGCAATGTTGGCGGCGATGTCATCACTGGCACGGTGATTGTGAAGAATTATTTGCGGCGCACCGGCTTGGTAGACGAATGGAATACCATCGCCGAAGCCGATTATTTGGCGCGGGTGCAGCTCGAATTTGCCCAAGGCCTGCTCAAACAGATTCCGCCAAACACCGAAAATATCGAAGCGCTTATTGCCGAACGTTATGTGCCGGTGGCGCTCAATCGCCGCATCAATGAGGCGAACGGCCAAAGCAACCGCAGTGGTGAATGGGAACAATTGGCTATTTTTCCGTGCCTCGGTTTGCTCATCGGCGACCCATATGACGGCAAATCACTGCTCATGCGCAAAATTGCGTGCGAGCTTGCCAAACAAGCCGAGGCCGATATCGCCGCCAAAAAGGCCGAAGTTGAGCGCTATTTGCCAATCTATTTGCCGCTCAATCGCTACCCCTTTAGCAGCGCCGACCCCAACGAATTGCTCAAATTGGCGGCGTTTGCTTGTGGGGCCAGCCCCAGCGCCATGCAAACCTATTGGTATGAGCAAAAGCGCCGCGTGTGTTTGCTCATTGACAACGTAGACGAAATTCCACGCCAAAATGGCGAGTGCGATCGTTTTGTCAAAGCGTTAACGACGTTGCTCAACAGCCGTGGTGGCGCTGTGGGGCCAGCCAAACACAGCATCATTGTCGCTTGTCGGCCCGAAAACGAGGCCGCTGCGCTACGCACCCAGCTAACAAACCTATTTGGGGGTCACAATGATTATGCCGAATGGAGCATTTTGCCGCTGACCGAGGACAAAATTGGCAAATTACTCGCTTTGTATGACGTGCCTGCCGAACTTGGCGAATTGATTAAGGCCGATATCGCCATCCGCCCCGACCCCACCGCTGCGCCGTCGCGTTATTGGCGGCTGGTCAACAAACCCGGCCTCATTGCCACTTTGGGCCGGGCCACCCAAGGCAGTGGCATGTCGAATCCACCGCGCAGCACGGTTGAATTGTGCGAATTATTCGTTCGGCGTTTGGTTGACCAAGATGAAGAGACGCAACGTTTGAGCGGAGGCGATAAACCGTTTTATGCTTATGCGCAGGTCAAGCGACCTGTGCTTGAACGCATCGCGTTTCGCATGTTGTCAACCGGCCAAAACAACTTGTTTTTAGATGATGAATTTTGCCGCGAATTGGCGCAACATCTCGACAAAATTAGCCAAACATTTAGCCGTATTCGGCGCTATCTGCCCAACGATTGGCATATTGCCGATTTTTTGCAAGCGCTGCAACAAACACCCATTGCCAACGCCGAGGCCGCCGAGAATGGCTATTTTGAATTTGCCAGCACGCTCTACCGCGATTATTTTGCCGCCCTGTATTTAGATCGCGTGAGTGGCGACTTGGACGCAGCCAAACGCCAAGCCTTGATTGACAGCATTTTGCAAACAGGGCGCGACCGCTGGGAAGATGCACTCATCTTTTTGTCAGATTTGAGCGAGCGCCGCGAGACCGCGAGCAAGCTGATGGATTCGATTTTTGACGGGCCAGAGGGCAGCGCGTCGGCAGCAGATTTATGGCTGGAAAAGGGCAATAGCCAAACCAGCCGCATTCCGGCGGCGGTGGCGCGAGAGTATTATCGGCAACGCGAATTCATTGAAGAAAGCGAGTTGGCTGTGCCGCCGCTAGCGATGTCGGTGGCGCGGTTAGCGCGACATCATGACCCACGTGTGGCGTTGCAGGCAGTGAATATGCTCACCCGTTTTGGGTTGGGCGCGATGATGCCGTTACTCGATGCGGTGGGTTACCCGAATCCATTTGTGAGCGCCTCGGCCATGCACGCGCTGTTGCATTTGGGGCCGCGCATCGCCAAGCGCACCGTCGAGACCGCACCGCCGCTGATTGACATTGACGACACAAGTTTGGCCTTTAACAATAGCGGCGCAGGCAATGCCACCATTGGGCCATGTGTGTTGTCCGAGGTTCCACAAACATTTAGGGCCGAGGTGCAGGCGCAGTTGTTGGGGTTAGATTTTGACCCCTTTACCAGCGAATGCAGCTTTAAATTGTGGCATGAGCCAACGGCATGGTTTGCACTCGATTATTTTAAACAACGACAGGCAGACTGGATCGGGCTGGCGGTGGCGTGCGACACCGTGAAGCGGGTAAGTGCGCTCATTTTGCAAAAAGCCTTGACCCGCCCCGATTTTAATTGGCTGGTAGACGAGCTAGACTGGTGCTTGAATAGTTACGGGCGCGTAAGTGATCGCATCACACGTGCTCTGAAGTTGAACACCGGAGATGGGGCAATTCCAGATGCGCGTTTGGCGTGGATTTGGGCGCAGTCGGATGCAACTTATACCGATTTGCGTTTGTTGTTCGACCGCATTAACCGCAGCGCCCAACAATCACGCAAGCCCCAGATGATGCTGGCGCAAGCGCAGTTGCCTGAGCAGCCTATAATATTGAAGGAGTATTGTGAGACTTGCCTTAGTATTGACGTGGTGGATGTAGACGCGCAGCGGAATGACGATGATCGCGCCAGCAGCTTGCCAGATTTGCGTGAATTGGCATTTACGCACAGCAGCAGCGAGTTGTTGCACAGCGAATTTATGGGCATTCAGCTTGGCACATTATTGCCAAGCGTGTATCCGGTGGCCGAAACCCTGCGTTTGCATGGGCAAATTGATATCAAACAATGTATTGACAGCACGGTGCGCGGCATTGCCATTCACGAGGCGCATGGTTGGAATGGCATTCGCAGTGCGTTGTCGTTAAAGATTCAGCGGCTGCAAAACAGCCGAGTTGAGGGAATTGTGGTAAAAGCGACGGCGGCGGCTTTGGCGGCAGCCTAAGGTTTTGATATGGATAGAATAATTTTGACCAATGCCATTGCCGCTGGCGCAAGTGAGGCCAGCAAAGACAGCACAGCACAATTTGTAAAAGAATCTTATTGGCGGCTAAAAAGTTTGGTGGGGCGCAAATTGGCAGGCTGCGAAAAAGTGAGTGATGTGCGCGATGCCATTGAGTGGGTCGAGCGCAAGCCCGATGCGCGAGCACGGCATGAGGTGCTGCGCGAGGCTTTTGACGATGCAGATTTTGTGGTGGATGAGGATGTGATTAACGCGATACGCGAATTGAGCGCAGTGCTTTATCGTTATGCCCCGCAAACGGCGGCTCAATTTGGTTTGCCGACGCAAAATGTGAGCACAGTTAGCTATGGTGCAGCGACCAGCAAAGGGGGCATTGTCATTCGTGGCGGGGGGGATGGCAGCGTCAATATTAGCAGCGGACCACAGACAACATACGAGTATTTGCGCAGCGCTCCAACCATCCCCAGCAAGGTTTCCCGCCAAATTAACAGTGGCGGCGGGGCATATTTGGGGGATAAAGCCAGTGCGCCATCGCCGGGGAACGGGGTCAATCAGCCGTCAGCAGTGCCAAGTGCCACGCCTGTCGAGCCGCCAACGCAGGCGACGCCTGCTGCTATGTCTGAAGCAAGCCGTCTGCTTGTGCAATTGCTCAACACTTATTTCAGCAGCGAAGACTTAGACGGGTTGTGTCTTGAACTTGGGTTAGAGGGAGAATCGTTGCCCGGACAAAGTAAAGCGGCGAAGGCCCATGCTTTGGTCGCCTATTACGAGCGTCGCGGACAGCTCGAAGAACTCAAACGCCTCATGCGCATCGCCCGCCCCAATTTGCGCGGGCAACTTATAGGGGCGGGGTGACAGGGGGGCAGGTTGCAAG
>JAHBAL020000515.1 GCA_018500105.2 Anaerolineae bacterium
AATCGCCATTCTACATAACAACGCCCACTGCGTGGGCTGCAAAATTAGCCCGTGTAACGGGCGTTGCTATATAGCGCGGGGATTGATCCCCGTGCGGGCACGGCACTCGCAAATGTTTTGGCTTGTAAACATCTAAAAATTGGCAGGTAAATATGCAATATCTATTTTGTTTGCCTATGAGATAAAACGCGGTTTTTAGAAGCCGATGCGACGCGCTATTATTTCCTCTGCGCCTCAATAAATTTCCACGCATCACGGGCTGGGTCATACTGAAAGCGATAGCTCACCCGTTGCGACTGGCTCGACGGCGGCACGAGGTTGTAATTGAACTTCAAACCATCCACTGTCATTTCATACAATGGGTTGTTGGGCGCGATGGTCTTAAACTGCACCCGTCGGCCTTTGTCTTGACCGCTGGGGTCTAGCCCCGCCAACGACACTTCAAAGCGCGGTTCGCCGACAAAATTGCCATTGTCGCCCAAGGCGATAGATCGAATATCGGGGGTGCGGGCCGAGGCAAAAAACAGGCGCTTGCCTTTGCTGGTATTAAACACGCCCAACCCCAACACATCTAAATACTCTAATTGATCGGCGACTTTGCCAGTGTTGAGGTCAATGCGATACAAACGGCCTAATTCCTCGCTGCGCGTCGCCCCCGCCACTGATGACACATACAAACTATTGGTCTCGCAGTCGTAACCCAACCCCATCAAGCCATATGGGTTTAGTTGCGAGGGCGGCTGTTCGGCGGGCAAATTGAGGAAAGGCTTCATTTCGCCGGTCTTGTCATCTACCACATACAGCGTGTTTTGCTTTTCGGGCGGGTTGCTAAACAAATCCACCCTTGGGGCCGGAACGAGGTAAATATTGCCATTGCGGTCGAGCATATGCCCGTGCATATAACCGGCATCGTCCCAACTGGGGTGCTGATAGGTCTTGGTCTTGGGGTCTTTCGGGTCACTGCCGGTGCTCGAATCGAACAACAACATGCCTTTTATCGTATATTCGATGGTGTTGATCGAAACTTGCTTAAAGCCCAGCCCACCCACAAAGGCAGGTTGACGCTGGCAACTCGTCACTGTGCCTATTTGTTGGGCCGATTTCGGCACGGGGGTGGCGGCGGCTGGGCCAGTGCGATTGTTCATCAGCAGCGCAAAAATGCCGCCCACGATGACCAATATCGCCACCCCAGCCACTAGCCACATCGTCATGGCGTTGCGTTTGGCTGGCACGGCTTTTGGTTTCGGCGCGACGGGTTGGCTTACCACCGGCTCGGGGGGTGAAGGGCGAGTTTTTTTCTTGCTCATGGTTTAGCACCTATACAAATCGGGTTTCTTAAAGAAACCCGATTTGTATACGTCAAAATCTACGGAATCGGCACAAACATCGGGCCAAAATAGCACGGCCATGTTTTATGCACAACAAAACCTTGCTCGACCACCGAATCAGACCAGCAATATTCTTTACCCGGCGTGTTGTCATTTTTCATCTGCGCCACGTACCACAGCACCAAATCGGCATTTTGAATCACTTCGGGGTTTGGCTCGATAAACTTTTCGGGACCTTGCCGATAGTCGGTGTTACAACACGTCCCAATCGTGATGAGGTCGGCGTCGCCCTCGTCGCGCACGGCATGACGCACGGTGACATAGGTGTAGTTGTTGTCGCCACGACTGCCGTCTTTAAATTGGCCGACATTGGGCTGCATGTAATAGCCTTTGCCCTCGGCATTGACAATGCGATATTGATAGCCTTCGGGGGTGAATGGGGTTTGTGGGGTTTGCAAATGCCACTTTTCCACCGTCCAATCTTGCCACGCCGAGCCACTCCATTCGGCAAAATTATTCTTGTCGCTGCCGCCCGCCGTCAAGTCAATCCGCGCCACCGGACGATAAGTGCCATCGGTGCCGCAGCCGCGCCCATGATTTCCGCCCATCACCCGAAAACGCCCGTCGTTGTAAAACTCGTAACGCTGCTCATATTTATAGTTGCACGGCCCCGGCCAACCTTCGCCAATAAACATTTGCACAATGGCAAAGCCGACCACCTGATCGCCCTGCTTAATGTCGCTGAGTTGTGGGCCATTGTGCGCCACCACCGCCGCCGAGCTAAATACCGGACAGCCGACGGCATCGCTGTAGCCAAAGCCCGCCGTCTTAGAATAGCTGACATGCCAATCCACCAATTTGGCGCTGCGCATGACCGATTTGCCGTTCAATTTAACATCATTAAGCGCCAAACCGTCTGAGCTGGTCAAAATATAACTCATCGTCCAGCCGTTGCGGGTCAATGGGGTGGCTTTGTCGCAATAGCGCTCGGCCACCACTTCGTTTTGCAGCGACTGCTCAGTCACCAGCAATTTGGGGCCGCTCTTGCCGAGATCAGTCCAGCGTGTGCCGACCAATACGCCATCGGTCAAATCCACAATTGCCCACAACGCACGTTCGCCCTGCAAGAAAGTGGGCGCAACGCACAAATGAGCCGAACGCTCGCACGCGCTGCCATTCAAGGCCGTTTTAATATTCGGCATGACTGCGCTGCCCACGCCGGGCTTAACGCCGAGCGCCGTCGCCACTTCGGGCGCGTTCACCGCGATCTGGTTGGCAATTTCGGTCAAATAAATCGGAATATCGGGCTGGGTATTGGGGTGATGATTAACCGACACCACTTTTTTGCTGTCCACATCCACTACCGCAAAGCTGGCTAAGTTATAGCCATAGTTATACATTTCAACCCGATAGCATTTTTTGTCTTGGCAAGCCGCCGCGTCGGTTGGGCCAAGGTCGCTGGGCCGCGCTGGGCGCGATTGAAAAATCTCGCTACGCAATGGCTGCTTTGTTTGCGCGTGGCGGGTGTAGCTAAGAAATTGCGGGTTTTGCAGCGCCAAATCTTGGGCTTGTTTGGCAAAGGTATCGGTCATATTTGCCAACGGCAACACCGGCAAGGGGCTAGCCAGCGCTTTCTTGAAATTTTCTTCGCGGGCCGCCAAGGCCGGAATGCTGTCTGCCACAGGGCGGGCTTGACGATCTGCCAACACGCTTTGGCCGGTCACGGGTGTGGGGCGCGTGCGGGCAACGCGGGTGGGAGTTGCGGGGGGCGCATTGTTGCAGGCCACCAGCAAAGTGCACATTGCCGCCAATGCCAGCCTGCGGTGGGCGCGTTGCGCCGATACGCCGCCCAATAGATGAAATGCCATGTATACCTCGATGAAATAACGACGAATTGTGACGATGCACACACGCCATCATAGCGCAAAATTTTGGGCCAAGGTGATTTTTAACTTAGAATCCGCTGGGCTTGGCGAATCATCGGCTGATCCACCATTTTGCCGTCAAACACAAACGCGCCCTTGCCGCTGGCCTGTTGCTCGGCAAAGGCGCGCAATAGGCGCTCGGCGCGTTCGATTTCGGCGGCGCTGGGTGAAAATGCGGTATTAATTGCCTCGATTTGGCGTGGGTGAATGGCGATTTTGCCGCTGTAGCCAAGTTGCCGCGCAAAGGCGCAATCTTCGGCCACCCCCGCCGTGTCGTTAAAGTCGGCGTAAATTTGGTCAATGGCTTGCAGATCGTAGGCGGCGGCGGCGGTGACGACGGCGCTGCGGGCATAAAACACCTCCCAACCTGCCTTGCTGCGGGTGGCGCCGACTGCGCCCGCCAAATCCTCGGCCCCAAACATCAGCGCATCCAGCCGTAGCGTGGCCTGCGCCAAATCGCGCAAATTCATCACCGCCTTGGGTGTTTCGATCAAAATAATCAGCCGAATGCCGCCCACCGGCCAGCCACGCTCACGCTCGGCGCGGGCCAAGCGGTCGCTAAATTCGGCAATCGCCCGCGCATCTTCGGCTTTGGGGATGACATAACTGTCGGGATGCCCGTCAATGGTTTGGGCGAAGTCGTCGGCAAAAAACTCGCTTTCGATGGGGTTGAGGCGCACCAACTTTTCGCGCTGGCCAAAATCCAGCGTGCGCAACGCCTCGCCGATCACCTGCCGCGCCTCGGCCTTGCGGTTCAGCGCCACGCCATCCTCTAGCTCAAGGATGACACAATCTGCCGCCGACTGCGCGGCCTTGCTAATCTTGCGCAGGTCGTCGCCCGGCGCGAAGAGGAGGGAACGTCGCTTTTTCATCTTTTGGAGGGAAAGTGGCAAGTGGCAGGGTTGCAGGTTGCAGGGTTGCAGAATTGCAAATGCAACATGAATATTTTAACCCGTTGCATTTTCACCCTGCTCCCTGCCACTTGCCCCTTTAACCATCAACGCCGTGCGTTCAAATTCGATGACGATGATGCCGTGTTGGTTGCGGCCAATGTGACGAAAGGTGATTAGCCCCGCCGAGGGGTTGGATTTGGATTCGCGTTTTTGCGTCACTTCGCTCTCGACATACAGGGTGTCGCCGTGAAACATGGGGTGCGGGTGCTTGACGTTGGTGTAGCCCAAATTGGCGATGATGGTGCCTTCGGTCAATTCGTTAACCGTCAGCCCCACCGCCAAGCCAAGGGTAAAAATGCCATTGACGATGCGTTGCCCAAATTGGGTTTTGCTGGCGAAATGCTCGTCTATGTGCAAAGGCTGGGTGTTCATGGTCAAGGCGCTAAACAGCACGTTGTCCATCTCGGTGATGGTGCGACCTAGGCTGTGCCGAAACGTCATCCCCACTTCAAGGTGTTCAAAATATTTACCGGCCATTTTTTTATGGTGGGTAGTTTAGTCTAAAAATCTCGCGCTGGTTGGTATTTTGCACTGGTTGGCGGGTGATGTTTTCAACGCCGAGAGGTATTTCCACTATGTGTTCGGATGGTGTGCCGCATCTACTGTAGCCTCGGCTTGTGGTAAAGGCAGGTTGCCTAACTGCGGCCTTGGCTTTGGTCGGGCAGAGTTTGAAGCGCTGATTATCGCGGGGTGCGTCAGATGCGGCGCACCTTGAAGGTGCGCCGCATCTCTTGTAGCCTTGGCTTTGGTCGGGCAGAGTTTGAAGCGCCTGTGAAGCACTGGGCGATGGATAACAATAATTTGTATAAAATATGGATATGATGTATATATTAAGTTAAATATCTCATCAGCCAAGTCAATTTAAGTTTTTATGATCGCCTGTAATGTTTCATTTCAAAGCGAGGGATTGCTGTTGACAAAATTAATCAGATTGGACATGCTGTAATTTCCTTCCTCATCACAGCCAAATTCACCTTTCTGCGGCTTCCAACCCGGATCAACATTCAAAAATGAGGTTTTATCCCCTACTAAAAGGCCAATAAAAACCTCTGCCACAATTCGACCACCAATTGGACCAAGTTGTTTGCCGTCACAAATAAGCTCGGCCTCTTTTAAAATGTAATACCATAATGGTGTTTGATCTTTAATTGCGTTTAGCTTACTATTTTCAGACTTAAACCCAAAATCGTTTGTGCTACTTAAAATCAACGCTTTTGGAATGCCCATAGCACGGGCAACTGCCTGTCCAGAGGGCAAGCCAAGTGCTTTGCCGCGCAACAAATTCATATATGCCAATGAGGATTTATGTGATTCCGTTGCGTTTGAGATTGGAATGGCAACTGTTGTCGGTAATTTCATCAATCCTTCCGCTAGTCGGGTATCTATCTTGCGGGACGCTTGTAAATTTGGGGTTGATTGACCAGGTAAATTAAAAAATCGTTCCCAATTAATCACGCGATCATCAGCTAACTTTCTACGCCCGCGCAAGTCTTTTGCATCATCACCCTTAGCATTTTGATAAAAAACGGGTAACTCGGCAGCGCCGTTTTCTCCTAATTTATGATTGTTCAACGCATAATCGCTGCGCACCATACTATGTCCAAAACGATACGCTGCGGCTGAAAATTCAACTGGCATATATGGATCATTACGCCATTCATAAAATTTGAGGTCTGCCTTATAGTTTATAGCTTGTTGTAAAATTCCGTCCCCGCTAGCAACCTTATATTCATCGAGAGATAAGATGCTCTCAACCAATTTACACCCAACTATCTTTTTGAGAAAGTCCGTTATAACGATCCATTGATAATGCCAGCGTACGATTTCACGCGCTTGTTCAAATACATTAGCTTTTGAACTTCGCCTTAGCTGCTCCTTTAGCTGCTCAATGATTTTGTTGTGAAATTTTATGAAAATAACATGTAATTGCGAAAGTATTTGATTTTCATCGTTACGTGGATCGCCAATCAGTGCGCGAGATTCAGAGTTCCGTGGCAAATCATGTCCAGATTCACTTAATAGCAATAAACCTGACCCATCATTTTTGTATAAAAAGGGCGAATCAGCCGGACCGCTGCCATATAACAAATCGAGGTCAAACCGCGGGGTGCGGAAATTCTGCAAAGCATCAGGGTCATTTTGGCGTTGCAATTTCGAGGTGGGATCAAAGGTCAGATCATGATCAATAAATTGCCCGAGATAGGTGTAGCCAGATGGAATGTTCAAATTATTAAGCGGGTCTTCTGCAGGGTTTTGGTCATTTTCTGGATCATGAAACATTGTCTCGCTTAAGGTGGCTAACAGATCATCCGTTATTTCAAGCGCAGGCAAATTGCGAAACATACGCCCAAAACGCCCAGCATATGAGCGTGAGTGGGGCAAATGTTCGAGGCCACGTGGCAATGCACCATGTTGAGTGTTTATTTGAGTCATGTGGTAAATTGTATCACCGTGAAATATATAATAACATGACAAAATATGACAAAACATGACAATGTTGAATTTTGCCTTGACCAATGCTTAAATCAGCCTATGATATGACTATTAAAACAAATTATTTCTTTGGATGGACAACTGAATGATTCTTGATTTAATGCATGAACGCTTATTCTAAAATCCAAAGAAGAATAATTTCGATGATTTTGTCAGGAGGAAAATTATGGCAGAAAAGATAGAGCACCGCTGGGAAAGAAATCAGATGGATGCTATTTTTGAGCAAGCCGAAGAATTTGTGAAACCACGATCAAGCGATGTGACTCCATTTGGAGAAATGTTGAAGGAACTTAAATCTTTTGGAAAGAAGCTATTAGAAGAATTGGAGCATGAAAGGGACAGGCAAGAAAAAGAACCCAATGGGTCTTTTTTAAAAGATGAAAAGCTTCGTGGAACGCCCGAACAAATTTATGAATTTTCTATCAGTGCTGTGTTTGAGCAGATAGCCCAAGATCTTACGCTGATTTCATCTGCTGCGACACAACGAGCCAGCAAAACGATTAAGGAGCGTTTGGAGGCTTTAGATAGGAAAGCAAACAGCTATCTTGATGCAGCTGTTAAGGCTGGGTTCTTTGACAAGGATGGCAGTGATAAGAATAAAAGACGTTTGCCTCGCCCAACCATAATTACTTATTTTCAGAAATCGCCCTTGATGCGTGTAATTCCGTATTCGAAATATATTTTAGTTGGGCTACCCTACACTTGTTTCCCAAGCGAAAAAGAGACTGAAGTAAATGCAAAAATAGCCCGTGAGGTTGGGAATTTAGTCTTTTGGCAAGGGTATAAGTCAGACCTTGAAATAGCTTCAACAGCAGACGTAAAGGTAAGTGCAAAACTCTATGCCAGCCTTATACGCTCGATGCGTATAGAGGGATATTCGAAGTGGGTTGCACGGAGTGCCCCAATCATATTTGCTGATCTTTATGCCCTTAAAGCAATAATGGATCAATCAACTAAGGATAACCAGGGGGCTGCTCTAGAAGGTTTATTTGATGATACATTAAATGTGACGACTAATTTAATTCTTGCGAATGCTTATGGTGACAATATTAACCTTCGCCTGCCGCTAGAATTAAGACCAGAAGTTACTCTAATTGCCCTCGAAGAATTTTACACAGAAGCGCCTCTAGAATTATCATCTTTAAGAAAAAAATGGGATCCAATAAAAGCTGAGGGCTTTGGAACTAAAGGTTATCGAAAAAGAAGCTACACCATACCCAACAGAATCGAAATATATGACAAAGATAAAGAATTTGAATTGTCTATGGATACAGCTTTATATGAGTTAAAAAAGGCTGCGCAATATATTTGGAAAATTATTAAATTTGATTTCCCGATATCGCAAGGAGGCCAGTCTGATAAATCACTAACACCTCAGTCTGGTAGCCCACTAATGGATGCAGTTTGGCAAGACGAAGAATCTGTGTTGGACGCCATGAGAAAATCTGGATTAATTAAAGATTACGAAAAAAATTTAAATAAATGGCTTACACTATTTTATGCAGATGGTTGGGTTATGCAGTCACCGGGCGGAAATAGTGGCCCACACTAAAAATTGGGGAAATTTGTTCGTCTAAACCTCACATCACAAAAAATCGCGGAAGATGTCTTACATTGGGGCATCTTCCGTGGTTTTACAATCAATTATTTTCAGTCGTTTTATTCGACAATGTCACCGCCTCTAATGCATCTTTGACAGACTGAAGCAAAACATGATTGTATTGCTTCGCTAACTGATATGATTCTTGAAGGGCACTGTTCGCATTTTTAAATTCTTTAAGACCAATATAGCTCAATCCAAGCTTATACAGGGGTGTAATCAAATGCAGCGAATCCCCAAAATCCTTCAATTTGTCTATTGACTCCAAAATATAAGTTTTTGCAAGACTAAATTTCTGTTGATCCAATAAACTAAACCCGATTAACGTGTTTACATGAATAAATGATTTTCTATCTCCAACTTGTTTGAACAAATTCATGCTTTTTTCAGCATCTTGCTGCATTTTTGACCAATCTTTGGTTAACCGGTAATGTTGCGCTCGTATATAATACAAAGAACCTTCTTCCCGTTTATTACCCAATACAATACAAAGATCAAGCGCTTTTTGCCAAACTGCAAGCGATTCTTCAAGTTTTACTGGGTCATTTTGCCGGTATCCAATCTCGCGCGTAATATCAGCAAATAATCTTAAGGCATATAGGACATCTTCGCTCTGAGTGCCTTCCCCGTGATATTTTAGAGATTCTAAAATTAATTCATATGCCTTATCAAAGTTGGCCAAGTTATAAGCGATTCTGGATTTTCTTGAATAAGCGATTCCCTTATCTGATTCATCATGTAATTCTTCACCCATGTCAGCAAACTCGTTCAATTTTTCATCCGCATCAACATAGTCCGCACGTTCAATTGCGATTTCGGCCCAATCAACTAAAATTTTACCAATATATTTTATTTCACCCACATTCAAACCAACCGACCAGCCACGCTTAAAATACCCCTCAGCCTCGGCATAATCACCTTGCCGAACACAGGCGTGGCCCCAATGAGCGAGGCACTTGACCAGCGCCCGCTCATCGCCCAAACGCTCTGCCGCCTCACACGCCCAGCGAAAGCCAGTGCGGGCATCGGTATAGCGCCCACGGGTATCCCATGGCTCAGCCAAGGCGTTGGCATAGGCCAGCACAGTCGGCCAGTCTTGGGCATTGGCGGCGTTGCCCATCCCATCCAGCAGATTGGCCCATTCGGGTTCTAACAGCTTGTAGGGTTTGACTTGGTTCTGGGCAAACTGCAAATAATAGGCCGTTAGCGCGGCTTTGGCTTGGGCCTGTTGTGGCGGGTTGGCCGCCAACTTTTCAGCCACAAAACGCCGCAACAAGGCGTGCATATAAAAACGCAGCACCTTGGGGACTGCGCCATCGGCACCATATAAAAATGACAGGCTGATCTGCTGCTGCTGAATGAGCGATTTGCGGGCCAGCACCCGCAGCAAAGACACATCGGTGGCGGCCACGTGTTCGGCGGCAGCGGTGGCAAACCCGTCGCTAAAGGCCGACAAAATTGCCAACACGCGGCGTTCTTCGTCAGCCAGCAATTGCCAAGACGACTCGAACACGGCTTGAATGCTGCGCTGGCGTTTGGGCAAGTCGTCAGCTTCATTTTGCAACACGTTTAGGGCGGCGCGAATGTGGGTGGCAATCTTTTTGGGCGACAAAAAGTCAACATTTGAGGCCGCCAACAAAATCGCCAATGGCATCCCTTCGCACAGTTGACAAATGCTGACAATATCGTCTAGCTGGTCCATGTCCAGTTCTTTAAAATGGCGATTGGCCTCTTTGGCAACTTGGCGAAACAAACGAACGGCACTATAGTCTTCTCGGTTGGCAGCGGGCAATTCCTCCGATGGCGTGTGTTTTGGGTAATCTAAGCCATCCAGTTCAATTGCGTGTTCTATCGTCAGATTCAATTTCTCGCGGGTGGTGATGAGTTGGGTGACGGACGGCGCATGGTGAAAAACGTCGCTCACAAACGCCAATACGGCGGGTTTGTCATGCATCAGCACATTTTCAAAGCCATCCAACACCAACAAGATGGCCCTTTCGCGCAGAAAATTAAGCAATTGGCCTTGCAGATCGGTATGGTCATAAACTTTACAACCGATAGTTCCGGCAACGGCATACATCAGCGCCTCGGTTTGGTTGATGTGGTCTAGGGCGATATAAAACGCGCCTTCTTTAAAGTGATGATTGGGCGAGGCCATATAGTTATGCGCCGCCCGTAGCGCCAAGGTGGTTTTGCCCATACCGCCCAGCCCTGAAATGCTGATGACGCGCTGGCTGTACGCGGCTGATTGGGGGCTGAGGCAAGCCAACACGTCATCCAAAACCGCATTGCGCCCAACAAAACGCGGCACTTGGCGCAGGCGAATGGGGATATGCGGGGCATTACTGGCGCTGCGCTGTAAGGCCGCGTATAGGTTTTCAACCTCTTGCGCTATTGTCCAATCATTTTCCGCCAAGTCGCTATGTTTGAAGTCGTCATACACCGCATCGAGCGCGGTTTTACCGCCCAAACCAAAAGCGGCACGCATCCGATAACCATATAACGCGGCTTGGTCTTCTGGTTCGAGGCAATTGGGCTGCCATTTGTCGGCCCAAGTTTGCAACTCATCCCAGTGTTTGTGCTGTTGCAGGCCGCTTAAAATTTGACGCATTAAGCGCTCATAATCGCGCTGTATGTTTGTCTGTTGTTGCGTTAGCCATGTGTCAAAATCCTCGCCATCATGCTCACCGCTTTGCTTTTTGCTAATTTTGCGACGAAAAAGATCGTCTAAAAACTCACCCTGATACAACTCCGCCAAGTCCATCTTGTCTCGCACCGACGCTTTTGGATTTTTAAGTGCGTCGCGAAACTCAGCCACATCAATCGAATGGGGCTGCGCTTTGTTAAACCAAAGTTGGGTATGTTCAGGGTCCTCGGCAATATAGCCGCTGGCTCCGGCGGCGTTCAAATCTTTGTTTAACGCACTAAGAAGCGTTCGTAAACTGCCTAGCAGGTCTTTTAGCTCGGCGCTATGCCCCCAAATGATCCCAATAATTTCTTTGCGGTGAAACTTTTTTCCCGGATTAACGGCTAAATATGCCAATAATTGCCGTTTCTTATCCGTCAGATCAATGACGATGGGCGCTGGCTGAGGGTTGTCTGGGGTTGGCGCGGGGGTGTAGGACGCCTGTAATGATTTGCCAAAAAACTTTAATTTGAGACCCGTCTTATTTTTGCCATTCATAAATGCTTAAGAATACGGGCCACCGACCCGCCTCATTTTTGCCCTACATAAATGCTTAAGAATACGGGTCACCGACCCGTCTCTACAGCAAAATTTATCATTTTATTGCACAAGTGAATTTTGCAAACATCGTCTTTACCGCATGAAAGACGCACTCGCGGCGCGTTTCAACCGGATATGCCAAAATCGAAAATCACGCCAAAATCACGTCAAGATTATATCCTTCAAGATATAGATTGAAGCGGTCAAAAGTATTAAGTTTTTATAAAAGTGAGTGATATGAAAAAAACTGAACCTAACCCCCAATTTGGCATTCTGTTGCGTCACATGCGCATCCGCGCTGGGCTAACCCAAACCCAGTTGGCCGTATTTGCACAATACGACCCCTCTCTGATCTCGCTCGTAGAAAAGGGTAAGCGCCTGCCCAATTATTTTGTGCTGGTGCATCGCATCATACCGCATCTTGCGCCCCATAACAGCCCAGATGATATTCAAAAGTTATTGGGATTGGCATGGCGTTTTTAATCTAATACCAACTGTATGCTCAAGATGGACTTTGATGTTATATATTTTGCGGGTCATTCCGACGAGGAACGAGGAGGAATCTTTGCGGAAATTTAATCGTCGGGCTGATTTTCCGCAAAGACCCCTCGCTGCGCGTCGGGGTGACGTGGCAATTTATGTAACTTAATTTATTCCAGCTTGATTAAGCGGTTGGTATAACCCCCATTTCACTAAAAACTATGGCGACCACCCTTCACCTCCTGCATACCCTGCAACTGACCTGCAACGATGCGCCTATGGCGGCGGCGAGCGCAACGGCGGCAAAAGCAGCAGCAGCAAACACGGGTCACTCGTTACAGGCGCATTTGTTGCTGGCATATTTGGTATTGAACCCACATGCGCCCCAATCGCGCCCCCATTTGGCCGAGTTGTTTTGGGATGAACATATGGCTGTCTCTTATACACATCT
>JAHBAL020000560.1 GCA_018500105.2 Anaerolineae bacterium
CAAAACCCAGAGACCGGCGGCAACCCCGCCAACGACAACCCGCCAATAATGAAGGCCCAAAAAGTGACCGGCATCTTCTTGCGCAGGCCGCCCATGTTGCGCATGTCTTGCGGGTCAATGTGCGCCGCATCTTGATGCGCGTGGCTGTAATGCTCCATGCCGTGAATGACGCTGCCCGCTGCGAGGAACAACAGCGCCTTGAAAAAGGCGTGTGTCATGAGATGGAAGATGCTCGCCACATACGCGCCGAGACCGGCGGCGGCGATCATAAAGCCAAGCTGGCTGACGGTCGAATAGGCCAGCACTTTTTTGATGTCGTATTGGCGCAAAGCGATGCTACCGGCGATAAACGCGGTGAGCGCCCCGATGAGGGCGACAAAGTTGCTGGTATCGGCGGCGGCATGAAAAAGCGCGTTTGAGCGCACAATCATGTAAATGCCGGCTGTCACCATCGTGGCGGCGTGAATGAGCGCCGAAGCTGGGGTTGGCCCCGCCATCGCGTCGGGCAGCCAGACAAAGAGCGGCAATTGCGCACTTTTACCCATTGCCCCAACAAACAGAAGCAAGGTAATGGTGGATAGCACCGCAGGCGCAACGGCGCTGCCCGCAAATTCGAGCGCCGCCGTTTTGTGATCGCCCACAAGGGCGAAAATATCTTTGTAGTTGAGTGTGCCGAAGGTGACGAAGATGAGCATGATGCCGAGGATGAAGCCAACATCGCCGATGCGGTTGACAACAAAGGCTTTGCGGGCGGCTTCGGCGTTCTTGACTTTATCGAACCAAAAGCCAATTAACAAATACGAGCACAAGCCGACCAGTTCCCAGCCAACGAACATGAGCAAGTAGTTGCTGCCCATCACCAATACCAACATCGAAGCCACGAACAAGTTTAGGTAAACGAAGTAGCGGTTGGCGCGTGGGTCGCCATGAATGTAGCCGATGCTGTAGAGGTGAATGAGCGCCCCGACGCCGGTGATGATGAGCATGAGCACGCTGCTGAGCGAGTCAACCAAGAAGCCAAACGGCACATTTAGCTTGCCCGCGCCAATCCATGTGCCAAATTCGGCATGAATGGCGTGTTCTTTCGAGGCGCTGACCTGCGAAAAGAGCATGAGCGAAACGATGAAGGCCGCACTGCACATCAAGGTCGCCAACGCGCCGACCGCTTTCTCGCCCAACCGTTTGCCCCAAAACGCATTAATGACCACCCCAATGAGCGGGAACAAAATAGGTAACAAAATCATATAAATTACGAATTATGAATTATGAATTATGAATTATGAGTTCTTCAATTCATAATTCATAATTCATAATTCATAAAGGCTATCCTTTTAGTTGGCTGAGTTCGTCCACATCAGTGCTGCGTTTGGTGCGGAAAATGGCGACGATTAGGGCCAAGCCCACCGCCACTTCGGCGGCAGCCACCGCCATGATAAAAAACACAAACAGTTGACCATCTAAATTGCCCCATTGCTGGGCAAAGGCCACAAACGCCAAGTTGGCGGCGTTGAGCATCAATTCGACAGACATAAAAATCATGAGCGCGTTGCGCCGTGTCAGCACGCCCACCACCCCGATGGTGAACAAGACAGCGCTCAATAGGATTACGGGTTCAATCGAAGTCATGTTTAATTGCGAATTAATTGCAAAATGATTAAGATTTTTTGGTCAGCACCACTGCGCCAACCACCGCCGCGAGTAACAGCACCGAGGCCACTTCGAATGGCAACAGGTAGGTGGTGAATAAGGCTTTGCCAATGGCAAGCGGGCTGGTGTCAATGAGGGTAGCGGCAGGTGTGACACCCAAACGGGTGATCATGACTGCGCCCAACGCGACAAACAAGGCCATGCCTAACCCAATTGACAAGGGTCGTTGCCACTTAAGGGCAGGCTTGGTGTCGGCTTGGCTCAGTTTTTCGGCCCCCAACAACATGATGACGAACACAAATAGCACCATCACTGCGCCAGCATAAACCGCCACCTGAACTGCCGCAATAAACGGCGCATTAAGCAACAAATAAATGACCGCGACGGAGGCCATGTTCAAGATGAGGAACATGGCCGCATAAATGGCGTTTCGGCTGAGGAGTAGGCCGAGTGCAGCCATGACCGCAACCGCCGCCACCATCAGGAAAATAAAAAATTCGACACTCATTTGATTTAGTAGTTTGTGAACCGACTTGCCATTAAACCGTCGTATCAATCGGCGGGAACGGGATGATAGGCCGATCAAAGGTGCCGGGTGCAGTCACTTGGGGTGTATTTGGCACACCGGCTGGCGCGGCTTCGAGCAACATTTGCTTGGTATAAATCATGCCTTCACGGGTGTAACCGGTCGGGTATTCGATGGCTTCCAGCACAATGGCATTGGTTGGGCAGGCATCTTCACAATAGCCGCAAAAAATGCAGCGCAGCATATTGATCTCATACGTTTTCGAATAACGCTCGCCCGGCGAAAACCGCTGTTCGTTGGTGTTTTCGGATGCTTCGACATAGATGGCATCGGCGGGGCAGGCGGCGGCACACAAGGCACAGCCGATACATCGCTCCAGCCCATTCTCATAGCGCTTGAGATGATGCCGCCCGCGAAAACGCGCACTCATTGGGCGTTGTTCTTCGGGATATTGCACCGTCACGGGCTTTTTTAACAGTGTTTTTAACACCGTCGCAAACCCAACGGGTATTTTCATAAGTTTTGAGATTGCACTATTTTCGGCCATATTTAAGCATAAATGTCTTTTCGATGCTCCACTTTAATACCTTAAGCACCAAAACGATTAACTCACTATCTTTTATTTCGTAAATTGCACGATAACTGCCAATACGTATTCGATATTCATTGTCATAACCCACCAGTTTTTTACACTGATGAGGGCGTGGCTCATCACCTAACGCCGCCAATTTGTCAATAATGCGCGTTGCAGTGCGATTAGGCAATTTGTCTAACTGCTTTTGAACACTCGCAACAATCGTCACTTGATACTTCATGTCACAACCCGCGTTGCTTGCGATATAGCTCTAATGAAATATGTTTACCCGCTGCATATTCGGCCTTTGCCTCTGCAATCTCGGTGCGCAACGTCGCACTATTTTCATAGCCATCGTCGTCGTCCATTCCTTCAAGCCAATCGAGCAACTGCAAGCGCGACGCAAAATCGAGTTTCTTAACCGCCTCAAATAAAACTTCAAATGGAACTTGCAATGTGACAGGGTTTATTTGTGTCATATATCCTCCATTGTTTATTATCGTCAAGTTTAGTTGCTCGGTTTTGCCGATTTCATATTATGAACAAGCAGTATATTGCCCACATGTGACACCAGCCTGTTTTTATCTAAAAAATCCCCAACAGAATCATCAATGCCGTCACGATGACATTAACCAACGACACCGGCAACAACATCTTCCAGCCAAACGCCATCAATTTGTCGTAGCGCAAACGCGGCAAGGTAGCCCGCACCAACACCATGAGCAACAAACACGCCAAGACTTTGATGATGAAATAGATGAGCGACAAAATTTCGGCAACGGGCGAAGCCAAGCTGTTGACAAACGGCCCCGACCAACCGCCCAAGAAGAAGGTGGCAAACAAGGCGCTGAGCGCGATCATCTTAATGTATTCGCTCATGAAAAACAGCGCAAACTTCATGCCGCTGTATTCGGTGATATACCCCGCTGTCAATTCTTGCTCAGCATCCACCAAGTCATACGGCGCACGCGCTAACTCGGCCAGCGACGTGATGGCAAAAACAGACGCTGCCACAAACCCAACCGGCACTTTCAAGATATTCCAGCCCAAAATATTGCCCGGTTGCTGAGCCTGTACAATGCCGTCGAGGCTGGCGGAACCCGCCAACAAGACCACTGTCACCATTGACAAGCCCATCGCCAATTCGTAGCTCACCACTTGCGCCGCTGCCCGCAACCCGCCCAATGAGGCGTATTTGTTGTTCGATGACCAACCGGCAATCGCGATGCCATACACGGCGGTTCCAAGCACCGCCGCCACATACAACATGCCAACATTCACATTGCTGGCCAATTGCAACACGGGGCCTTTGCCGAATGGAATGACAGCAAACAGCGCCAAAGCCGGAACCACCGCCAAAATTGGGGCAAGAAAAAACATCGGCCTATCCACCTTTTCGGGGGTCACGCTCTCTTTCACAATCAGCTTAAGCGCCTCGGCGAGCGGCTGCAAAAGCCCAAGCGGGCCGACACGGTTGGGACCATAACGTGCCTGCAAACGCCCAATGAACTTGCGCTCTAATAGCGTAAGATAAGCAAACCCGGTCAAGGCCACCAACGTAACGACCAAGGTCTTTAGGATAATTTCGAGAAAAGTATTCATCTCTAGGTTTTGGGCTACTCAATATGCGTTTGAACAACGTTACTGCGCTTAATTAACTCGCCGCCTTGATACAATTTTCGTTCAGGGCGCTTCAAATCTACCATCGAAGCCGCCACATTGGGCGCAGATGGCAATTGGGTGGCCGCCGGGTGAATGGCATAACGAACCCCCACGCCGCCGTCGTTGGCATAGCCCGTGCCGCCATAATACAAATCGTCACGGCCCACTGGCGGCCATTGCGCCTCAGTTTTAGCAAGTGCCTCGTAGCTCAGACCAGCGTAATACGGCACATTTGCAGCAAGCTCGGCAAAAATTTGGGCTGGCGCGGCAAAACTCCACGCTCGGCCCATGCGTCGAGCCACCTCTTGCACCGCCCACCAATCGGGCTTGGCTTGCCCAATTGCCATGATGGCACGATAGAAACGCTGCACGCGGCGGTCACCACTGGTATACGAACCTTCGCGTTCGGCAAAGCTGAGCGCCGGCAAGACCACATCTGCCCCTGCCGCCAAAGGCGTCATAAACAACTCGCTCACGACAGTGAATTTAGCTTTTGGCGCATCAGCACTATCGCCCACACCCATCAACCAAGCCACATCTACATTGAGCTTGCCCGGATTGCCCGAATGCCGGTCACCGGCCACAATGTCGAACACACCTTGGGTATTGCCGTGTGGATAAAGCGGCAATAAACCGCTATTGGTTTTGCCGACATGTCCGGCGGCAATGAGTTTATTGACCAATGTCAACGCCAACCCACGTGCTGCCACACCATCCAGTTTGTCATCGCCAAACACAAATAATACGTTTCGGGCCTTCGCCAATTCGTCGGCTCGAAGTGCCGCATCTGTATTCTCAGAACTCCACTTGGCGGCCATGCCTTGCTCGTAACGTGCAATGTGGCTGGCATAGCGGTGCATCTTGGTGCTACGATGATGCGCCACGATCAACTTCGCGCCACGTTCCGTCACCGCTTGGCGCAAACGCAAGAACCACACCGGTGCTTGCTCCTCAACATCGCCGTTCACCACCACAATCACATCGCCCTTGCCGAGTTGCTTCATGTCAAACCCAGCGCCCACACCATAATCGCGGGCAAGGTCAGCATAGGCAGCCGGCAAAGCGGGTGACAAGCGCGTCTCGCCTTTGGCGGTGCTATTCACCAACTTAGCAAGCAAATACGCATCTTCGTTGGCGATGCGGTCGCCGACCACAGCGGCGGCTGAGGCCGCGCCCGACAACTTGCTACTGATCAATTCGATGGCCCGCTCCCATGTTGTCTCGACCAATTGCCCATTTTGGCGCATGAGCGGCGTGCGCAGTCGGTCGGCGGCGCGGGTGTAATGATGCACAAAGCGGCCTTTATCGCACAACCAAATCTCGTTCACATGCTCATTTTGGCGTGGCATCACGCGCTTAATTTCGCCAACGCCGGTCTTGGTATCCAGCCGCGTGTTGAGGGTAGTATTGCAGCCAACCGCGCAATGATTACACACGCTGGGGCTGCTGTCCAATTCCCAAGGCCGCGCCTTAAAGCGAAAATCGGCAGTGGTGAGCGCCCCGACCGGGCAAATATCGCTGGTGTTGCCGCTGAAATAGCTGTCGAAACCCGGCACGCTCAGCGTCGTGATCTCCATATGCCGCCCACGCTCGTGGAATTGCAGCACGTGGTCATCGGCAATGTCATCTTGGAAGCGAATACAGCGCGAACATTGAATACAGCGCTCGCGGTCGAGATAAATCAGATCGCCCAACGGCACATGCTTATCGTTGTGCTGCTTATTCTCATATTCAAAACGGCTGTTGCCGGGGCCATGCTCTAGCGTCAGGTTTTGCAGCGGGCACTCGCCGCCCTTGTCGCAAATGGGGCAATCGAGCGGATGGCTGGTGAGCAAAAATTCGAGCACGTCTTCGCGGGCATCGGTCACCATCGTGCTTTGGGTGCGCACCGCCATGCCCTCGCTGACGGGCGTGGTGCAAGCCGTGTTGAGCTTGGGTTGCCACGCAATCACCACGCCGCCCTTATCGTCCTTCACCACCTGTCGGGTGGCTGGGTCCATCTTTGGCGTGCCGATCTCGACCAAGCACATGCGGCACATCCCCACCGGCTTGAGTTTGGGGTGATAACAAAACACCGGAATATCATTCTGGATGGTCTTTGCCGCATCCACAATGAGTGTGCCTTTCGGCACAGCAACGGCTTTGCCGTCTATGGTTAAATTTACTAAATCAGCCATGAATATTTACAATTTTGTCAACGCAAACACACTATTGCATTAACCTTACTGATCTTCTCGTCATAAGTAATTAATGGAGTATTTAGGTGCAATGCAGTCGCAGCAATAACTCTATCGGGCATATCTGGCACAACATCTCTTGGTATCTGTTGCATTGCCAACGCAACATTTTGATTTAATGAAGATACGAGAAATACACTATTAGGCTTTGTCAATTCCCCTTCCAATTTGATTAAAAATTCATGATGTATTCGTTTTCGTTCAGCGAGATAAATCAACTCAACAATACATATAGAGGGAATGTATAAAGTTCCGCTTTGTGCGATAACACTATCAATTAAATGGATTGCATGAGAAGATAGTTTAGCTTGATTTCCCTCAAGATACCAAACTAATACATGCGTATCTAGCACTAAACTTCTCATAAAACTCACATGCCGCGCGGGAAACCCTGCCACATCTCACGACGCATTTCAGTAATGTCCTCAAGCGTAATATTTGATGCCACATCTGACCATGCGCCAAACATACTTCTCACAGTTGATGTAGAGGTTTTAGTACCAGTAGATGATTGATATAGACGCAAAAATTCAGCAAACGCAAGCAATTGCTGTTGTTTATCTTCTGACAAAACGTTAACACATTCAACAATCTTCTCAGCTACTGACATTTCACCTCCATTAATATCGCCTAGTGTACCGCAATCCCATTCACTGGCACAACCCCGCTATGCAGTTCGTGCAAATGATGGTCACGCGCCAGTTCTTGCAAATAGACCTCTGAGCCGCCTTTCTTTTGCTCAACAAAATCAACATAATCTTGCTTGAAATGCTTGAGCGTAAAGGTCATGCTGCTGGTGGCAAATTCGCCCAACGGGCAAAAGCACTTGCCAATAATTTGCTTATTGACATCGCCAATCAAATTAACATCTTCAATTGTGCCTTTGCCGCTTAATAATTTATCGTATAAGCGCAGCGCCCAATGGGTGCCTTCGCGGCACGGGGTGCATTTGCCACAACTTTCGTGCTTGAAGAAGCGAATCATCTTGCGGGCCGCCCATACCATATCAACACTATCGTCCATGAATATCCACGAACACGATCCCAACACCGAACCAATCGCCGCCATCGCCTCATAATCGAGCTTGGCGTGGAAATTGGCGGCGGGGATGATGGGCGACGATGACCCGGCGGGCAATACTGCCTTGATCGGGCGGCCTGTCATGCTGCCGCCAGCCATATCGAGCAGGTCTTGGATGCTATATTTTCCGAGCGGCAATTCATAATTGCCCGGCTTCTTCACATGCCCGCACACACTGAAAATCTTTACGCCGGGCGATTTCTCCGTGCCCCATTGCTTATACCAAGCTGCACCATTCAGCACAATTGGCGGCACATTTGCCAGCGTCTCGACATTATTGATGACGGTTGGCTTGGAATACAAACCACTGACAGCAGGGAACGGCGGCTTAAGGCGGGGCTGGCCAATGCGGCCTTCGAGCGATTCAAGCAACGCCGACTCTTCGCCACAAATATAGGCCCCCGCGCCCAAATGCACATACATGTCGAGCGAATAGTTGCCGCCAAATAAGTTTTTGCCCAACAGGCCCGCGGCGTAGGCATCGTCAATCGCCTTTTGCAATTCACGGGCCGGCTCACGAAATTCGCCGCGACAATAAATATAGGCCACATTCGCGCCGATGGCATAGGCGCACAACGCCGTGCCTTCGATCACTTGATGCGGGTTGCTGCGAATCAGTTGATGGTCTTTAAACGTGCCCGGCTCCGATTCGTCACAATTCACCGTGACGTATTTCGGAAACACATCCTTGGGGATGAAACTCCATTTCACACCCGCAGGAAAACCCGCGCCGCCACGCCCACGCAGCCCCGAATCTTTCACCACATTGATGACCTCTTCGGGCTTCATGCTTGTCACGGCCTTTTTCCACGCGACATAACCGTCATGTTGGGAATAAACTGCAAGCTCATGAATGTTTGGCACATCCAAATCGCGCAGCAAAATATGTTTGTCCATAAATATTTGTCAATATCGCTCAAATAATTTTTCAATCAGGCGAGTTAATCACTTACTGCGTAACTCCTTCACCAGCTTGTCAAATTTATCGGGCGTAAGGTCATAGTGATAGTCGGTGTTGACCTGACACATGGGCGCTCGGTCACAGGCGGCCAAACACATGACAACATTGAGCGTAATTTTGCCGTCGGGCGTGGTTTCGCCAGCCTTGATGCCCAGCTTTTGCTCGCAATAATTGACAAATTTGTCGGCCCCGCGCAACACACACGGCAAATCATCGCACACGTCAATCACATATTTGCCCACTTTGTGCTCGTAATACATGGTGTAAAAGCCGACCACACTCTTCACCTCGGTCGGGTCCATGCCGCACAAATCGGCGACCTCGCGCATCGCATCTTCGCTGCAATACCCATATTCTTCTTGCGCCAAATAAAGCAACGGCATCACCGCACTGCGCTTGCGCTCTGGCGGGTATTTTGCAAAAAGCGCCGCAATTTGATCTTTGTATTTGTCTTTCAACATAAGTTAAGTGCTAAGTGCTAAGTGCTAAGTGCCAAGTGTTTGACTTAGCACTTAGCACTTAGCACTTTCAACTTCGGTTATCGGTCTACTTCTCCCAACACGATATCAATGGAGCCGATAATAGCGACAAGGTCGGCCAATAAGCAGCCTTGGCTCATGTGCGCCAGCGCCTGCAAATTATTAAATGACGGGGTGCGGAAATGCACGCGGCGCGGCTTGGCCGAGCCATCGGCGCTGAGATACACGCCATATTCGCCCTTGCCGCTTTCAACCGCAAAATACACCTCGCCTTCGGGTGCGCGAAACCCTTCTGTCCACAATTTAAAGTGGTGAATGAGCGATTCCATCGAAGTGCCGATTTCGTGCTTGGGCGGCGGTGCAATCTTGCGATCTTCGGTGATGACGGGGCCGGGCGGCAATTTGTCGAGCGCCTGCCTGATGATACGCAAACTTTGGCCAAATTCTTCTACGCGGCAGCGATAGCGATCATACACATCGCCGTTGCTACCCACCGGCACATCAAAATCAAAGTGATCGTAGCTCGAATACGGCATGGCCTTGCGCACATCATATTTCACACCGCTACCGCGCAAGGTTGGCCCAGTTAGGCCAAATTTAATCGCGTCTTCGACGCTGATCTTGCCAATGCCAATCGTGCGCTCTTTCCACAATGGGTTTTCTTTGAGCAAACGCTCATAGTCACGCACACGGCCCGGCATCACATCCAATACCTTTTTCACCAAGGGGAAGAACGAATCTGGCACATCGCGCCACAAACCACCGGGCCGGAAAAAGCTGCTCATCATGCGCACACCAGACACACACTCGTAAATATCGAGCAGCATCTCACGCTCGCGCATACAATATATAAACACTGACATCGCGCCGATATCGAGTGCGTGTGTGCCGAGCCAAACCAAGTGGCTATTGATGCGCGTCAATTCGAGCAAAATGACCCGCAAATATTGCGCCCGCATTGGCACATCTACGCCCATCAATTTCTCGACCGCGCCGCAAAACGCCATGTTGTTTGACATCGGGGCCAAATAGTCGGTACGGTCAGTGAGGACAACGCCCTTCACATACGTCTTGTCTTCTGCCGTTTTCTCAATACCGGTATGCAAAAAGCCGATATCGGGAATACAATTGACGACAGTTTCGCCATCAAGTTCGAGCAGCAAGCGCAACACGCCATGCGTGGACGGATGCTGTGGCCCCATGTTCAGCAACATCGTCTCGCCGGTTAAGGCGCGTGGGCTAACCAGCTTTTTTAGCTGATCAAAGGTAATATCAAGCTGGACATCCTGTGCCGTCACCGTGTTTAACGGTGACTCATGGATGAGCGGGGCGGGGGCCGCAACAGCGGGATCCGCAAAGGTTGTATTCATGCCAATTGATTCGTGAATTTTATCACAATCAAAGTTTTTTAGGGTCGCTAAACGCCCTTAAATTGTCAATTTGACACCAATTAACAAACCCAATTTGCAAACACCCGCCCACTTCGGGCATAATCAATCCATGACAATCCTTCCACTTTCAGCTTACCGAAACAAAATTTTGCCCCTCCGCGCTCAAGCCGAGGTGCGCAACCGTTGGCTCAAACAACGCTTCGATGAGGTTATTCCGGCCTTGATGCAACGCGAAGGCTTCGATATGTGGGTCATTGTGGCCCGCGAATATAACGAAGACCCCATCATTATGTCAATGTTGCCCGCGCCAGCCATGGCAGCGCGACGACGCACCATTTTGGTGTTTTATCGCAATCCCGCCGATGGCAGCACCGAACGCCTCACCCTCGACCGCTATGGACACGGCGAATATTTTGCCAAGGCGTGGGATCCGGCCAAAGAGGAGCATTTCGATTGCCTCGCCCGCATTGTGCGCGAACGCAATCCGCAGGTGATCGGCCTCAATTTCGCCGACGATTTTCCGTTTGGCGATGGCCTCACCCACAGCGAGTATGGTCGCGTGTTGGCGGCATTGGGCGATATGGCGACGCGGGTGAAATCTGCCGAACGGCTGTGCGTCGGCTGGCTCGAAAGCCGCATTGATGCCGAGTTGGTCGTTTATCCGGGCTTGGTCGAAATGGGGCACGCGCTTATTGCCGAGGCGTTTTCGTCGCGCACCATTCAGCCCGGCATCACCACCACCGACGATGTGGTGTGGTGGCTACGCCAGAAAATGGACGATCTCGGCCTACGCGCATGGTTCCAGCCCAGCATCGAAATTCAAGCTGCGGGCTTGGGTTTCGATGGCCCCGCCGGTGGGGCCAAGGCCGCCCCGCGCAAGCTCATCATGCCCGGCGATTTGCTGCACTGCGATGTTGGGTTCATCTATCTCGGCCTCGCCACCGACCAACAACAAAACGCCTATGTGCTCAAACCCGGCGAAACCGACGCGCCTGCTGGGCTTAAGGCGGCGCTGGCGGATGGCAACCGGCTGCAAGATTTGCATATGCAAGCCATGCAGGTGGGCCGCACCGGCAACGATGTATTGCTCGAAACACTCAGCCGCGCCAAGGCCGAAGGCATTACGCCCAGCGTTTACAGCCACCCGATTGGCTATCATGGGCACGCGGCGGGGCCTGTCATCGGGTTGTGGGATCAGCAAGGCGGCGTGCCGAAACGCGGCGATTACGAGCTATTCGATCACACGTGTTATTCAATTGAACTAAATGTCACCAAGCCCGTGCCTGAATGGGGCAATCAAGTGGTGCGGATGGCGCTCGAAGAAGACGCGGCGCTGGTGAATGGCGAAATGCGCTGGTTACACGGTCGGCAGACTGCGTTGCATTTGATTTAGCGTGCGATGGGGAGCAATCAGGCGTTATCCATACTTTTGCATGACGCCTAGCTCTCTTTCAAAAGGCAAAAAAAACGCTATAATACACTTTTTATGAGATTTTTTCACGGAAAAGCATCTTAACGGAGTGTTTTATGTTTATTGAATTTAGTGTTGGCAACTACAGATCGTTTCGAGAAAAGGTTACCTTTTCCTTATTAGCAACAAATCTATCTGCCAAGAAAGAAAGCCAATCCATTGATGACAGCAACAAGTTTATGTCACCGATTGGCTCGCATCTGTTAAAGTCGGCGGCTATCTATGGTGCAAACGCAAGTGGAAAAAGTAATTTTATTAAAGCGTTTGGTTTCATGCGAAATTTTGTGATAAATTCTTCCAAAGATCGCCAAGCAAATGAACCCATTGAAGTAGAACCGTTCTTGCTAGACTCAGATTTTGAAAACAAACCCTCTTTTTTTGAGGTCGCAATGATTATCGAAGGAGATTTGTATTGGTATGGATTCGAAGCAAATGATAAAGAGATCGTCTCGGAATGGTTATCTAAAAAATCTTCCTCAAAACCTCGATCTAGAGAATCTCAACTATTTAGACGAGAAAACAAAGAAATAATTTTTAACAGTAAAAATTTTAAAGAGGGGTCAAAAAAAGCGGAGGATACTCGCAATAACGCGCTTTTTCTTTCCAAGTGTGCTCAAGACAATGGACGTATTTCAATAAAACTCATAAGTTGGTTCCAAAACATTAAGATACATTCAGGATTAAGTGATTCATCACGAATTCTTACTCATCACATGATGGATATAGAGGTGGACAAAGAAAAAATTGTAAGTCTGCTAAACAATTTAGACTTAGGATTTAATGATGTGTCAACCGAACGAGAAAAAATATCATTAAAAGGATCGTCGTTCTCCTCCAATCCTAGCAAGGTTTCCCCAAACTCATTTGTTTTAGATGTCAATGGCGGTGAGGTTGTGTTTGTTCGCGCAAAAACGCACCATCAAAAATCTGATTCATCCGATATACAAATTTTTGACCTAGATCAACACGAATCAGAAGGTACAAAAAAAATTTTTGCGTTAGCCGGTATTTGGTTGGACACGCTTGCAAAAGGCAATCTACTTGTTATTGATGAGTTTGATGCACGATTGCATCCTAAATTAACAAAACAACTTTTACAACTCTTCAACTCTAATGAAACCAACCCCAAAAACGCTCAGATCATTTTCGTAACGCATGATACAAACCTTCTGAGTAATAAACTACTTAGACGAGATCAAATCTGGTTTGCGGAAAAGGATAAAAATCAAGCAACAAAACTTTATTCATTAGCAGAATACAAAGTGCGTAATGATGCTTCATATGAAGCCGACTATATTGAAGGCAGATACGGAGCAGTGCCTTTTATTGGCGACCTAAGTCATATTTTTGAGGCTACGCATGGGTAGACAATTACGTAGACCGCCTGTCAATGCTGTTGAACCGCGTCAACGTTTTCTAATTGTTTGTGAAGGCAGTAAGACTGAACCTCATTACTTCGAAAAATTTCGTGTATCAACCGATCCGCTTATTAAGGTTATCGGGGCTGGCAACAACACAATAAATGTCATAGAAACCGCAATTAAAATTCGGGTAATGGTATATACTCGAATGCAAGCACAAAATGATTACCGAAATAATACACCATACATGCCAACATTGCGGCAGCCAAGATATTAGAAAAAACGGA
>JAHBAL020000207.1 GCA_018500105.2 Anaerolineae bacterium
GCAGTTGGTCCAGTCGGCCCAGCGGGTGCTCCAGGTGCGATCGGCCCAGTCGGTCCAGCAGGCGCTCCAGGCGCGGTTGGTCCAGTCGGTCCAGCGGGTGCTCCAGGTGCGATCGGCCCAGTCGGTCCAGCAGGCGCTCCAGGCGCGGTTGGTCCAGTCGGCCCAGCGGGCGCTCCGGGTGCAGTCGGCCCAGTCGGTCCAGCCGGTGCTCCAGGCGCAGTTGGTCCAGTCGGCCCAGCAGGTGCTCCGGGCGCAGTCGGCCCAGCGGGCGCACCAGGTCCGAAGGGTGATGCCGGTGCTCCAGGCGCGGTTGGTCCAGTCGGTCCAGCAGGTGCTCCGGGTGCAGTTGGTCCAGTCGGTCCAGCGGGTGCTCCAGGTGCAGTTGGTCCAGTTGGTCCAGCGGGCGCACCAGGTCCGAAGGGTGATGCCGGTGCTCCAGGCGCAGTTGGTCCAGTCGGCCCAGCGGGTGCTCCGGGTGCGATCGGCCCAGTCGGTCCAGCCGGTGCTCCAGGTGCAGTTGGTCCAGCCGGTCCAGCGGGTGCTCCAGGCGCAGTTGGCCCAGCCGGTCAGAGCTGTTGGGATCGCAACGGCAATGGCCGCGGCGACAATGAGGAAGACCTCAATCGCGACGGTTCTGTCAACGCGCTTGATTGTATTGGCCCAGCGGGTCCAGCAGGCCCACAAGGCCCAGCGGGTCCAGTTGGTGCAGCCGGCCCAGCGGGTCCAGTTGGCCCAGCAGGTGCTCCGGGTGCAGTTGGTCCAGTCGGTCCAGCAGGCGCTCCAGGTGCAGCAGGTCGCAATGGTCAAAGCTGTTGGGATCGCAATGGCAACGGCGTAGGCGATGCCAGTGAAGATTACAACCGTGATGGTCAAGTGAACGTGCTTGATTGTCTCGGCCCCGCCGGTCCACAAGGCCCAGCAGGTGCAGCCGGCCCACAAGGTCCAGCAGGTCCGCAAGGTCCAGCGGGTCCTCCGGGCGCAGGTGGTAGCTTCACACTTCAACGCTTGAGCAACACATCTGGGTTTGATCCTTCATTGGTGAAGACAGTGGATGTGGTCTGTCCAGCGGGCAAGAAGGTTGTTGGCGGTGGTGCTGATATCAACAGCTCACAACCCAACGACACCAAGCTCTCTGTTCAAGACAGCTTCCCGTTGAGCGACAATGCTTGGCGCGTGGTGGCTGTGAAAGACAGCAGCTGTAACTGTGCCGATTACCCATGGGGTGTCACCGTGTGGGCGATCTGTGTGGATGCACGTTAATTGATGCTAACGTTGGCAAGTGCTTTGCGATATAAGCACTTGCCAATGTCGCTCAGAAACAAGCTCATCGTGGTTTGTTATTTGGGTAACAAAATAGAGCCGATAGTGACTAAGGTGCTATCGGCTTTTTCGTTTAAAATTGCTAGGTTTTGAAATAGAAATATGGTTAAGAGGACTCGTTATCAATTTTTTATTGCGTTATTGATTTCGCTAGGTCTAATGGCTTGTACGGCTGCGCCTACGGCCACGCCTGTTGCAACACCTTCACGCCCTCCGGTGTTAGGCACGATAGACGGCGTTGGCGGGGATTTGCGTTATGGTGGCAACATGGTTGTGGTTGGGTGGGCCGCTGATATGGTGCGCGGGACGCCTGTGAATGGCGTTGAAGTTGTGATTGATGGCCGCTGGACATTGCCAGCGACGATTGGCGATGATCGCCCCGATGTGGTGAAATTGCTGGGAATGCCGGGTGTGGCGAAATCGGGTTGGTCAATTCAATTCTCATTGGGCACGTTGCCGCCGGGACGACATAATTTAGGCGTATTGGTTTATGACAGTCAAAATCGCCCAATTTTGTTGGCTTTGGTATACCCTTTTGACATTTTGCCAGCGGCAGGGCAGGAAGCCCCGCTGCCAGTTGCAGCGGCGACGCGACCTGCCCCCGCTGCGGCTGGGGCACAGGCTGCGGTAACGGCAACGACAGCAGCGACTGCGGCGATCACAACGAGTAATGTGATTACGGGCAACTTTGAGGGGATCGAAGGCACGGCACGTCCGGGTTGGGTGGTGATTTCGCGTGGTTGGGCGGCAGATACGAAGGCTGTTGGCCCAGCTACGCAGGTGAATTTATTGCTAGATGGCAAGGTTATGATGACCTCGACCTTGGGGGTTGAAAGACCTGATATTGCCAAAGAACTTGGTAAGCCTGAGTATTTGAAATCAGGTTGGGTATTCCGCATGTCATTGCCTGAGTCGTTGGCTGTGGGGAAGCATAAACTGAAAGCCATTGCACAGGATGCACAAGGGAGATCGGCACAGTTGGGGAGTGAAATTGAGTTTGAAATGCTGCCAGCCGTTGTGCAACCAAGACCACAAGCGCCTGCTGTGAAAGAGGCGTCGCCAGTTGTAAAAGATGCGCCCAAGGAGGCAACGAAAGAGGCTCCGAAGGATGCTCCGAAAGACGCGCCCAAAGAACAGCCCAAAGAGCAACCGACGCCAAAACCGTAGGTTGGTTTATTTTGATAGAGATTTTAAACAAGCAGCTTGACAACGCTGCTTGTTTTGTTTTATCAGCAGGCAGAAAAAAAGGCGTTTTGCGCCGCTTTTTGCCGCCATGCCGCCGTGGATTGACGACAGATTGCGCATCAGCCAGCCCGTCATTTTTAGCCGATTATGTTCTGCTAGGCGGAATAGTTGCGCCTTGTTTGATAATCTATTGTAGATTATGTCCGATGACATTCGCTCTGTGCGACGCGCCTTTGAAATCTTAAATATTATTTCAAAACACAGTGATGGCATTAAGTTGACCGAAATCGCGAATCAAGTGGATTTACCCAAAAGCACAGTCGCGCGAATGTTAGCAACATTGCTCAGTCTAAATGTCATTGAGCGCTTAACTGACCGCGAAGGCTTTCAAATCGGCAGCGAATTGGTGGTGATGTCGTCTCGTGTCCCATATTCTCGCAGCCTTATCAGTATTGCACACCCCTATCTTCAACATTTGGTGAACCTGACAAACGAAAGTGCAACGCTATGTGTGGCTGACGGTGATGATGTGCATTACCTTGACCAAGTGAATGGTTCGCATCTTTTTCATCTGAAAGATTGGACTGGTTTGCGCTTTCCGATGCATTGTGTGTCAGATGGAAAAGTGTTTTTGGCATTCCGCCCAGCGGAACAAACAGAGGCTTATTTAAGCCGCCCAATGCAGAAATTTACCAAGAATACCATCACTGATCCAGCCAAAATGCGAAAGGAATTGCAAGCAATTCGAGAGAATGGCTATGCATGGACGAATGGCGAATATAACTTGGACGGCGTTGGCGTGGCAGTGCCAATTCGAGATGAGAATAATTCTGTCATTGCTTCTCTTTGTTTATTCGGGCAGGCGCATCGGTTTCCTGCACCCAGCCGTGCCCAAAAATATATCGCTATCACCACTGATATTGGCCTCAAGATCAGCGCTAAGCTAAAAGCGTTGGGGTGGGGAGGAACTCGCTAATGTCCATTAGTTCATTAAAAGAAGCCCGCCGTGCGCCGGGGGCAGAGTGGTTGAAGAATCACCCTCGTTTTTTAGAAAAGGCGTATTTGTTGTCGAAAAGCATTATTGCCAAGACCTATCCTTGGATGCAAAAGGTGTCGCCGCGTTTGGCGAATCGCTTTATGGTGCGCAGTGAAGAGGTGCTGAAAGGGTGGGCGTTTAATTGCCAAATGTGTGGGCAATGTGTTTTGCATAGCACGGGTATGACTTGCCCGATGAATTGCCCCAAAAACTTGCGAAACGGTCCGTGCGGCGGGGTGCGGCACAATGGTAATTGTGAGGTTGTGCCAGATATGCCATGCGTGTGGGTGCAAGCGTGGCAGCGTAGCCAGCAAATGACCGTGTATGTCAACGATATTCAAGTGATTCAAGCGCCTGTTAACCGCAGTTTGCAAGGCACATCATCATGGGCAAATATGCTCGACGGCAAAGATACCCAAACCCCGAAAGGCTGGTAGTAGTGATTTTAGATTTTAGATTTTGGATTTGTTTAATCCAAAATCTAAAATCTAAAATCTAAAATTGACAAGATGGATTTAGTTTCAAATAGCCGACTCGAACGGGTGCTGAAATCGGGGCGTTTTGCGGTGACAGCGGAATTGGATGCGCCAGACAGCGCCAATCCCGACGATGTGTATAAGAATGCCTTGGTATTGTCGGAGGTGTGCGACGCGATTAACGCCACCGACGCGGCAGGGGCCAATTGTCATATGAGCAGCATGGGTTGTTGTGCGTTGTTGACGCGGGCGGGCTATGAGCCGATTTTGCAAGTGGGGTGTCGAGATCGTAATCGCATCGCCATTCAGGGCGATTTATTGGGCGCGGCGGCGATGGGCGTGAATACGGTGTTGTGCATTACGGGAGATGATGTTTCAAACGGCGATCAGCCCGAAGCCAAGCGCGTGTTCGATTTTGACTCGATTCAGCTTTTGCAAGTGGTGCGCACCATGCGCGATAAAGGCGTGTTGCTTAGCGGGCGCAAACTTTCGACCAAGCCGCGTTTTTTTATTGGCGCGGTCGAAAACCCATTTGCCCCCCCTTACGATTGGCGGCCTTTGCGGTTGGCAAAAAAGGTGCAAGCCGGGGCGCAATTTATTCAAACCCAATATTGTTTTGATATGCCGCGCTTTAAGCAATTTATGCAACGAGTGTGCGACTTGGGCTTGGACAAGCAAGTCTATATTTTGGCTGGGGTTGGCCCATTGCGTTCATTTAAGGGCGCTGAATTTATGCGCGATCGTGTGCCGGGGGTGTGGATTCCTGACGAATTGATGCATCGGATGGAAAAGACACCTAAGAATAAGCAAACGGCTGAAGGTAAGAAAATTTGTATCGAAATGATTCAGCAAGTGCGCGAAATTCAAGGCGTGGCTGGGGTGCATGTCATGGCATATCGGCAAGAAGAAATGGTTGCCGATATCATCCATCAGGCCGGATTATTGCCGCGCAGGCCATATGCGGCTGGCTAACCCAAATCTGAGAAAATTAAGTAACTTCATGTATCATTAATGACTTGAATTTTAGGAGTTTATGCTAGAAACCATTATTTCCTCCCCTACAAAAACGGTGGTGATTGGGCCAAATCGCCCATTTGTGATCATCGGTGAACGAATTAATCCGACGGGACGCAAGAAACTAGCTGCCGAAATGGCGGCAGGCAACTTTGACCGCGTGCGCCAAGATGCCATTGACCAAGTCGCTGCGGGTGCGCATGTCATTGATGTCAATGCCGGAATTCCATTGGCAGACGAACCGGCGTTACTGGCCGAAGCCATTCGGGTGGTGCAAAGTGTGACCGATGTGCCCATTTGTATTGATTCGTCTATTGTGGCGGCGCTGAAATCGGGTTTGTCGGTGGTGAAGGGCAAGGCGCTGGTGAACTCGGTGACAGGCGAAGAGGAACGCTTGGAGAGTGTGTTGCCGATGGTGGCCGAGCACAAGGCGGCTGTGATCGGCATTTCAAACGACGAAACTGGCATTTCATACGACATGCGCGAGCGGCTAAAGGTGGCAAAGCGCATCGTCGAACGCGCTGAGTCATATGGCATTCCGCGTTGCGATGTCATTATTGACCCATTGGCAATGCCAGCTGGCGCGGTGGCAGGCGCGGGCAAAAATGTGTTTGAGTTGGTGCGCATGGTGCGCGAAGAATTGGGGTGTAATGCCTGCTGCGGCGCTAGCAATATTTCGTTTGGGTTGCCGGGGCGACCAGCGCTAAACGGTGCATTTTTGGCGATGGCGATTGCGGCGGGCATGAACTGCGCCATTACCAACCCGCTCGGGCATGAGATCAAACGTGGGATTATGGCGGCCGAATTTTTGGTGGGCCACCGGTAAAAATGGTTTGGGGGGGGTTCCGCC
>JAHBAL020000116.1 GCA_018500105.2 Anaerolineae bacterium
GAAAGAAACCCGATTTCTGTAGGATGACTATCTAAATGCCGAGCCGTTTAGCCCTTCGTAGCCATGCACAAACTCGTTGAGCGGAAAGGCATGAACACGGCGGGCGGCGTGGGCGGCGGGTGGCATAATGAGGTTGGGGTGCAGCAGACTTGCCAGTAATTCGGCCCCATCCACTACACGCGGCCCGGGGCGGCTGAAATAGGCGGTGGCATCAACGGCGCAAATTTGGTTGAGGTAGGGCGCGGGCAATTCTTTCCATTCCTCACGGTTTTTCACCGTCTCAAATTGTTGAATGCTGCCGAGGAGGTCATAACCACACGGCATTACCACCACCATCTCTGGCTGACAATGAATAACATCGTCCCAAGTGATGCGTTTGGATGGCTGACCGGCCTCGCCCAGCACCGATTGCCCGCCCGCAATCGCAATTTGCTCGGGAACCCAATGCCCGGGCGCGAACGGCGGATCGAGCCATTCTAGCGCGGCAACCGTGGGTTGATGTGGCCCACTTATACACAGTTCTCGACACTTATCCACACGGGCGCGTAAGTTGTGCACAATTTGTATGGCATTTTGTTGCGTATTTGTAATATCGCCCACCAGTAAAATCGTATCAAATATGCCTTCGATGGTGGTCGGCTCGAGCGAAATGACGTTCGAGGCGAAATTGCCCCATTTGCTGCTCAGGTCACGCATGGCGGCTTTGACCGTGCCAAACGATACCGCGCACACGTCGCACAATTCTTGCGTCAGAATGATGTCGGGTTTGGCTTTTTCCAGCGCCTCATAATTTAGCCCATACAAACTTAGGCCGTCGCGCAGTTGCGCCGATACCGCTTTGTCAATTTCGGCGGCGCTCATGCTTTGGTCTTCGGGGCAAAGCTGAATGCCGAGCGTGCTATAAGTCATGATCGGCACGTCGGCCACATCGGCGGGATAATCGCATTCGTGACTGCGACCCACCAAACAATCGCGCAGGCCAAGCGCACACACGATCTCGGTGGCGCTGGGGAGTAGAGAGACAATTCGCATATGATAAGTTGAGTTAAGATCAGATGTGATATTGTAGCCCTAAAACATCATGAACGCCGAATTTGAAAACCTCATCACCGCCGCCATGCAAGATTGGCATGTGCCCGGCCTCGCTATTGCCATTGTTGATCGTGACACGGTGCGCTATTGCCAAGGTTTTGGCTGGCGCGACCATGAGCAGCAACTGCCCGTTACGCCCGACACCATTTTCTGGATCGCCTCGTGTAGCAAAGCCTTTACCGCCTTTGCGCTTGGTTTATTGGTGGATGATGGCAAACTCGATTGGGATACGCCGGTGCGTGCTGTGCTGCCCGATTTTGCCATGCAAGACCCCATTGCCAGCGAGCGTTTGACCGTGCGTGATTTGCTTTGCCATCGTTCTGGCCTGCCGCGTCATGACAAGGCATGGTATAAGGTGTCCGCCTCGCGGCATGAGCTAATGCGCCGCCTTGCGCACCTCGCGCCCAGCAAAGATTTTCGTGCCGCGTATCAATATCAAAACATCATGTATATCGTGGCTGGGCGGGTGATCGAGCAAGTGAGCGGCATGAGTTGGGAGTCGTTTGTGCAACAGCGCATCGTTGCGCCGCTCGGCATGAGCCGCACTTTTTTTGCCCATGATGAAGTGACGAAAGCTGGCAATTTTGCCGAGCCATATCAACCCGTGCCAGCGCGGCAGGCTGGCGCGGCGGGGCAAATCCGGCGCATGGGGCATTATGCCCAAGGCGATTCGGCGCTCGGTCCAGCGGGTGGCATTCAGTCCACCGTCAACGATCTCACCCATTGGCTGCGCATGAATTTGCGTTTTGGCATAGACGAGCTGCGTTTGCAGCCGCCCACACCGATCAACAATCCCAAATCTGCCATCGCCCAATTATTCAAGCCGCAAGTGGTGGTGGGCGACGAAACCGCGCTCATTTATGGCTACGAAGAATTTGGGCATTCGCTCTATGGCCTCGGCTGGCGGCTCAACACGTATCGTGGGCGCTGGTTGGTGCAGCATAATGGCGCAATTGACGGCTTTGGCTCGCACGTCTCATTTTTGCCCGAAGCCGGGGTGGGTGTGATTGCCTTGGGCAACCTCGACGCCACCAGTTTACCGGCCACTTTGGCCTACTGCGCCTATGACCGTTTGCTCGGCCTGTCGCCGATTGACTGGCTGGGGCGTTTTCGGCAAAAAATTGACAAGGGGCAAGCCGAGGCAGTGGCGGCGCGAACGATGGCTTTGGCGCAACGCGACCCAAACGCGCCGCATAGCCAGCCGTTGACGCATTATGTCGGGCACTATTCGCATCTGGGCTATGGTGAGATTCATATTTTGCTGCGCGATGGGGCGCTGGCGATGCAATTTAACGGCCTCGACTTCAGCGTTACCCATTGGCAGGGCGATATGTTCGAGGTCGAGACACCGACCTTCGACGACCCTAAGCTCATGACCTGCCACATCAATGCCGATGGTCGCGTGACCAGCCTCGCCATTCAGTGGGAGCCGACGTTGGCGGCGATTGTGTTTGAGCGGGTGGGGTAGCTTGGCCTGATTGGTTTACCAAGTGAGTACTGAGACGCTGTTTTCGCCTCAGCATCGGTTAGGGAATTAGCTTGAAATTTATATGCCCTAACCAATCAGCCTTACAATTAAGTAATGCGTTTGATTTTTGAGTGGGACGAAAACAAAGCAAAAGCCAATTTAAAGAAACACAAAGTTAGCTTTGACGAGGCTAAAACCATTTTTTCTGATCCTGCGATGTTGACTTTTCCAGACGACGACCATTCTCAAAGCGAAGAACGTTTCTTGGGTATTGGTATATCTGCCAAAAGTCGTTTGTTGCTCGTTGTTCTTACCGAGCGAGGTGAAAACATCATTCGTATTATCAGTTGCCGCAAAGCAACGATATTAGAGCGAGAAGCATATGAAGGAATTAATTCAAACTGATGTGACGCAAAACAAGGAAATGAAGCCAGAATATGATTTGAAAAATATGAAGGGTGGGGTGCGAGGTAAATATTATCAAGCATACCACCAAGGACATACCGTCCAAATTCATCGTGCGGATGGCTCGATACTCATACAAAACTTTAATCTCGAAGATGGGGCAGTTGTGATTGCGCCAGATGTGCGCGAATATTTTCCAGATGCCGAGGCTGTCAATGAAGCATTACGCTGCTTGATTCCATTACTGGCAAAGCAACCCAAAGTGCGTTTGAAGGCTCAATAGCGCGACACAGGCTATACTCGCCCCAAATGTCAGCCACAGCCTCGCTTAATGTCGAAAATAATAAACTCACCCCGCAACTCATCATCGCACTATTGCTGGTGTGGGTATTGTGGGGTTCAACCTACAATGCCATCAAGGTAGCGGTTGGGGCAGTGCCGCCACTCATGATGATGGGGGCGCGTTTTTTGGCAGCCGGGGCGATTCTTTACCCTTTTTTGCGGCTGCGCGGCACACCCAACCCCACCCGCAAGCAATGGCTGCAATTGGGCAGCTTGGGCGCGTTGATGCTGGGCAGCGGCAGCGGCGCGGTGGCATTTGCGTCGCAATGGGTGTCGTCGGGGCTGTCTGCCACCGTCATCGCCACCAGCCCAATTTGGTTTGCCATCATTTCGGGGCTAATGGGCAAGTGGCCGAACAAACTTGAATGGCTTGGCATCATTATCGGCTTTGCAGGTGCGGTGATGTTGAATGTATTTGAGGGCGAATTGCGCGGCAATTTTGTTGCGGCATTGGCCTTGTTTTTGGGGCCAATTGGCTGGGTGGGCGGCTCATTGCTCAGCCAAAAAGTGAACCGCGATGCCACTGCGAACGGCGAAACTGTGCCATCTGGCCCGATGAATAGCGCCATGCAGTTAATTTGCGGCGGCATTTTGCTGTTGGTGCTGAGTCAAGTGCGTGGTGAGCGCATTAATGGCCCAATCCCTATCGGCGCAATTTTGGCGTGGGGTTATTTGGTGGTTTTTGGCTCGCTGATCGCCTTTTCGGCGTATATTTATACGCTGCGTCGCGCTCGCCCTGCGTTGGTGTCGAGCTATGCTTTTGTCAATCCCATCGTCGCTACCACCATCGGGGTGGGGCTGCAAGGCGAGCAACTCAGCCCGATTAGCATGGTGGCGATGGCGATTGTGTTGTTAGGTGTGGTTTGCATTACACTGGCGCGGCGGTGAGGCTGGTGGTATATTCGCCCTAAATGTCTGTTGACCTAATCCCAACACTCAAAAAATATTTCAATTACCCCGCCTTTCGCCCCGGCCAAGAAGAAGCCATTCGACACGCTATCGAGGGTCGTGATGCGTTGGTGGTGATGCCGACTGGCAGCGGCAAATCACTCATTTACCAAATTGCCGCCATGATGATGCCGGGCGCGACCTTAGTCGTGTCGCCGTTGGTGGCGCTGATGAAGGATCAGGTAGACGGCATGACGCGGCGCGGTATTCCGGCGACGTTTATCAATAGCACGCTCGATTTGGCCGAGCAAGGCCGGCGCTGGCATGGGGTGCAAAGCGGCAAATACAAAATTGTGTTGGTTGCGCCAGAGCGTTTTCGCAGCAATTCGTTTCGCACGGTGATGGGCAATGTGGCGATTAGCATGATCGCCGTAGACGAGGCGCACTGTTTGTCGCAATGGGGCCACGATTTTCGCCCCGACTATTTGCGCATCGGCGAGGTGCGTGATTGGCTGATGGATGGCAACCGCCAGCCAACCCGACCCGACGACGGCGGTTTTGATTTTGGCGATGTTGATCGTGCCGATACGCCTGCGGATGCCGATGATTTGGTCGAGCCGCCGGGCTTTTGGGATGATGAGGCGTTGCCTGCCGCAAGTTCAGCGCTACTCGTGAAACCGAACCTGCAATCGCTAACGCCCAATCCCCAACCGCTAAGCGCCCCAACCAAGTTGGTGATGCTGGCCCTGACCGCTACCGCGACCTTGCAGGTGCAAGATGATATCATCAGCAAGCTCAATATCCCCAAGGCCAAGCGTTTGGTGACCGGGTTTAATCGCCCCAATTTGTCGTTCGAGGTGTTTGATATGCCGGGGGCACGCAACAAACTCGAATTTATCCGCGATTTTTTGCGCCAAGCCCAAGCCGACAAACAGCACGGCATTATTTATACCAGCACCCGCAAAGATGCCGAAGAAGTGGCTGCTTTTGCCCGCGAGGTGTGCAAAGTTGAGGCGCTGCATTATCACGGGACGCTCGACGCCGCCACTCGCGCCCGCACCCAAGACGCATTTTTGGCGGGCGACGTGCCGCTGATTGTGGCGACTAATGCCTTTGGCATGGGCATTGATCGCCCAGATGTGCGGTTTGTGCTGCATTACGCGATTCCCGGCTCGCTCGAAGCCTATTACCAAGAAGCGGGACGCGCCGGACGCGATGGCTTGCCCGCCCGTTCGATTTTGCTGTATGCCGGACGTGATGCCAGCACGCATGAATTTTTTATTGAAAACGACGCGCCTAGCGAAACCGAATTGCGCCAAGTGTGGGATTATGTGAAGAAAGCCAATGGCGTGGTGTTGCGTGAGGAAATTGAACGGGTGACCAAGGTGAGCAATACCAAGGTGCGGGTGGCGCTCGACCAATTGGAGCAACTGAATGCGGTTGCGATGGTGAATGGCACGGGCGGTTTTCAGGCCCAAAAAGTCAATTTGCCGCGTGACGGGGTGCGCAAGTTGTCGGACAATATTCAGCAGCGCCGCGAGCAAAAACACATATTGTTGCGGGCGATGTTGACTTATGCCAGCACCGATGATTGCCGCCGCCGTGTGTTGCTTGATTATTTTGGCGATGATTCGCCTGCCGAGGCAGAGGTGTGTTGTGATAACTGCATCGAGCGCAAGCAAAGTGCGCCGATGGTGAATGTGCCATTTGCACAATTGACCCAAGCCCAGCGCGGCGCACTGATTGTGCTCGATACGGTGAATTTGCTGCAACAGCAGCAACGTGAACTTGGCAAAGGGCGCTTAGCCATGTTGCTGAAAGGCTCGCAGTCGGAAAAAGTGGTGAACTTTAAGAGCAATCGCAATTTTGGCAAATTTGGGGCGTTGAATATGGACGAAATTGAGTCTATGATTACGCAACTGACGACCAGCGGGTATTTGAAGCAGACGGGCAACGAATTGCCAACCTTGCGATTGTCGCCGCGTGGAGACGCGGCCCTCAAGGCCAAAGCCGCCATTAAGATCGAGATGCGCTCGGTGACTGCCAGCGCTCAGCAAGAATCGCAGCGCCAGCGCACCTTGGGCGGCACAGTTGAGGTGACGAGCGAGATGATTAGGAAGCGCGGGATGAAAGTGGAACAAGTGGCAGCGGAGCGTGGGCTGACGGTTGGCACGATCTATTCGCATTGCGCCGATCTGATTGGGCGTGGGGTGATTTCGCTCGACGCGGTTGTGCCTGTTGTCATTCAGCAAACCATTCGAAAAGCCATTACCGAGGTGGGCAGCATGGCGGCGCTGTCGCCGATCAAGGCCAAATTGCCCGATAGCATCGAATATGGGCAGATTCGTTGTGTGGTTGAGTCGCTCAAGGCGCAGGCCAAAGCATGACCCTTTTACCCGTGCGGAGTATAAAAAAGCCGCCGCGATCAAACTGACCGCGGCGGCTTTTTTATGGGCACTACAGGATTCGAACCTGTGACCTCTTGTGTGTAAAACAAGCGCTCTAACCAACTGAGCTAAGCGCCCGTGTAAATGGGCCACGTGATTATACCTTAACGGAGGGAGATTAAAATCATTACATGAATATTTTAATCATCGGCGGGGCCGGTGGCGTTGCCAGCCGCCTGATGCCATACCTAAAACAACATCATACGGTTCGGGTGTTCGATTTGCGTCCACCCGCCGACGCCACGCTTGATTATCGCGTAGGGGCGGTGACAGATTACGCCGCTGTGCGCGAGGCAATGACGGGCATGGATGCGCTGGTGTATATGGCGATGGGCACGATTGATTGGACTGAGGTCGAGGGGATTCAAACCGGGTTCGATGTCAATGCCAAGGGCGTGTATTTGGCGCTGCGGGCCGCCCGCGAGGCCGGAATTCAACACGCGGTTTATACCAGCTCAATGTCAATTTATGACGGAGACTTGACCAAACGCTATTTTTACGACGAGGCGATTCCGTTTGATGGGCGCAATTTGTATGCGCTGACCAAATATATGGGCGAGATGGTGTGCTACAACGCGGTGGTGCAATTTGGCATGAGTGCCAATGTGTTGCGTATGTGTTTGCCCATCACCGATGACGATTGGTTGGCGATTGCGCGGGCAGGCAATTTGACTTTTCATACCGCTGCCAGCGATTTGGCGCGGGCGTTTACGGCGGCTTTGCTGCATCGCAATGGTTATCAGGCATTCATGATTAGCGGCGATTATGAAGGTAAGATCATCAATATGGCAAAGGCCAAGCGTGAATTGGGCTGGGAGCCGCTCATGCGTCCGTAGGGGACTCGCAAGGCTGTTCAAAAGTCGCCTCGTCATTCCCGCGAACGCGGGAATCTATAACCAGACAGGCATAGGTTGGCTGGTTTGCCGCAATTTTGCTCTGAC
>JAHBAL020000021.1 GCA_018500105.2 Anaerolineae bacterium
AGATGTGTATAAGAGACAGGCTCATGGCTCATGGCTCATGGCATTAAATGATTTTGCCCGCAATTAACTTGTCAACCAGCGCCTTGGCTTGCTCGGCGGGTGTGCCTTGAATCATTTCGGCGTTGGTGTCGCGCACGGGCGGCAATTCTACCGACCATGTGGCTTTGGCTGCGACATCCGCCGCACTCAAGCCCAAATCTGCCAATTTCCAAGTTGGAATAACGGCTTTGCTGGCCTTGCGGATGCCCATGAAGTTGGGGTAACGCGGCTCGGCGATTTCCTTTACGACTGTCATCACACACGGCAGGCTGCTCGAAACGGTTTCGCGCCCATATTCCATCGCTCGCACCACGCTGATGCTCTTGCCCGCGCCGTTGACGGCGCTGAGGGCCGCCACATAGGACAGCATCGGCACGCCGAGCAAGGTTGCTACTTGCACCGCCGTCGCGCCCATGTTGCCATCAATGGCGCTGCGCCCGCCGACGATGATATCGTATGCGCCAATTTTCTTGATGGCAGCCACCAGCGCCCGCGCTGTGCCAAGCGAATCGGCGGCGGCCAAGGCGGCATCGTTGATCAAAATCGCCTCATCCACGCCCATCGCAATGGCGGTGCGCAAGGCTTCGATGGCTTCGGGTTTGCCCAAACACACGGCGGTTACTTTCTTGCCGCCATGCTTCTCTTTCAGCCGCAACGCCGTCTCCAGCGTATATTCGTCCCAAGGATTGACAATCCGAGGTTGCCCGTCGGCCATCAACTGCAACCCGTTCAAGGTGCGCGACAGCTTGGCTGTATCGGGCGTTTGTTTAATTAATGCAATTATGTTCATCTTTTAATGAGTGCAAAGTGCAAAGTGCAAAGTGCAAAGATTCTTTACTTTCCACTTTGCACTTTCTACTTTGCACTTATTTTCACTTTTCTACTATCTCAGCCCCAACACATTCCGCGCAATGACCATGCGCTGAATTTCGCTGGTGCCCTCATAAATTTCGGTAATTTTGGCATCACGGAAATAGCGTTCGACCGGCAATTCTTTGCTATAGCCCATGCCGCCATGCATTTGCACGGCGCGATGCGCACATTCCATCGCGGTTTCGCTGGCGTAAAGTTTCGCCATGCTGGCCTCAAGGGTGTAACGCCCGCCATCTTTCATCGCTTTCGTCTTTGCCAAGGCTGCATTGTAAATCAATAGCCGTGCTGCTTCGATGCGGGTTTTCATGTCGGCCACTTGAAATTGCAGCCCTTGAAATTCGCCGATCTTGCGCCCAAACGCCTCGCGCTCTTGCAAATAGCGCACGGCGGCCTCATACGCCGCTTCGGCGATGCCAAGCGATTGGGTGGCGATGCCGATGCGTCCGGCGTCGAGCATGGTCATGGCGATCTTGAAGCCCTCGCCCTCTTCGCCCAGCCGATGCTCGGCGGGGCAAACATAATCCTCGAACACCAGTTCGCTGGTGGCGCTGGCGCGAATGCCCAACTTTGGCTCGACCTTGCCGCGAACAAAGCCGGGTTGATCGGTCTCGATCATGAAGGCGGTGATGCCGTTGTGCCCGCGTTCGGGCGCAGTCATGCAAAACAACAGCACAAAATCGGCCACCGGCCCGCTCGTCACCCAGCTCTTGCGCCCATTAATGACATAGCTGCCGTCGGCTTGCTTGACAGCGCGGCTTTTCATACGTCCGGCGTCGCTGCCGCTCATCGGCTCGGTCAGCGAATATGCGCCAATTTTTTGCCCGCTGGCAATTGGCACGAGAAATTTTTGCCGCACCAATTCGCTGCCATATTTATAGATGCCGCCACAATACAGCGAATTGTTCACGCTCATGATCGTGCCATGCGAGGCGTCAGCCTTGCTGATTTCTTCGAGCGCCAACACATATGACAAGGTGTCTGTGCCTGCGCCGCCGTATTCTTCTGGGATTTCAAGCCCCATGAAGCCCATCGCGCCCATTTTCTTAATCGTTTCCATCGGAAATTCGCCGGTTTCATCGTGATGGGCGGCGACGGGCACAATTTCATTTTGGGCAAAATCCCGCGCGGTATCGCGGATCATGAGGTGTTCGGGGGTTAATTCTAGCGTTGGGCCAAGGCTCATTGGGTTCTCCTATCAATGTTAGATTTTCTTATTATACTTCAAGTTAAAGTTAAACTTAACGTTAACGTTAAGTTTGATGAGGGTATTTTAATCGTGTTTTTGTATGTCTTTGCTATAATTAACATTAACGTAAACGTTAACTATTAGCAAACACAAACCTCGTAGGTACTTAAGACCTCCGAGGTTTAAAACAACCCCATGTCAACCCAACCCATCACCCGAAACACCCCCGAACACGCGATGCTGCGTGCCGCCGTGCGCGATTTTGTGCAAACCGAGCTTGATCCACACGCCGAACATTGGGAAAAACAAGGCATTTGGCCTGCCCGCGATGTGCTGAAAAAGATGGGCGATTTGGGGTTTCTCGGTCTGAGCTACTCCGAAGCCTATGGCGGCGGTGGGGCCGATTACACCTATAACGCGGTGTTGCTCGAAGAACTGGGCCGCGCCGTGCCGATGGGGGCAACACTGGGCATTTGTGTGCATACCGATATGGCGACACCGGCCTTGGCGCGACATGGCAGCGAAGACCTGAAGCAGCGCTATCTTGCACCTGCCATTCGTGGCGAAATCGTGTCGGCCATCGCCGTGAGCGAGCCTGACGCTGGCAGCGATGTGGCGGCCATTCGCACCCGCGCCGACGACGACCGCGATCATTACGTCATCAACGGCAGCAAAATGTGGATCACCAATGGCGCACAGGCCGACTATTTGTGTTTGCTCGCCAAAACCGGCAGCGGTGGCGGGCATAGCGGCTCGTCGCTCATCGTCGTGCCAACCAGCACGCCCGGCTTCAGCGTCAGCCGCAAGCTCGACAAGTTGGGCCTGCGCGACAGCGACACCGCCATTTTGTCGTTCGACAACGTGCGTGTGCCCAAGGCCAACCGCATCGGCGAGGAGGGCAAAGGCTTTCAATATCAGATGCAGCAATTTCAGCGTGAGCGCCTTGCCATGACGCTGATGAGCCTCGGCAGCATGGAGCGCTGTATCGAACTGACCAAAACATATTTGAAGGAGCGCAAAGCCTTTGGTAAACCGCTCGGACACAATCAGTTCATCTATTTCAAGCTAGCCGAGCTAATCAGCGAGATCGAGGCGTTGCGTTATTTGGCCTATGAGTGCGTCAGCCAATATGCCGCTGGGCAAGACATGACGCGCCTCGCCAGCATGGCCAAGCTCAAATCGGGGCTGCTCTCGCGCCAAGTGGCCGACATGTGTTTGCAATTTCATGGCGGCATGGGCTATGTCGAAGAATATCCCGTCGCTCGTTACTTCCGCGACATTCGCCTGTGGGCCATCGGCGGCGGCGCGGATGAGGTGATGATGGAGGTCATCGCTAAATATGAGGGCTTGGGGCCGAAGGGGAAGTGAAGGTAAAATAATCTTGTGGCACGCGATATTTTTCACGATCTTGTAAAAAACGCACTCATTCGGGCTGGTTGGACTATCACACACGATCCGTTGGTTATCCGCTGGGGGCGCCGCGACTTATTTGTTGATCTTGGCGCAAGCCAGTTACTTGCTGCAACCCAAGGCGACCAAAAAATCGCAGTGGAAATCAAAAGTTTTTTGAATAAATCAGCCGTCACTGACTTTTACGCTGCATTGGGGCAATTTGGCGTATATCGTGAAATTATGGCTGAACAAGAAAAAGACCGTGTCTTATATTTAGCCATCCCGTTTGATGTCTATACTGATTTATTCGAGGATGATTTGGGGAGATTAATTATCTCGCGTCAACGACTAAAACTCATTCTATTTAACCCTGAAACTGAGGAGATAGTCAAATGGATAAATTAACGCGCTATCGCCAACTCACCCATAATATTCTGCAAAAATATGCAAACACGCAATATGCATATGGCAATTACAAAAATAATACCGTTTTCGATCACGAAAACGATCATTATTTAGTGATGAGTTTGGGCTGGGATTCTGGTCGCCGTGTGCATGGTTGCCTCATTCATATTGACATCATCAATCAAAAAATCTGGATTCAACGCGATGGTATTGAGCATGGCATTGCCCAAGATTTTCTGGATGAGGGTGTGCCAAAGTCGGACATTGTTTTAGGCTTTAAAGCTGAATCTCTGCGCCCATATACCGAATTTGCAGTAAATTAATATTGGCAAAGTTATTTATGTCTAATTCTGTGACCGATACCAAGCTAAACAATCACCCGGTGTGCCAAGCAAAAATGGAACGGCTTTAGATAAAGTAAGATTTCTCAAAATATGTTCACGGTCTAGGGTTACAAAATAATCAGCGGGAATTTCCAATGCCGCAGCCAAGATAACGGCATCAGGCGCGTAATTAATATGAAGATTAATTCGACGTGCTTGAGTGGCACTTGGCGGCGCTGTAATACCCACTCTTGCAGCCGCTAATAAGTGGGCAACATGTGCAACATAGGCTTGATCATATTTTGCGACGTTATGCTCGACTTCAACAAGCGCATCACGACTTGTCCAAAGTGACACGAACCCAAATTCACCCAATTTTAGTAATGCACGTGCCCCGCCGCTGGACGAAAAAACAGCAGCGATAACAACGCTGGAGTCTAAGAAAATGTTATACAAGAAGATCAGGGCTATTTTTTGCGCGAATTTCTTGCGCAGATTTCAACATTTCTGCGAGCGTTGCACCTTTCGATTGTAAAGATGCGCTCAGTTCATCAGCAATCACATCAACTTGGGATTTACCTTTAACCAGTAAAAAGCGATCTTCGCCTAAAGGAATTATGGTAAATATATCGCCCGGCATAATCTTGTATTCACTGCGCATTTCGTCAGGTAATACCATATTTCCGCGTTGAGCAATTTGGGTCATCATCATATGTAACAAATTATACTGATTGACAATCCAATTTGCCCCTAACGACAGCCAAAAAATATAACAATGTTAGATTTTGCGGTATACTTAAGGTGCTCACCCCTAGCCTCTTTATAAAGGGAGGTGTTAAGGGTGGATTTGTGCGATTTTTAATAGAAGGAGCCTCATGACAACCTATAACCCGCCCTTAAAAGATATTCAATTTACCCTAAACGAGGTGGCGAACTACCCAGCCATCGCCGCCCTGCCCGGCTACGAAGACGCCACGTCCGATCTGATCGAAGCCGTGCTTGAGGAAGGCGGCAAATTTGCCAGCCGCGTGCTCGCGCCGCTCAACCAAATCGGTGACCGCGAAGGCTCGAAATGGAACAATGGCGAAGTCACCACCCCGCCCGGCTTCAAAGAGGCGTATCGCCAATTTAGCGAGAGCGGCTGGAACGGCGCTGGCTGCGAGACCGAATTTGGCGGCCAAGGCTTGCCCAAGCTGATCGGCGCGGTGCTGCAAGAAATGTGGAAAACCGCCAATATGGGCTTCTCGCTCGGCCCGCTGCTCACGACGGGTGCGGTCGAGGCGCTGGTGCTAAGCGGCTCGGATGCGCTGAAGCACACCTATTTGCCCAACATGGTGAGCGGCAAGTGGACCGGCACGATGAACTTGACCGAGCCACAAGCGGGGTCTGACCTCGGCCTCATTCGCAGCAAGGCCGTGCCACAAGCCGATGGCAGCTACAAAGTGACAGGCCAGAAGATTTTCATCACTTACGGCGAACACGATCTGGCCGAAAATATCATTCACCTTGTGCTGGCCCGCACCCCCACTGCCCCCGAAGGCACACGCGGCATTTCGATGTTTATTGTGCCCAAGTTTTTGGTAAACGACGATGGCAGCCTCGGCGAGCGCAATGATGTGCGCTGTGTTTCAATTGAGCACAAGCTCGGCATTCACGCCAGCCCCACCTGTGTGCTGGCCTATGGAGACAACGGCGGCGCGACCGGTTATTTGGTCGGCGAAGAAAATCGCGGTCTCGAATATATGTTCATCATGATGAACGGGGCGCGTTTCGCTGTCGGGCTTGAGGGCATCGCCATGAGCGAAGGCGCGTATCAGAAGGCGCTGGCTTACGCCAAAGAGCGTGTGCAAGGCCGCGACCTCGCGGGTGGCAAAGAGTCTGTGCCCATCATCAAGCACCCCGACATTCGCCGCATGTTGATGCTGATGAAGTCGCAAATTGAAGCCATGCGCTCGTTGGCCTATTATGCGGGCGCGTCGCTCGACCTCGCGCTCAAACACCCTGACGAGGCCGAACGCAAGAAGCATCAGGCGTTTGTTGACCTCATGATTCCGGTGGTGAAGGGCTGGAGCACTGAAGTCGGTATTCAATTGACCTCATTGGGCGTGCAAATTCACGGCGGCATGGGCTATATCGAAGAAACCGGCGCGGCCCAATATTGGCGCGATTCGCGCATTGCCACCATTTATGAAGGCACGACCGGCATTCAAGCCAACGACTTGCTATTCCGCAAGATCATTCGTGAAAATGGCGCGACTTTGCGCACCGTGATCGGTGAAATGCACCACACCATCAGCGAATTGGCGCAACAATCTGCGCCCGAATTTGCCATCATCCGCGAATCGCTCGATCGTGGCGTGCAGGCCATCATGAAAGCCGGCGCATTCTTCGCCAGCACCATCATGAAAGATGTTAAGAGCGTGGCGGCAGGCGCAGCGCCCTTCCTCGAATTGATGGGTATCGTGGCAGGCGGTTGGCAATTGGCACGCGGCGCAATGGCGGCCCAAGCCAAGCTCAACGCGGGCGAAACCGACCCATTCTATAAGGCCAAGATCAACACAGCCCGTTTCTATGCCGATCACGTGTTGTCACGCGCCAACAGCTTGGCCTATGCCGTCACCAACGGCGCGGCGGGCACGCTGGCCCTCGCCGAAGACGAATTTTAGGCGCGGCGCACGAGCACCCGCACGGGAAAACCTAGCGCTAATTCCTATTTAGTATCTGAACTCGGAGAAGCAAAAAATACGGAGAAGCGGTTTATAACAAGCTGCTTCTCCGTATTTCGTTTATCATCGGCACATGCTTACCATTAACCCTATAAAAAACCTCTTTAAACGCAATACAAGTGATAAGCACTCGTGGCGTATCCTGTTCGCCATTTTTGGCGTCGCTTTGTTCGATTTCCTCATCAATTACAACCTTGCCATTCACAACACGCTCGAAAAAATCAAATTGTCGGCTGATACTTTGGAATGGCTGGATATTTTTCTAAATGTTGAATGGGGCGTGAGCGACTTGATTTTGCTGGGTGTTATGGTGTTGCTGTGGGCAATTGGGTTAACGCGCTTGTTACGGTTGGGGTTGATGTGGTATTCGCTTAGCGGCGCTTTTACCGTCATCGGCAGCGTCGCCGCGCTCATCATCACCGTTGCATTTCGTGATGAAGACGTGTGGGGTTGTTGTGGGATGCGGTCTTGGTGTGGGTCGGCAATATCGTCGTCTTCGCCGGTTGGTATTGGCTAATTGACGCCGAGCACGCCCAAGCCAATGACACCGCTGCGCCGCCCAAACGCTGGGAGTTTCTCTTTCCGCAACGGGCAGGCGAAATCATCGGGTGGGGCAATTGGCAACCGCGCTTTTTCGACTATCTGTTTTTAGCCTTCACCACCGCCACTGCCTTCAGCCCAACCGACACCGCCCCGCTTTCGCGCCGCGCCAAGGTGCTAATCATGCTCCAAGCCATCATCTCGCTCATCGTCGTTGCTGTGCTCGCCGCCCGTGCCATCAACATTCTCAAGCCACCCGCCTAACTCTTATCTTCGTCTTACCCTGTGGTGGTAAATTGGGACCTCAAGCCGTGAGCCATAAGCTGTGAGCCATACGCTAGCTCACGCCCCAAGGCTCATGGCACAAAGCTAAAAAATCATGTCAGAAAAACTAGCCATTATCGGCAGCGGCCCAGCCGGGTTAACTGCCGCCCTATATGCCGGACGCGCCTTTTTAGAGCCGCTTGTGTTTGTCGGCCCAGCCTTTGGCGGCCAAATCGCCCCCACGACCGAAGTCGAAAACTTTCCGGCTTTCCCCGATGGGCTGCAAGGCCCCGAATTGACCCAACGCATGCGCGAACAGGCCGAAAAATTTGGCGCTCGCATGGTCGAAGAAATCATCGAACGGGTAGATTTTAGCCAGCGCCCGTATAAGCTGTATTCAGCCGATAACGAGTATGAGGTTGATTCGGTCATTATTGCCACTGGCGCAACCCCACGCCCGCTGGGCGTGCCGGGCGAATTAGACTATATCGGGCGCGGCGTGAGCTATTGCGCCACCTGCGACGGCTTTTTCTTTCGCGGCAAAGACATCATCGTGGTCGGCGGCGGCGATAGCGCTTTTCAAGAGGCGCTGTTTTTGACCAAATTTGGCAAGACCGTGCGCATCGTGCATCGCCGTGACAGCTTTCGCGCTGGGGCCACGCTGCAAAAATATGTGGCCGAAAATCCCAAGATCGAGGTCGTCACCAACACCGTGCTTGAATCCATCAACGGCACTGCACCCGCTATCGCGGGCGGCAAAGTGCATGAGGTGATCTTCAAGAACCTCAAAACCGGCCATGTTGCGCCAACATCAGTTGAAGGTATCTTCATTTTCGTGGGGCACGAGCCAAATTCACAGTTGTTCAAAGGCCAGCTCGACATGACCGAAGAAGGCTATTTGGTTGTTGATAGCCGCCTACACACCAGCAAGCCCGGCATTTTCGCCGCAGGCGAAATTCACGATAACTGGTTTAAGCAAGCCATCACGTCGGCGGGGTTTGGCTGTATGGCGGCGCTTGAGGCGGAGAAGTTCCTCGCGCAACGGGCGTAGGCGCATCACTTAGATTCAAATCAATATAAACAACAACACCCTCTATCTTCTTATGGCTTCAGTCATGGAGAGATAGAGGGTGTTGTTGTTTTGCTTTTAAAATAACAACACATTCGTTAAAATTGTGTCGTATCCATCAGTAAATAGGTTGTTAAAGCCTTGTTTTGCATAATGGAAGCAATTTTGTTAAGTTAAGTTTTAACAACACCTATATATATAAGGCGGCATTTGCTTGGAAATGGTTAAAGATTGGGAGTTAACGCCTTGCCACCTTTACAGTGAAATCTTAAAAAAACTCGACAAATTCCAGTGTTGCATAATATTTGATTTTTTTTAGTGTATAAATAGAGGTGTTATAAGAAATTTATTAGAGCAATTAGTGTATCCAATAACAAATTTCTTAGACTAACAAACACAATAGCAATTTCAGATTATCCAAGGTGTTAGTTTATATGGCGATATACAAACCAGAACGCCAACTAATTTTGGCTAAAACATATCCCTCCCCAAGTGCTCGATATCAAGAAACCTCTTGTGTCGCTTCGATATCCGAAAATGGTCAATTGCGCCGTCTCTTTCCCGTGCCTTATCGTCTACTAGGAGATGAAAATCAATTTAAAAAATGGCAATGGATAGAGGCGCGAGTCGCCCCCCCAAATGGTGATAGACGACCAGAAAGCCGTCGAATTGACATTGACTCTATTGTGCTAAGTGATACAGTGGAAATAGGCAAAAATAAATCTTGGAGTGAGCGAAAGTATTTTATAGAGCCACACGTTATTCACGATTTCGAGCAACTAGAATTACGACGAAAAAAACAAGGCAACACATTAGGAATTATTCGCCCTAAGTTAATTGAGCTTCAGATTACGCCGGAGCTAGACGCTGATTGGACAAAAGAAGAGCTTGAGAAGTTAAGAAAACATGAGCATCAAGAAGGGCTGTGGGATAAGCCTGAAATTAAACATGTATTAAGAAAATTGCCTTTCGCATTCCATTATCGCTACTTGTCAGGAGGCATAGATCATCGGCACAAGATTGTAGACTGGGAGGCGGGTGCTCTCTTTTGGAACTGTTGGCATAAATATGGCAAACAAGGTTGGGAATCAAAGTTTAGAGATAGACTATTTGCCTATATGAATACTAGAGATATAATGTTTTTGATGGGCACGATACATCGTTTCCCAGATAAATGGCTAATTGTTAGCTTTTTATATCCGCCTATACCGAAAGAAGACGCTGATAACGTGCAGCAACTTTCTCTTGGGATTGAACCATAATATGTGTTGCTGGCATATTAAAACGCTTGGTAATTTCCGCACATATAAGTGAGCGGTGACAGTAGTTATGATTTGCTTCAAAGCACATAAGTGCAATATTTTCGTGGCTAGCACGGGTTGCCAAACTCGCTACTTCTGACTGAAGGGATTTCAAATATAGATTAAACTCTTGCGCATACTGTTCCCAATTTTGATTTTTCTTATAAGTGTCGCGTATAAAAGTTGGACAACCAAACTGGAGAAGATGTTCGTATTTAATATCTGAGATCATGAGCGCAAGTTGAAGACGGATTCTCGAAAAGCCGGGCTCACGACTAATCGGATTTTGGCGAACATCAATAACAGTATTGATTTTATATTGCTTTAAACAAATAATAAAGTCTTTTTCATTGACGGCTTCATAACCGATAGAATAAAGTGACATAAGATAAGCCCAATAAGTGTGAATAGATAGGTATTGTAATTGGTTTCAGGTAGTAGTACTGAAAAACTTCTGACTACGCAAAATTGCGCCATACTATCCCCGCACGAAAGAAAGCCGACGGCAGCACCGTCGGCTTTCTTTCGCGTGGCGAACGGCTAAGCCGTCACTTCGCTTTTATATTGAACCCAATTACCTTCCAGTCGTTACCCGACTTAGCGAGTTCAACCACTAGGTTTGCCTGACGGTTGCCGCTTAGGGTGGCGGTTCCCTCCAGTTTACCTTCGTCATTATTCACATTGCGCGAGCTAATCGAGAATGACACCGGCTTGGCGTTGCCGCCCTCGACGATGTCTTTCAGCTTTTGCACACCGCCAATCTTTTCCTTTAAGGCTGGATGACAATCCCCCCACGCTTTGTCATAATCTCCCTGTGTCAGCGCGGTCATAAACGAATTCCCCGCATCGGCTGGCCCAGAGGTCAATAACATTGCGCCGCCAAAGGTTAGGGCCACAAACAAAATGCACGCCCCAACTGCCACACCTAAACCAATCAATATCCCCTTTTTCATAAATCTCCTTGTATGTTTGAGGCTCGTCGTGATCACGACAAGCTGCCATTAAATAAATTATATGACAATAGTGTTGTTTTTGTTGCAATATGATTGCGTCATACTTGTTTATTTACCGGCAAACCCACCCAAATAGGCCAAGGCACGTGTTTGAATGTAACTATTCCAATAGCTTTGCAGCGCGTCCATTTTGTCCGACATATCGCCTTCGCGGCTGAGACGCGCCGCCTCGTAGCCGATGATGAACAAACCGGGGTCAACCTTGTTGGCCTTGAGCGTGGCAATGCTGCCGCGTGCCTGCTCATCCGCCAAATCGAGCATATTCAACAGTGAGCGTTCTTTGCCAATTCCAACGACGTTCAACTCCTTGTCTAATTGCGCATCGAGCGAATAATATTTGGCGATTAAGCTCGTGCTGGCGCTATAGGCCGCAATTGACCCGCCCAACTTGGCGTAATCGCTGGCATCGCCCTTGCCAAAATAGGTCGCAAGAATATTGGGCATGGTGCGGGCGGCCTGCAATGTGCCTGCATAGGCTTGGTCGCGGCTCATCAACAAGGCTCGCGCCGTATCCATATTCACGCCCATAGACTTCGACACGTCATCCACAATCAGCGAATCGAACAAGGCAATATTGGCCTCGGCGGCGCGGCTAAAAAATTCGGCTACATTCGCCACCGGCACGGCGGGTTTCCACGCCTCGCCCTCAAGCACGCCGCCCAAATCCACCGCGTCCTTGGCTTGCTCCAAGCGCAAATCCACAATCTTCATCAGCAAGGCCGCGTGGGTCAGCACCTCAATCGCCTCGTCTTGGGTCTTAATCTGGCGTTCGAGCACATTTTCAGCCTGAGCTTTGGTGTTCAGCGCGTCAATCAATGCGCCATACGCTGTAATCAACGCCCCAGCTTGGGCCAAATTCTTCGGCGATTCCGATTTTAGGCGATCGGCTGCGGCTTTAATCTTGGCCTCGACCGCCTGATTTTGTTGCAATTGCTTCAATGCGCCCTGTGGCCCTTGCGTGACAATCTCTTGGATGATACGCCCCGCCCCTGACGCAAGCGCGGCAAAAGCAGCGGCTTGGCTGGCCTTGCCATACGCACCACCAATGAGGCCCTGATCGCCCAAGCGCTTCGATTGATCTGAATATTCTTTGGCCGTCAGCGCCATATTTTGCACCACGTCTACCTTTTTAATGTTGTCGGGGAGTGCCCCCACTTGGCCTTGCATCTCGGCATAACGGGCGTTCCATTCGCTGGTCTTGGCCCGCATTCGTTCATAAATGGGGCCAGTTACTTGTGGGCGCTCGGCGCTGGTGCTGCGCGGCAATTTTTTGCCGGTCAATAGTTCATAGGCTTGATAAATATCGCCAACCTCTTTCACCTCAACATTGTTTTTCTTGCCATGCTCGATCAGGTCAACCCCACCCTCGACGCGCCCGACCGGAATAATGACGAGTTTTTTGCCCGCTGCCGCCGCACCTTCGATCTTTTGTGGAATGCCGCCCACCGGCCCAATCGTGCCGTCGGGGTTAATCGTGCCGGTCATGGCGACCTCATCCAGCACCTTGTCGCCGCGCAGCCCCGCCAGCGTGCCGACAGTCATCAGCCCGCCTGCGCTGGGGCCATCAATATAGCCCGCAATGTCGTATGAAACTTGGGTTTGCGACGGGTCAAAACCAGTCAACATGGCGCTGACCAGCGTTGCCAACCAGCCGCTGGCTCGCCATTGTGGGCCGCTGCCACCCACTTCACTCTCAAAAAAGCCAACGCGGAACTGCTTGCTGGTGTTTGGCTCGACCAAAATTTTGACCGGGCGGCTACCGCCTTTGGCGGTTTTGCCGTCGCTGGTGTAATACAGCGCCGTCACCGTGTTGGTTCGCGGCGCATCTACCACGCCCGGCTGAGGCGTCGCCGTTGGCTTGGGAGCCTCGGTCGGTTTGGGTGGGTCAGTTGGTTTGGGGGCCGCAGTTGGGGCCGCTGTCGGCGGCTGTGTCGCGGCGGGTTTAGGTGCGTCGGTCGGTTTGGCGGTGCTGCTTGGCCCGCCACACGCTGCCAACATCGAAATAACGACTGTGCCGATCACGGCATTTTGGAAGGGATAGGTTCGCATTTTAGAGACTCCTTTTTAAATGACGAAATTGGGTTTTTAAGTTGCTCACACACTGGGTTCAATAGCGTGCAAGCCAAGCATAGGGGGCCATCGTGAAGAAATCGTAAAGAGCGAAAAAACAGGATGCGCTAAAATTGCGGCTTCGCGCCAAAGGCGCGGCAGCGCAACCTGATGGGCATCCTGATCTTCATCCCGACCTACAACGAACGTGGCAATGTGGCACGCTTGTGCCAGCAACTAAACGCCTTACGCGAACTGCCGACACCAGTCATCGCCGATATTTTGTTTGTGGATGACAATTCGCCCGATGGCACAGGTGAGGTGCTCGACCAACTCGCGGCGCAATTTCCGCAAGTGCGCGTCATCCATCGGGCGGGCAAAGAGGGAATCGGCACGGCGCATCAAGTTGGCATTCGCTATGCCTATCAACATGGCTACGATACGCTCATTACAATGGATTGCGACGGCACGCACCCGCCCGAATACATCCCCGAATTTTTGGCCGAGAGCGCCTCGCCGGTGGCGGTGGGGTCGCGCTATTTGCGCCGCAACAGCCTCGACGAATGGACATGGCTGCGGCGGCTGATGACGTATGGCGGGCATATGCTCACACGCACCTTTCTCAATATGCCTTACGATGCCTCGTCGGCTTATCGGCGCTACCGGCTAAAGCAAGTGCCGTTGCATATTTTCGACATGGTGCAAGCGCGGGGCTACGGCTTTTTCTTCGAGAGCTTGTATGCCCTGCACGTCAACCGTTTCGCCATCCACGAGGTGGGCATTATTTTGCCTGCTCGCGGCAGCGGCGAATCTAAAATGTCGCTGCAAGAGGCATGGCGTGGCATCAGCCGCATCTTCACGCTCTGGTTCAGCGTCGCCCGCAATCGTAAACGCTACAAATTAGTGGATAGTGATAGTAGATAGTGATAGTGAATCACTGCTATCCACTATCACTATTCACTATCGGCTATTCACTGGCAAATATGTTTACTCGAATTCTTGTCATCGCTGCGGCGCTTTTGCTCATTGGGGTGGGGCTGCCGCATTTACTTTACCCGTTGTGGTTCGACCAAGGCGCATTTGCGGCTTGTGCCGATGTCATTCGGCGCGGCGGGGTGATGTATCGAGATTGTTGGGAGGTGCGCGGGCCGCTGATGCCGCTGTTGTTGGCCTTGCCGCGTAGCCTGTCTACTGCGCCTGCCGCGCTCCATGCGTTTGAATTGCTTTGGCAAGTGTTGACGACGTTGGCACTGGCAGCATTGGCACGGCGCATGTTTGGCAACCTCGCTGCCCTGCTCGCCGCCGCGCTCTATTGGCTCATGTTCGCCAGCCTGAACTATTGGGCATCCTTACAAGCCGAAGGTTTTGCCAATCTATTTTTTGTGCTGGCCTTGCTCAGCCTGACCAGCCGCCACCGCCATGCGCCGTTGCTGGCGGGGCTGTGTTGCGGCCTGCTTTTCTGGCTAAAATACCCGTTCGTCAGCTTCGCCGCGCTGCTCTTCGCCGCCCCCCACGCCCTAAGCCCTGATCCAAAATCCAAAATCCAAAATCTAAAATCTAAAATTCTCCTCGGCCTTGTCTTGCCCATCGCCCTCGGCCTCGGTTATTTTGTGGTTAATGGCGCACTCGCCGACTGGTGGCTGCACGTGCAATACGACATCGCCACCTTTCACAATGTGCCGCTGGCCTATCGCTGGGAATGGCTGACCGGCCTATTCATGGTCGAGATTGACGCTTTTATTCGCACCGGCAACACGCCTACCGCTGGCTGGAAACCCACCGTGTTGCAGTGGGATCTCTTGGGGCGCGGCTATCCGTTCATTTTCGGGTTGATGGGGCTTGGGCTGCTGCGGGCATGGCGTTCCCCTGTCCGTCGGGCGGCCCGCGTGGCGCTGGCTTACCTCGCCGTTGGTGTGTTGCTCAACATTTGGCAAGGGCATTCGTATCGCTACCATTTCGTCATTTGGCTGCCCGCAATGGCGTTGCTCGCCAGCGCTGCCGCTGCACCCTTCACCGAAAATACCCGCACGGCCTTGCAGCGGCTTAGACTTGGCGCAACCTTGGCAATGGCAGCCTTGGCCTGCATCGGCATGATCGCCGCCATGTGGCCTTGGATGCGCGACGCCTACGACAATATCATCGTGCAGGGCAAACCGTTGGCACACAGCACCGGAGAATCATCCATCGCCGATTATGCCCATTTGGCGCGTTTTGTGCGCGACAATACCGGCCCCAACGATAGTATCTTTATTTACAGCGATGTGCCTGCCGTCTACGCCCTCGCCGAGCGACCCAACGCCGCCCGCTTTCCCTACATGCGTTGGGTTGATGAGGCCGGTGATGACGAAATTCGTGAGCGCTACACCGCGCAACTGCTCGCCGATCTACAACGCACCCGCCCCAAATTCTTCATCCTCAGCCGCGACGGCTACCCTTGGCCCGAAGCCAAATTTATCGAATCGTGGAAAAAACAAAAAAGCGTCAATGATTGGGTCGAGGCCAATTATGCCTACTCTGGCGAAAATGGGCCATTCTTGGTTTTTGCAAGGAAATAAGCCCAATAAAAAGGGTTGATTGGTTGATTGGTTGACCGGTTGACCGGTTGATTGGTTGATTGATTGAAACCAATCAACCAATCAACTAATCAACTAATCAATTACGTAACCATCCGCACGGTGTATAGTTCACCCATGACTTCCGCTCCCAACCTCCACCTCACCAATCTGCGCCTGCCCAATGGCGACATGGTGCACCTGAGCATCGAGAATGGCCTGATCAGCGACATTACCTCTGCCAATCACAACCCCAATCTGCCCGATCACGCCGAAAGCATAGACGCCGCTGGACGGCTGCTCTTCCCGGGGTTTGTGGACGCCCACGCCCACATGGACAAAAGCCTGTTGGGGCTGCCTTGGTATCGCAACGAAGTCGGCCCCAGCCTAACCGACAAAATTGACAATGAGCGGCGCTACCGCGTCGAGCAAGGCATTGATTCATATGCCCAATCCAGCCACGTGGCACAACGCATGATCGCCGCTGGCACAACCCATGTGCGCACGTTTGTAGATATTGACACCGAGATCGGCCTGAGCGGTTTCGATGGCGTGATGCGGATGCGCGACGAGCTGCGCGATGACCTGACGGTGCAAGTGGTGGCTTTTCCGCAAAGCGGTATGTTGGCCCGCCCGGGCACAGTGGCGTTGATGGAAGCGGCGTTGCGCAATGGCGCACAGGTGGTGGGCGGGCTTGACCCATCCACCATTGACCGCGACCCCAAAGGCCACCTCGATACCATCTTCAGCTTGGCGGCGCGATATAACGCCGATGTAGACGTGCATTTGCACGAACCCGCCGAATTGGGCGCGTTGTCGGTCGAGCTAATCGCCGAACGCACCGCCGCATTGGGTTGGCAGGGGCGCGTCGTCATCAGCCATGCCTTTTGTTTGGGTGGGGTTGATGAGGCTTATACCGGCAAATTGATCGAACTGCTGCTCAAAAACGATATTGCCATCATGAGTCATGGCCCAAGCGGCTCACGCGCTGCCCCGCCCGTCAAACGCCTGCATCAAGCCGGAGTGCGGCTATGCGCTGGTAACGACGGCATTCGTGACACATGGGGGCCGCTCAATATGCCCGACATGCTGCTGAGGGCCTTCCTCATCGCCTACCGCAACAATTTTCGGCGCGACGACGAGCTAGAAATTGCCCTGCACATGTGCAGCTATGGCGGCGCAAACGTCATGGGTGCGCAAAATTATGGCCTTGCCGTCGGCAGCCCCGCCGATCTCGTCATTGTGGATGGTCAAAACCACCTCGAAGCCATGATTGAGCGCCCACCACGCTGGTTGGTGATGAAGAGAGGCAAGAGAGTTGTAAGTGCAAGGATTTAAGGATTGGAGGTTTGGGATAATCTCCTAACCTCTAATCCTCAATCCCTAATCTCTAAATCTTTAGTTTTTAACTTTATGAACATGCAATATCGTCGTTTAGGGGCCGCCGGCCTCAAACTCAGTGTCATTTCGTATGGCTCGTGGGTATCGTTCAAAAATCAATTGGGGGTCGAACACGCCGCCCAACTCATGAAGGCAGCGTATGACGCTGGGGTAAATTTTTTCGACAATGCCGAGGGCTATGCTGCCGGTGCGAGCGAAGAAATTATGGGCCAAGTTTTTCGGCAAATGGGCTGGCCTCGGGTGAGCTATGTTGTCAGCACCAAATTTTATTGGGGGCTAAAACGCGGCGTTAATGACAACAACACGCTTAACCGTAAATACTTGATGCAGGCCATTGATGGCTCGCTTAAACGCTTTGGGCTAGATTATGTGGACCTCGTGTTTTGTCATCGCCCCGACCCAGATACGCCGCTCGAAGAAACCGTGCGGGCTATGAGCGACATGATTACCCAAGGCAAGGCGCTGTATTGGGGCACAAGCGAATGGAGCGCCGAGCAAATTTCGGCGGCATGGCATATCGCCGAGCGGCATCATTTGCACAAACCGCAAATGGAGCAGCCGCAATACAACATGTTGCACCGTGATCGAGTCGAGAAAGAATACGCCGCACTCTACAAAGACCTCGGCCTCGGCACGACCATTTGGAGTCCGCTGGCGGGTGGTTTGTTGACCGGCAAATACAATCGCGGCATTCCGCCCGGCACGCGGGTAGATTTGCCGGGCTATGAGTGGCTGCGGGCGCGGTTCACCGACCAAAGCCTGCTCGACAAAGTGATGCGGTTGCAAAGCGTTGCCGACGGGCTTGGCTGCCTCATGTCACAACTTGCTTTGGCATGGTGCATCAAAAATCCCAACGTCAGCACCGCCATCAATGGCGCGACCACGCTGGCTCAGTTGAATGAAAATATGCAAGCACTTGCCCTCTTGCCACAACTGACCGACGAGGTCATGAACGAGATCAACGCAGCGTTAGGCTAGGCCATTAAAATATACCTCATGTGTCAACCCAATTTACCCCCGCCGACTGGTCAAGACGAATGGTTTGTTGAATCACCGCTCATGCGCGACTTTATCGAATTTGTGCGCCAGACGCAAAGCGAAGAAAACGACCCGCACGAGATTGTGCAAAAGGTGCGCCCCAAATTTGCGGCGCTGATGGCTGACCCCGACTGGCTGCCCGCTGTTTATCAAGAACCAGCCCAAGGCATGAGCGGCATGGGCAAAGGCATCGGCATGTGGCTGCTTTATCGGGCTGGTGATGGTAATTTGGCGTTTTCGGCGTTGGTGCTGCCGTCGGGCGCATCAACGCCGGTGCATGATCATTTGGCGTGGGGCTTGGTCGGGCTGTATCGTGGGCTGCAATACGAAGAGGTGTTTGGCCGTCAAGACGACGGCTCGATTGACAGCCACGCAGAATTGGTGGTGAAAGAGCGCAACAACCTGCAACCCGGTGATTTTTACGAATTGTTGCCTGACAATGATATTCACCAAGTGACCACAACGTCAAGCATGACCTCGGTCTCGCTGCATTTGCTGGGCAATGACAATGGCTGTATTTGGCGGCACAAATTTCATCCCGCCGAGCAGCGCGTCGAGCCGTTTAAGTCGGGCTGGCTGAATGTGGATTGTAAGGTGTAGCTTGAGTAGGGCGAAGTGAGATGGGCGATCGCGCTTTAGATGAGGGAGAAATTCCCGACAAAAACTTGTTTATGATGTGCGAAACGCTGAATGTTCATGCGCTTCGCCCTTTACCCAACGGGTATCATATTCGGTATTGCCGCAAAGATGAATTGGCTTTATGGAAGGCGATGCCTTTTGACGACCAGCAGACGGCAAAAGCGTATGACGGGTATATGACCGATTTTTTTGAGCGTGTGTATGCGGGCAAAGGCGAGCTGTTTTATGAGACGTGCAAATTTGTTTGCAATCAAAACGACGAGCCTATCGCCACCGCGTTTGTCTGGAAATCATATGACGAATTTAATAGCGTGCATTGGTTGAAAGTGCTGAATAGCCACGAAAATAAAGGGATTGGGCGGGCTTTGCTTTCGGTGATCATGCAAGCATTGCAGGCTGATGATTATCCGGTCTATCTTCACACACAACCGGGCAGCTATCGGGCGATTAAACTGTATGCTGACTTTGGCTTTAAGTTGTTATCAGATCCCATGATTGGCAGTCGTCACAATGACCTTGTCGAGTGTCTTCCTATTTTAGAACGCTATATGCTCAAGGCGGATTTTGTGCGGTTGCAAGTGACCCATGCGCCGGCAGATTTTTTGCAAAGATTAGCAATTCTGAACGGGGATCAGTTTTGAGGGCAAAGTTTGATTTTTACTACAAAGCACATGAAGACTCAAAGATTTACATCGTAAAAGCTTTCTTGTTTTTGTGTTCTTTGTGCTCTTTGTGGTTACATATTTTGAATGCACGGTAAGCCCATGTAAATTGCCTCATAGCCGCGTCCTCACCGCCAACAAAACCCCCGTTGCAAAATCGGTGAGTTGTGTCACCACAAAGTCGGGCCGCTCGGTCAAGATTTCAGTCAAGCGCCGTGCTGGCTCCAAATATTCGTCAGTGCCGTCGGTTTTGCGCCGCATGTCGTCTACCACATAAATACCGCCGACATTTAGCGCCTGTAATGCCTCGTCAAGATGCGTATATTTGCCTGCGGGTGAATCGGCGAAGATAAGGTCGTAATAATTGGCGGGCGCATCTTGTAGCCACATGCCCGCATCACGCACGACAAAGCGAATGCGTTTATCACTGCCGAGATGACTTTGCGCAATTTGGCTGTTGCGCATGTTGGCTTCGATGGTGGTCAAGGTTGCGTCGGCGCTCAGGCCGCTTTGCAGCCAGCACGTGCCATAACCCAGCCCTGTGCCCAACTCTAACAAGCGCCCATTGGGCTTGCTGGCGGCGAGGGCCGCCAGCAAACCGCCTGTTTGTGATTCTGACGAATAAATGAAGCCAAGGCGTTCGGCATCGGCCAAAATAGCGGCGAGGGTGGGGGAGGAGGCTGTGATCACTGCGCCGATTGTAGCTTACACACACTTAGCCTTATCCCACGACTTGGCTTGTTATTTCACTAAAACCGCTTCCAAGGATTGATGCCCTCTTGCTGCAACTGACGATAGATCAGTATCATATACCAGACATCCAAAATAAAGGTTGCGCCAATAATCACACCCATGAAATACCAGTTGGTTGGATGTTCCCAGAAAAGATACGAGATACCGACTGTCATGGATGTGCCCAACCATTTGCTCCAAGCAATGGTGAACGATTGGCCTTCGATTGAGCGACGCGAATAGAACATTGAGACCATGCTCGCTGAAATGACCAGATTTTGAAAATAGGCAATAAATTTTGCTGTTTCAAACATTTCACCCTTGAAATAGGGCATTAAATCTTTCAAAAATGGGCCGCCAAGCAACATAATCAACATTGATGTCACAAAGGCAAATAGACTAGAGAAATAAAAGACAGCTTTTGATATTTTGTATTGTTTTTCAAAATACTTATAGCCATACATTAAAAATGTAATGACAATGAACGTGTCTAGCACAGCCCATATGGTGTGAATGACGGTTTTCATGCCACCATCCCCGGCGGGAACATAAATAAACGAAAACACGATTTCCCAAGCGATATTTAACGCGAGTGGAATCATTGGCATACCAAATGACTTGTCTTTAAAGCCACGATAGGCGAGGGCGGCATAAGTGATCGTCCATGCGATCCCGCTGGTTAAAACAGTGAGGGTAATAAAGTCCATTTTCTTTTCCTTTTATGATTGTTTGTAAAATTTAAATTACTTGTGTAAAATAGTGTATGTGTGTAAATTTACGACCACTATGATATATAAAACGAACGAAGGTGTCAATCGCCAACTTCCCTAATATGTAAACTAGTTGACAAAGGAGGCAAAATGACAAAAAAACAAGGTGAAGATCGGCGCATACGGCGCACACGGGCGTTATTGCAAGCAGCTTTGCTTGAACTATTGCAAAAGAAAAGGCTAAGTGATATTCAAATTAAAGAGATCACCGAACTGGCTGATGTCTCGCGGCCCGCGTTTTATTTGCATTTTTATTCAAAAGAAGAATTGCTTTTTAGCTACATTGACGATTTGTTTGATGAGCTGAATAAAACTGTGTTTGAAAATATGGCAAAAAAGCAAAATATTACTTTGAAAATGTTAGTATTGACCTCGTTTAAACTATGTAAGGATCATGCGGAAACGTGGCAATTGGCAATGCAAATAGAAAATAAAGATATGTTGATGTTGCGTTGGCGGCAACACATCGCTCAGTTAATGGATACCTTTGCAAAACAGCCCGGTAGTCAAATTACGCCGCATGAGATGGATAGTTATGTAAAAGATTTTGTAACAGGTGGGGTTTATATGGTGCTGCAGCGCTGGATAAAGGAGGGTTTACAAACACCGGTCGAGCAAATTGGGCAATTGGCGTATGAATTGGTCGAACATTATGGGGCGTGGAGCACTAAAACCGATACGCATCGTGTATAGTTGGTTCTTTGTATCATGAGCAATTTTCTTAAAATCAACAAATACACGCTGGGCGTGGGTGACCGATTTGCCCATCAGGCCTCGGCGCAATTGCAAGCCTGTATTCTTGCTGCCCAACATGGCGTGGCGATTTCGCCGATGTGGAACAAATCGAACCGCGAACACAATATCATTGGCTCAGAGCCAGCCAGTGTGCGGGCCGCCGCCGATGCGGCGGTGCAGGCCGCGGGCTGGACGCAACCGTATTATGTGGATGCCGATCATATTGGGCTAAAAACGGTGGATCGCTTTATGA
>JAHBAL020000264.1 GCA_018500105.2 Anaerolineae bacterium
CTGAGTTTGTCCTGTGACTTCATGATAGCTATCTGGGGGGATAGTCAAATCAGACCGACGGCTGGGTCTAGATAGGGCTAAAGACCTATCTTGGATAGAAGTTTGTTGGAGGCTGATTTGAGATAAACCAGTGCAACAAATTCTACGTGACCGGACTTCTAAGTTTCGCCGAGGGGATATACAGGCTAACTCTCATGGTTGCATCGTTAGTTGCAAGTTGCAGGTTGCAGGTTGCAAAGTGGCAAAGTAGCAGGTGGCAGAGTGGCAAGGTTACAACCTGCAACCTGCAACTCCGCAACTCTACCCCCCTATCATCCCCACAATCGGCGCTGGAGGACGCGCAGCAAAAATTGCGGGTTGCCGATGAGATAGCGTTTCCACATGCGGCGTGGCTCGGCAAGCAATCGCCCCAACCATTCGAGGCCGTTGTCGGTCATCCATTTTGGGGGGCGCTGCATTTCGCCAGAAATATAGTCGAAGATTGCCCCGCCCGTGAGGGCAATGTGAATATTGAATTTGGGCCAGTTGTCGGCCAGCCAATATTCTTGCATCGGCATGCCAAAGCCGACCATCAAGATATCGGGTTTGGCGGCGTTGATGTCGGCGATCACGGCTTCATTTTCAGGGTGACCGGGGGTTTTGTCGAAATAACCATGTGCACAGCCCACGATACGCAACTTGGGCAGATCGGGAAACGCCGCGGCGGTGCGGGCGATGAGCAAATCGGCGGCTTTTTGCGTCACCCCAGCGCGGCTGCCAATGAAATACATCGAGAAATCGTTACGCACACACAATTCGCACAGTTGGGGGATCCAATCGGGCGGGGTGAAGCGATGGGGCAAATTTAGCCCCAACAGCCGCGCACCCCATTTCACGCCAAACCCGTCGCAAAACACGATATCGGCCTCGCGGTTAAGGAACTGCGTGAATCGCGCATCTTCGTGCGCCATGTTGACGGCGTGGATATTGGCGTATGAAATGAGCCGCTTGTGGTTGTGTTGAATGGTGTGCCGGATACCGCTCACCAATTCTGCCACGCCAAGGGTATGAATGCGCACGCCCAACAGGTCTATGGCTGAGGCAGTAGCAAGGTCGTATGGTTCAGGCGCGGCAACGGGCATGATTCGGGGGGTGATTGTACCTGTGTCACAAAGCACGGTGATTTTATGTGTGAAGGCGCAGAGACAGTCTGCATTAAAATGCGAGCGAAGAAAAATGCAAGCAAGCCTGAAGAAACTCGTATCGCACCCAGTATTGGCTAATATTGGGTGGCTAATGGGTGATCGAATTTTTCGTATCGGCGCAAGTTTATTCGTTGGCGTTCAAATTGCCCGCTATTTAGGCCCAGAACAATATGGCATGATCAACTTCGCACTCGCCATTTGCGGCATTTTCGGCGCGTTAGCCTCACTTGGCTTAGAGGGTATCGTTGTTCGTGAGCTTGTTCGTGACCCAATTAAAACCGATGAAATTTTAGGCTCGACGATCGCCATGAAATTCATGGCAGCACTCAGTGCGGCAATCGCCTCATATTTTGCCATTTTGATGATGCGCCCCGATAGCTCAGTAATGGCGTGGTTGGTCTGCATCACCGCAGTGGGGATGATATTCAACCAATTGACAGAGACGCTAGATTTTTGGTTTCAGTCACAGGTGAAGTCGAAATATATCGTATTAGCACGCAATTTTGGATTTTGGCTAACCGTTGTTTTAAAGCTCATTTTATTATGGCAAGGCGCTTCAATCATTGCGTTTGCTATCGCAAGTTTGATTGAAATCTCGTTAACAGCGCTTTACTTGGCTTGGGTATATGGGCATCGCTTCTTAAAATGGCATGTTTACTGGCAACGTTGCCGCACCCTGTTACGAGACAGCTTGCCATTACTCGTATCAAGCGCCATGATCATGATTTATATGCGCATTGATCAAGTGATGCTGGCGCAACTGGTGTCCGATAAAGAGCTGGGAATCTACTCTATCGCAGTGCGATTTGCCGAAGTGTGGTATTTTGTGCCAATGGCAATTGCCTCCTCGACACAGCCAAGCATCATGAAATTGGCCGTTGATAGCCCACTTTTTTTCCAGCGTCTACAACGCTTATATAACGCAATGGCTGCGCTTTCTTACGCCATTTCTATTTCCATGAGCTTTGTCGCACCGCTCATTGTGAACTGGTTTTTCGGCCCCGATTATGACCGAGCAACCCCAATGATGATCGTGTTAACGTGGTCGCTGATCTTCACCAGTCTCGGCGTTGCGCGTAGTTCCTTCTTGACGGCAATGAATTGGCAAAAAGTGCATTTGGCAACCACCACCTTGGGCTGCATTATCAATATTGTTTTAAATTATCTACTCATCCCATATTATGGTGGATTAGGGGCCGCCATTGCATCACTCATCGCCTATGGCGTCGCAGCCTATGTCGCCTGTTTTCTGTATAAACCATTGTGGCCAACTGCAATCATGTTGACTAAAGCCATCATTTGGCCTAAGTTTTGGTGATTTAGATGAAAATGCTCAGTTTTTGGCAGATTAAATTTGCGCTTTATCTTGCATCAAAATCACAACATCGTCGTTATGCATGGCGATGGTTAAAATCGCAAGAGAATGATTTTTTGCTAAAACACAAACTGCCTTGGATTACCTTTGGCGCAATTGATTACCTCGACAACCTCGAATTTCGAGGAAAAACTGTATTTGAGTTTGGAAGCGGAGGCTCTACGTTGTATTGGTTAAAGCGCGGTGCAAAATGTGTTTCAATTGAACATGATCAAGCGTGGCACGAGCGGTTACGCCTTATCCTGGCTGACTCGGCGCAAGTGGATTATCGTTTCGTGCCACCCAGCCGTCACCCTGACCAAGACAATTTTGACGCATCAGACCCTGATGATTTTTCATCGGATGAATACCCGCAAAAACATCAGCGTTACGAAAATTATGTCAATCAGATTAACTATTTTCCTGATCATGCTTTTTATGCCGTTTTGATTGACGGTCGCTCACGAGCCGCATGCATTAAACACGCTGTTTCAAAAGTGCAGCCTAATGGATATCTTATCCTTGATAATGCCGAACGGGCTTATTACACACAAAAAACGTCAATATTTTTAAACGGTTTTGAAGAAATGCGCTTTGCTGGTTGTATGCCGTGCAATGCTCAGTTTTCCGAGACTCGTATCTATCAAAAGCATGGTTAATATTGGTATCACACCAGTTGCGATTTTTGCCTACAACCGCCCCGATTTGCTGCTGCGAACCTTGGCTTGTTTACAGGCCGATCAGGTCCCCCAAATTTATGCATTTTCGGATGGGGCACGCATCCCAGAGCATCAATCAGCGGTAGCCGAAGTGCGTCAAGTGTTAAACCAGGTTGATTGGTGCAAAATGCATGTGATCGAACGCCCGCACAACTTGGGATTGGGAAAATCTATTGTGACAGGGGTAACAGAGATTTTGCATCAACATGCTAGCGTGTTGGTGTATGAAGATGACCTGATCAGTGTGCCCGGTACTTATCCATATTTAGGTGCTGCATTGGCCCATTATCAAAATCACCCACAGGTAATGAGTGTGACAGGCTGGACACACCCACTTGTTACGCCAAAAGACATTGGACAACAGGCTTACTTAGACGGTCGGGCGGAATGTTTGGTATGGGGAACATGGCCTCGTGCATGGCATGGCATGGAGCGCACAACCGCACTCGATTTGATGCGTCGTTGTGAAGATTCCTATCGTTATGGTGAAGATTTAGTAGAAATGGCGCAAATTGAAAAGCGCCGCAACTTGTGGGCGGTACGCTGGCTTTATTGGCACATGGCACATAAAGGTTTGTGTATTCGTCCACCCCATAGCCTTGTCGAACATATCGGCGGTGATGCACGGGCAACTAATACTGCAACTATGGGGAAATGGCAAAATCCGCCATTGCAACCATGCCCGCCTATTCCCTCGAAATGGCCCGAAAAAGAGCACCCTGATTGCGTGAATCTTTGGCAAAAAGAAAATGGTAAGAGGCCATCTATTGTAAAAATTTTATATCGTCAAGTCAGGCAATGGGGCGGAAATCAATTGCGGCGCTGGGGATTGAAGAAATAAATTTGGATTCCATATGAAAACCCTGCTTAAATCGTTGGTCCCGCCCATCGTCTTACAATTGCTTCAAAAGCGATTATCGCCACCAACCGTGTCATTTGCTGGCGATTATCAATCGTGGAAGTTGGCGCTTGCTGGCTGTGATGGTTATGACGATAACCAAATTATTGAAAAGATATTTGAATCTTCGCTTAAAGTTGCACAAGGCGAAAATGTGAGCGAACGAGATTCTGTTGTTTTCGACCGCCCACAATACGCATATTCGGTGTTTGCTTGGTTGCTACGCATTGCCATTCATCAAAACAAACTGAATGTATTAGATTTTGGGGGCGCATTAGGCAGCACTTACCGCGATTTCTGCCATTTTTTAGGCCAGGCAGCCCCGCAATTAAATTTCACATGGCATATTGTCGAGCAGCCCAAATTAGTGGTCCTTGGGCAAACCCATTTTCAAACAGACAGTTTGCGCTTTCATGCCACACTCGATGAATGCTTATCACAAAACCAGATTCAGGTTGTATTATTGTCAAGCGTATTGCAGTATTTAGAAAATCCTTATACGCTGATCGGTCAACTTGCAAAATATAATGTTCCTTGGCTAATTTTTGACCGCACTGCGTTTATCAACAACGCTAAAGATCGTTTAACGATTCAAACCGTGCGCCCCCCCATTTATTCGGCAAAATACCCAGCTTGGTTTTTGTCACAAGACAAATTTGAGAACTATTTTAAAATCCAATTTGACTTGATAGATTCGTTTGATTCGTTTGAATCTTGGGACGTGGACGGGGTTAAGGGGCAAGATCGGGGCTATGTCTTTAAGCGACGCCCACTCAATAATCATGGTTAAAAAACGCTACTATTGCACCTATTTCGATTCGGGTTATCTTTCACGTGGGTTGGCGCTAATTAAATCACTGCACCAACATTGCGCTCCGTTCGAATTGTGGGTGTTATGTATGGATGCGAAAGCATTTGATGAATTATCGCGGTTGAATTTAACCAATGTGCAGTTAATTTCGCGTGAAGCATTTGAAGCAACCAATCCAGAAGTTGCGGCGACGCAGTTGTCACGCTCTCGCATTGAATATTATTTCACCTGCACCCCAGCGTTGCCTTTTTCTCTTTTGCAACAATATCCAACTATTGACCTGATTACCTATCTCGATGCTGATCTCTATTTTTATGCCAATCCAGAGCCTATTTTTGACGAACTGGGAGGACGTTCAGTTGCAATTACGCCTCACCGATTTACCCCTCGATTAAAAATACATGAAAAAAGTGGTTTACATAATGTCGGTTGGCTAACTTTTCGGCGCGACCAAGCTGGGCTGGCATGTCTTGCGTGGTGGCGCGAACGGTGTATCGAATGGTGCTTTGATCGTGTCGAGGATGGCAAATTTGCAGATCAGAAATACCTTGACTCATTTGCTAACTTATTTGATGGTGTGGTGAGCCTCAAACATAAAGGCGTTAATCTAGCGCTTTGGAATATCGGCAATTATCAAATCTCGCAGTCAGATGGGCAAGTCATGGTAGATGAACAGCCGCTCATTTTCTATCATTTTCATGGGCTTAAGTTTTTAGGTTGGCGCTTTTATCATACCGGTGCAGCCTATTTCTTCGCACAATTGCCCCGTGTTGCGGTTGAATGTATTTACCGTTCTTATCTAAAAGCAGCGAAATTAAATCAGGCACAAAAGCTAAAAGGCACAAAACGCCAAGGGGCAAAACCTTTGCTTTTATCATTGGAAGATAACATGTATTACTATTATTATGTTGTAAAAGATACAGTAAAAGGAAATTGTTTAATCATTTAGCGGCAAAATGGGAGATGCTGAGGCATAGATTTTGGCTGCAAGCGTGGGCGATAATTGACATAGCAAATGCCGAAGTGCCATTTGGGTTAACCGAATTTGAGTATAAAGGGGGCAGGCTAAAATAAGACTTATGCATAAAATCATTGAACAGAGTCGTGAACAGATTCTCAATCTCTGTCAACAATTTCAGGTTAAAAAGTTGGATGTATTTGGCTCGGTTTTACGCAGCGATTTTAATGAAGCGACGAGCGACTTAGATTTTATCGTCCCCTTTGAGAAGCTGCCGCCGGTTGAATATGCACAAGCACATATTGGATTACTGCTGCAAATGAAAAAGCTACTGCAAGAAAATGTAGAGTTAGTCACCGAATCGTCTTTACGCAATCCTTATTTTAAGAAAAGCATAGATTCTAGCCGACAAAAGGTGTATTTAGTGTGAATAACCCACCCCTCGTCAGCATCATCACGGTGGTTTATAACGGGGTAGCACACCTCGAAAAGACCATCCTGAGCGTTCTTAACCAAAGTTACCCCAATATCGAATACATCATCATTGATGGCGGCTCGACCGACGGCACAGTTGAGATCATTAGACGTTATGGGAATCGTCTCGCCTATTGGGTGAGTGAGCCGGATAAAGGGATTTATGATGCCATGAATAAAGGTATTGCGTTAGCAACGGGTGAGGTGATTGGGCTGCTAAATGCGGGGGATTGGTATTTAGAAGATGCGATTCAGTTACTAGCCAGCCAATTACAAACCGAGCCGAGTATTTATTACGGCGACGCGCTCATTTTTTACCCTGATTTAAATCAGCAACGCTTGGCAAAAGCCAATCTCAGCGGTTTGCGACATCACATGTCAATTTGTCACCAAGCAACTTTTGTGGCTACACGCATTTACCAGCAACGAGGACTTTATAAAACCAACTACCGCTTAGCTGCCGACTATGATTTTTTATCGCGCTGTTACCACAAAAATGTGGCCTTTAGATATTTGAAACAACCAGTCATTTTGTTTGCAAATGGCGGCGCGAGTGACCAAAATATTGTTTTGTATAAGCGCGAGTGTTTGAGTATAGCTAAACAATCTTATTTTTCTGTCGCAGATAGATTAAGAATGCTAAGAAAATTCTTTATTGAAATCACTTTATCATTTGGCTATAAGGCGCTCCGAAAAATGTTGGGTAATAATCTTTCTGCTGTGTTAAGGCGAAAATGGCAGCATGGTTAAGTCAAACACACTCGCTATTATCATCCCTTGTATAGAAAATGCTAGCTATGCTTGGCCTAGGCTGATAGACATTGCACAAGCATTGCCACAAACAAGCATCCATGTAATTTACATGGGCAATGAATCTGCGGAGCAATTTATAGGGCAAAGCGAGCAAATTCACTGGCATTACAGCGCGTTGCGCGGCGCATCAGATGCGCGAAACTATGGCGCAAGTATTGTCACTGCCCCCTTTATCATGTTCTTAGACAGCGATAATATTATCGCGGCATCTAGCGCCATTACCCTTGACAAACTAGTGCAAGCCATTTCACAAAACCCCGACCTCATCATCCTCCAACGCGCCGAAGCGGGGCGCAAAATTGCGCCAGCACATCCCACAAAATACAACTTTAGTTTACATTGCATCGAATGGAACTGCATTTGGCGACGCGAACATTTTTGGGCACTAGGCGGATTTGACGAGCGATTTGGCCCCGGCAGCCCCACTTTGGCACAAACCGGCGAGGCATTTTCGCTGTGCTTCAAACACTTTAACACACCAAATAACAAAACCATCTATTTGCCCGACATCAAAGTACGTCATCCAAGCCTCGACAACAGCAAAAAATCAGCCCAACGACAATTTGAATATGCTTACGGCTCGCATTACGCGGCTTTTGAGCCATTTATGCGTGCCCCTTCGCGTCTGGCAACCTTTTGGTTCTTGCGAACGTTGATTGGCGTCAGCAAAGACATGTTGCGTGATCATATTTCTTTGCATGCAAGATTACAAGCGTTGTATGATGTATTCTGGCGAAAAGCGCCGCGTTCCAGGCAAAGGTTACCTGTGCTGAGCAAAAATGAACTTTGAATATTCTTTACTCTTTATCGCCATATTCGCTTTATTCACTGCGATTACCCGGATTTATCAACGACCTCAGCAGCGCAACCTCTTCGCACTTTTCATCCCCGCCACACTCTTCGTCTTAATTCACGCTCAAGCGTGGTGGTTGCTCGGGCAATTTGAACAACGCGAAACCAGCAGCATTGTGCATCTCACCCAAGAAATTAGCCTTAGCGCAGCCCAGCAAACACTTATCTATGTATTTGGGTTAACAGTAGCTTATCTTTTGGCCTATTGGGGAATCAGCCCCTGCATGATCAAACCAAGCCACCAACAGCAGACCGCCAAAATTCAGCCTATTCACTATGCCGTCATCGGCATATGGCTAAGTGCCTTTGGCCTGATACTCACACAAACTCTCGGCGGATTAGCCAACATGATCAATCAGCCCGGCCAAGCCATCGGCGGGCAAACCATGTTACTCATCGCCATCAGCCTCGGTAAATTGCCATTATTTTATAAATTGTCGCAACGACAAAGCGTCAAGCTCATTGACATCCTCTTATTCGCCGTCACATTTTTGCTTACGCTCTTCAATTCGCGTTTTCTCGCCAGTTTCATCCTCATCCAACTGTTGCTCATTTACAACTATGCTGTGCGCGAGGTGCCGCGCAAGGTTATGGCTTATGCCGCGTGTGCGCTCGTCTTTATCTTTATCGGCTATGGGCTATACCGTGATAACGCGGCCTTAAATCCAGACCTCAGCGCCAGCGAACGCATTTTTGCTGCTATCGAACGAATGACTTCTGACGAAAACCCAATCAATTGGTTTTATCGCACCAATGTCGAGGGCTTTGCTGGGTTAGCTGGTTTACTCACTTATATTGAGCAAAACGGCCCAATAACGCACGATTTCGGGCTATCGAACCTCACCCTATTCACCCAACTCATCCCGAATGGGTGGCGAAACAACCCCGATTTGCCCTTTGGGGCACTGGCAGCCTATTTCGCTTCATTTTACCCATATTCTGGTTCGGTCGTGCCGTCAGGGCTTGAAAATGCCTATGCCCATTTTGGCCTATTCGGAATTTTAGGACTAGGCGGTTTGCTTGGCTATCTCACCCGTTATTTGCATTGGCAATTACGCCAACCGACGCCAAATCGTCTGTTATGGGCCTTATTGGCGGTGCAAATCTTTAATCTCATTCGCGGCAGTTTTCGTAGCGCCTTGTTTATCGGTATAGCTGATTTAGTCGTTTTTGGCCTATTTTCGGCGATTTTGGCGCTAAAGCTCAAGCGCTACCAGTTGCATATTCCGCTGGTTTTGCGCCTAAAACGCTAATTTCGCTCATTTTTGCCAATTTTCCATGCGCCTCAAGCACCTGCTTCGCCCAGCGATTTTGCTCACTATTGCCATCATTCTGAGCAAACCGGCCAGCGCCGCATGGCATGCCAATCAAGCCCAACTACAAGCACTGCATGGGACCCCCCGCTCCGATTTGTGGCAAAAAGCAATCGCGCTCACCGCAAATCCACATTGGCAACAACAATGGGTGCTGAGCCAATGGCAAGCCGGGCAAGTGCCCCGCGCAGACGATTTACTTCCTCATCTCTCACCAACAACTCAAAACACCTTCGCCGATGCCTTTGTTTTCGCCGACCTGCTTGCCCAACAACGCGATCAAGAAATCGTGCAACGATATCGCCAAGCCGCCCAGCCCACCACGCCAAACGCTTGCGCCGCAATTGTGCTGGCACACCTCAAAACCGCCACAATTCTCTCCAACGCGCAAATATCCAATTTGCTGGGCTGTGCTTTCAGCAAAAATTCGACATCGGCAGAATTTAACCTGTTGCCTCAAGCCGAATTTGAAAAACCAGCATTCTGGGCCAGCGACCTTGGGCAACGCATCATCACGGCGCTCACCTGGCAAGCACAGCTTCTGCGACCACCAACGCCCCAATCACCCGAATCTGCGCCCGTTGTTTCGCCACCGCAAATCACCGCTTTGCTCAATGGATCGCCCGAACAAAAATTAGGGCCAAATTTGATCAAAAATGGCAATTTTGAGACCTTGGGTTGCGCCCTACCGCACATCACCCCCAGTTGCGCCATCGCCCATTGGCAGCCATCACTCATGAACACTGGCTCGCCTTGGAACGTCGCCGTTTTTGTGTTGGGGAAAGAAAATGTCACCCACACGTTATCCGCCCCAAGTGATGCCATGCGCATTGACGGTTTAAGCATTGAGCGATTAGCAACCCGTGAGCCTGCGCGTGCTGGATTCAGCTATTTCACCCCCATCACGCTCGAACCCAACCGCGCTTATGCGCTATCGTTTGTCTATCGCGTCAATTCGACCATACCGCATCACGCCGCCTCATTTTGGCTGACTGGCGAAGCGAACGTTATCCACCAACACGAGTTTTTTCTGCCTGCTACCCCAAATGGTTGGAACCGTGTCACCCTAATTGGCTGGAATCGCAGCGGCAAGCCCGCCACAATCCAGCCTTTGTTGCGATTATGGCACGAAGGCACAGTCTGGTTCGACGATTTCGCCATCTACCCCATCCTCAGCGACCCGCCCTTGCCCCCAAGTGATACCATCATCGAAATCCACAGCTTAAATTGATAATCTGGATTATAATAATTTGAATTATCAATTTGCATGGAAAAATTTGTTGGGCGAAACCAAGAGCTAAAAGAGCTTAACGATTTACTGGCGAAAAAAAACGCATTAATCGCAGTCTATGGGCTACGGCGCATCGGCAAAACCACGCTCTTGCTCGAATGGGCACACCAATCACGCTTACCAATCGTGCATTGGCAAGCACGGCTAGAAACGGCTGGGGGCACACGGCAACGGCTCGCCAATGCCATTTGGCGCTGGGCCTATGCCACGCCCACGACACCCAACCCGCGCCCGCCAGAATTTCAAGACTGGGAAATTTTATTTCGTGAATGGGTTCGGCTTATAGACGAAAGAACCAACCCACAAACCCCACTCATTGCAATCTTCGACGAGTTTCCATTTGCAATCTCATCTGATCCATCCCTGCCATCACACCTGCAGGCAGCATGGGATCTGTTATTGAAGTCGCGTCCAGTCGTCTTGGTGCTTTCCGGGTCACATATCGGCATGATGGTTGATCTCGCCAATGCCAATGCTCCCCTCTTCGGGCGGTTTACGGCAAAATTCCCAGTCACACAAATGCCTTATGCCACTATTCAAGATTTTTTGCCTAATTTTGATGCGATAGACAGAGTCGAAACCTATGCCGTCTTGGGGGGGATGCCAGCTTATTTGGAACGGTTTCAGACCAATCGCTCGGCCCGCGCCAATATCAAAGCCCATTTATTCGACCGAACTGGCTTCTTTCGCAACGAACCCGGCCAACTCATTGCCGAATTTACACGTGACGCAGGTCGCTACGAAGCGGTGATGCGTGCCATTGCAGACGGCAAACATACGGTCAAAGAGATTGCGCTTTCGGCTCGCTTAACCCACAGCGACCTAACCCCCTATCTCAAAAGATTGCGGGCATTGCAATTAATTGAACGCCGTGCGCCCGCGCTGCTTCAGCCACGCCAACGCGAAAGCAGCACACGCGGTCGCTATCATCTCAGCCATGCCTATTTGCGGTTTTGGTATCGCTTTGTCGAGCCAAATTTAGAAGCGATTGAACAAGGATTGACAGAAGCCGTTTGGCAAAATATTACCGAGCAATTTAACAGCTTTGTTGGGGCGGGCACATTTGAAGAATTGTGCCGCGAATGGGTGCGCTTGAAGGCGCAACAAAGGCAACTGCCATTTGCGCCAGAGCATGTTGGCAGCGAATGGAATGTGAAAGCGCAAGTAGATGTGGTTGCGGTCAATTTTCGCCATAAGCAGGTGCTATTAGGCGAATGCAAATGGACGCAAACCAAAGTTGATGCGGCGATTGTGCGCGAATTGACCACACAAAAGGCGCCGCTGGTTTTGCCCGAAAATTGGCAATGCTATTTTGCTTTTTTCTCGCGTAGTGGCTTTACGGATGATGCCAAGCAAGAAATTGAGCGCATTGGCGCAATTGCCGTTACGCTCGATCAACTCGATCATGATTTGCGCCAAGCGTTTGAGGCGCAAATCGTAGCCTCAAACGCATAAACTTACCGTCGCCCGCGCGATTCTTGCGCCCGCGCTTGTGGTTGCGATTGCGACAAATTACTGCCGTATACCTCATCAATAGACGAAAGCATGTCTTGCAATCCCGCCACTTGCTCGGTGATGTTCTCTTGCAGGCGCTGGGCGCGCCCGCTATTCACATCTCGCGCATCAATGAGCAAGGCTTGCGAATATACCGTGCCCAACGCCGTAAGTGTGTTCTCTAGCTGCAATTCGGCCCGATCCATTGTCGTGCCGAGGCTGCGCAAAGATCGCAATTGATCTTGTCGCCCGGCAATGGTGCGCTCCAATTCTTGCGCAATTTCAGGATTGCGTTCAAGGCCGCGACGGCGTTGTAATTCGCTCAACGATTGCTCGACCATCACCATGTCGCGCTGAATCACTTTATCGCTGTGATAATGTTCGAGCCGCTTGGAAATGGTGTAAATTTGCCCAACCCATTGCTCGACCTGATTTGCCACGTCAGCTAATTTCACCTTCATCGGCCCATCAGGAAACTTCTTCACTTGCGCGTCAATCCGCTGCCGATAATCGAGCGCCCGATTAAGCACCGATTTCAATTGTGGCGTTTGCAGCGCATTCACATCATAATCTTCGCGGAACATTTCGGCCACCGCATCGGCATTCGACCGCTCGTTAAACAATCGCGCAACCACCACGCCCAGCCAAACCGGCGCCACGGCGGCCAGCCATGTCACGGCAGGCAAATCTACCACCGGAATGCGCACATCTAATCCCACCAAGAGCACCCCAGCCGCAATGACGAGGGCGCTTGGCACACTAAAAATGGCGTTACTTAGAATGGCGCTACGGGCGCGTTGGCGAGTGTCCATGATGTGATTTTAGATTTTTGATTTTAGATTTTAGATTTTGGGGTTTAAGCAACCCCAAAATCTAAAATCTAAAATTTAGTTGATACCCAAACGGCGCTTGCGCTCTTCAAGTTGGGCGTCCAAAATGCCCGTTTGTAGCGAATCGTCCATTTGCTTGTCAAGGTTGCTCGCGGCGATTTCAGCGCGGGCATTCTCTTTGTCAAGGTCTTTACGAATCTTCTCGGCAATCCGTGCGATATCAGTATCGCCCATGCCTTCCAGATCTTTAACGCCCTTGATAGCGCGATTGGTGACCTCTTTGGCCTTCTTCAATTCGAGCAAAGTTTGCATTTCATCACGTTGAATCTTGATGGTTTGCAATTTGCTTTCCAGCTTCACACGGGCATCTTTTAGCGATTGAAACTCTTTTTCTTGGCGTTCAAGTTGCTCTTTAATCGTGTCGTGCTGCGTGTTCAACGAGTTGATCTGAGCTTGGGCAGCGCGGGCCAAATCAGCCTTGCCTTGGGTTAAGAAGATGTCAATATTGCGGTCGAGATCGGCCCGCTTTTTGGCAACATCATCCAGTTTGCGGCGCAAGGTGTTGCGTTCGCCGCCCACCGCCGCCGTCGCGTCTTCCAATTGGTTCAGGTTTTCGCCAACATTGCGAATATATTGATCAATTACCGCCAACGAGTTGGATTGCAAGGCTTGATCTACCATTGCATGTAGGTTTGCTTGAATAAGCGTTGATACTTTTTCGATAAGAGATGCCATTTAAGTTTTGCCTCCAAAATTTCGGTTGCTTTGTTTATCAGTTCTTATTTGCCAGCGGCGCTGTCATCAACCCGCACAGCATATGGCTTCATTATATGAAAGACATTGGCGGGCGATGCATTGCTCAACAAATTTTACGCCACATTATGCCGCCATATCCGATTGCAAATACTTCTCCTTATTCGCCGTACGCGCCACTTTGCCGCTGCTGGTTTTGACCAGCCAACCCAACGGCACAAGCTGCACCACCCTAACCGCCACGTCGGTATTGCGTGTGAGGTGCGCCCGCACCGAATCGGCAACAGTTTGCTGCTCGTCCTCGTCCTGAATATCGCTTTCGGCCACCACGACAATTTCCTCCGTGCCAGCGCGTTCGTCCATCAGCCCAAACGCCACCACCCGACCGGGATGCACGCCCGCTACTTCGCTCGACAATAGCTCAAGGTCTTGCGGATAAACATTTTTGCCGCCCACGATGATGATATCCTTTTTGCGACCCGTAATATAGACCTCGCCATTTTTCAAATAGCCCATATCGCCGGTCAAATACCAGCCACCATGCATGGCTTTTTCGGTCAAATCGGGGCGATGAAAATAGCCAGTCAACATACAATCGCTTTGCAGCGCAATTTCGCCGATGGTATGTTCGGGCAATGTCGCCCCGTCTGGGTCAACAATCTTGACCGACACATTGGCAATCGGTTTGCCATTCGACAACCGCGCCTCGCGCCCGTCAGGCGGGGACTCATCTAGCGCCGGGGCCTCGCCAACCACCGATTGGCTAACGGCGAAGACGTTCTCGGCCATCGCATAACAAGTGGTCAATGTGCCATCGCGCAAACCATATGCGCCAAACCGCGCCGCAAATTTTTGGTGGCTGCTATAGACTGTCGGCTCCGAGCAATTGACAAACGCCCGCATCGTCGCCAAATTTACGCCTTGCAAATCACGTTCACGAATCTTTTGGGCGCAAAAATTATAGGCAAAATTAGGCAGCCAGCACAAAGTGCCGCCATAGTGGGTGATGGCGTGAAAAAGCCGCTGCGGGGCGCGCACCCAGTCAAACGGCGACATCAGCACCAGCGGCACACGCAGCATCAGCGGCGTGATAAACGCCGCAATCAAGCCCATATCGTGATACAGCGGCAGCCAACTGACGATCACATCAGCTTCGCTTAGCTGAATGGCAGCGGCGTAGCTGCGCAGTTGATTGAAAATGGCCGTATGTGCCAATGCCACGCCTTTTTGCAGCCCTGTGCTGCCCGACGAGTGTTGCAAAAGCGCAATTTCTGAGGGCAAGTTTGCCTCAAAATTTACATTTTCAATTTTAAATTCTAAATGTGCAACCAGCTCAGCAATGACCACAGCAATCTTGGTCGGCGACTGTGCCAAGGCCAAATTGACCTCGCTGGCAAAGGTTTCGTAGGTGACAATGGCGGCGGGCTTGGTGATTTCGGTCAAAGCCGCAAGATCACGGCGATAGCGGTCGGGGGCGAGCTTTTCGGTCAACGGCGGCAAAATGCTTGGCACCGCCCCCATCAACACCGCCCCGACCCACGCATACACCAGCGCTTCGCCATGCGGCAAAATAATCACCACGATATCGCCCTTTTTCACGCCCTGCGCCATCAGCGCCGATGCATAGGCCGTGCCGCGCTCGATCAACTGCGCATAGCTCATCGCGATATCATCTTTGCCAGCTTGCTGCAAATGAATCGCGATTCGGCTTGGCACATCGGCGGCAGATTGAAGTAAGGAAGATGCGAGGGTTGGCATGGAAGGACGAACGAGTAACGAGTAATGAGTAACGAGTAGTCGTTACTCATTACTCGTTACTCGTTACTCATTACTCATTACTCATTATTGTCGGCTTTGCACAATTTCAGTTAATTGGGCCACCGTGTCGAAGGTTTCGGCGTTGAGTTCGGTGTCGTCGAGACGAACGCCAAACTTTTCTTCGATGAAAGCGCTCAAATCCATTAAGCTAAACGAGTCAATCAAACCGCTCGAAATGAGCTTGTCGGTCGGTTTGATCACGCGCTTAGGTTGCCGCAAAATTTTGGCGGCGATGTATTGTGAAATAGTGGTTGAAATATCCATAAGCTGAGTATAACGAAGATTATGCTGCGGCCACGATAGCGGCAAAATCTGCCGCTTTCAGGCTGGCCCCGCCAACCAATGCCCCGTCAATATCGGGCTGGCCAAGCAACTCTTTGGCATTGGCTGGCGTCACGCTGCCGCCATATTGAATGCGCATGCCGTCGGCCAAATCGCCATAAAGCGCCCGCACTTGGGCGCGAACAAATGCGCACCGCGCTTGCGCATCTGCCGAAGTAGCGGCGCGGCCTGTGCCGATGGCCCAAATTGGCTCGTAGGCGATGACAATTTTGGCGGCTTGCTCGGCGCTGATATTTTGCAGCCCTTCGCGCACTTGACGCGCCAACACGGCCTCGGTTTGCCCTGCTTCATTCTCGGCGAGGGTTTCGCCCATACACAAAATGGGTGTCATGCCATTGTTCAGCACGGCCTGCACCTTGCGATTGACAAATGCATCGCTTTCGCCAAACAATTGCCGCCGTTCCGAATGCCCGACGATGACATAATCCACCAGCCCAGCCAACATATTGGCCGACACTTCGCCGGTAAACGCGCCCTTGGCTTCGGGGTGGCAATTTTGCGCCCCAACTTTGATCGCCGAGCCAGCCGCAGCCGTTTTTACGGCTTGCAATGCAAGTGTCGGTGGGCACACAGCCACATCACAAGCAAACTCGCCCAAACCGGCTTTCAATGCTTCGATCAACTTTACGGCATCAGCGATGCCATTGTTCATTTTCCAATTTCCAGCAATAAATTTTTGTCTTTTCATGATTTTTTTGGGGGGCAGGGTTGCAGGTTGCAGGTTGCAAAGTTGCAGGTTGCAGGTTGCAGGTTGCAACTTTACCGCTTGCCACTGCTACTTTGCAACTTTGCAACTTTGCAACCC
>JAHBAL020000462.1 GCA_018500105.2 Anaerolineae bacterium
AGATGTGTATAAGAGACAGGGTGAATGATACTGGGGAGGGAGGGTTTGGTGATTAGTGCTTGATTCTTGACTCTCGATTCTTGATTCTTGGTTCTTGGTTCTTGGCTCTTGACTCTTCCCCACTTCCCAGCCAACGACTTCGGTGTTCCACAAAAATTGCACGCCACGTGCTTCAAGATGATTGGTGAGGGCCGACATCAGCACCATCGGCGAAAGATGGCAGTCACGCGGGTAATACACGCCGCCCAGCACATCCCAACGCACATTTGGCTCAAGCTGCGCCACCTGCTCGGCGGTTAAGACCTCTGCCGGGATGCCAAGTTTACGCGCTTGCTCAGCGGTGTGGGCCGCCTCGTGCAAACTTTCGGGCGTTTTGCTCAATTCGAGCAAGCCCTTGCGCACAAGACCAAAGACATTGCCAAATTCAGCGGCCCAATTTTCGTAACATTGACGGCTGGCGAGGCTAAGATCACGAAAAACCGGCCCCGCCTTGGCGACATGTTCGGGCGTGCAGGCCCGCATAAACTTTAACCCCCAATTAATCAGATCGCCATCCAAACGCGGCTTGATGTAAAACGGGCTTTCGGGGTTCCACATCATGCGCAAACCGGTTTGCACCATGCCCGGCGCGGCCAGCGGGGTGATGTGGCTTGGCACGATCATGCCCGCATTGCCCAGCGAGGCCATGTCGTGCGTCGGCCCGCCACGCTCGACCAGCGTAACGCGATGCCCTTTTTCGGTTGCGTAATAGGCGATGCTCAGGCCAATAATGCCGCCGCCAATGATGAGGATTGATTTAGACATACGGAGTATTATAGGGGGTTGAAATTTATGAACACCTCCCAACAAATAGACGCTTTTAAGCAACAGTTTGGCGTTGCGCCCACATTTGTGGCCCGTGCCCCCGGGCGCGTTAACCTGATCGGCGAACACACCGACTACAACGATGGCTTTGTGTTGCCGATGGCGATTGACCGCGATGTGACGCTGGTCGGCGCACCGCGCACCGATGCCCAAGTGCGCATCCATTCGCTCAATTTCGAGCAAACGACCGAATTTTCACTCAGCGATATTCAAAAAACCGGCCCCGAGTGGTCGCACTATGGGCGCGGGGTGGCGCTGGCACTGCAAAAAGCTGGTTATGTGCTGACTGGTTTCGATGCCGTGATGTATGGCAATGTCCCCATCGCCAGCGGTTTGTCGTCATCTGCCGCCACCGAGCTTGCTACCATCATGGCGTTTTCGGCTGCCGCCGAGAATGGAAAATTGAAAATTGAAAATGGAGAATTGTCTTTGGTGTCGGCGGCGAAATTGGCGCAGCAGGCCGAAAACCAGTTTGTTGGGGTGAATTGCGGCATCATGGATCAATTCATTTCGGCGCTGGGCGCGGCGGGCCATGCGCTGATGATTGATTGCCGCAGCTTGGGCTACGAGCTTGTGCCGATGCCGCCGGGTGCGACGGTGTTGGTGGTGGATACGACCGCGCCGCGCACCTTGGCAGGCAGCGCCTATAACCAGCGTCGCGCCGAGTGCGAGGCAGGCGCGGTTTTCTTCGACAAACCGAGTTTGCGCGATGTGACGATGGCCGAATTTAAAGCCTTGCAACCACGCTTGCCGACGGTAGTCATGCACCGCTGCGCCCATGTCATCATGGAGAATCGGCGTGTGCTCGACGCGGTGGCGGCGATGAAGGCGGGCGATTTGGAGCAATTGGGCATACTGATGAGCCAATCGCACGAAAGTTTGCGCGATCTGTATGAGGTGAGCAGTAAGGAACTCGATGCGGTGGTCGAGATTGCCCGCGCTGAAGAAGGCGTGTATGGCGCACGTATGACCGGCGCAGGCTTTGGCGGTTGCGCCATCGTGTTGGTCGCCAATGAACACGCCGCCGCCGTCGCCGCCAAAATCGCCGACGAATACCCGCGCCGCACCGGTCGCACGCCCAACATTTACCCCTGCGTTGCCAGCGCGGGGGCGGGGCATTGGAAATTGGGTGAATGAGGGATTGACTGAATGAGTGATTTGGAAGGATGAAGGATGAAGGATGAAATCTTTAATCCTTCATCCATAAGCCCCAATCACACATTCAGTCATTCACTCATTCATTCATTCACACATTCACTCATTCACTTATATTTCTCTAAATCCCCCTTTGAATCCCAACACTTATTGCATAGATTATATTTTGACTGCGACTTTAGACCGATTACAACCTTGAAATACTCTCTGAAACTATCTTGCGTTTGGGTTTTTATTTGTAATGGATGCAAGAGGGTTTATGAGTTGTTGTTCAATATCTATTTTTCAGCGATTATTTTGCTTTTTTCGACGATTGAGTGTGTTGGTGCTAATGATGTTGATGTCGGTGCAAGTGGCGAGCGCCGACGACATTAGCGTGACCAAAGTGCCCACCGCCACTACCGTCAACGCCGGTGACCCGATTGGTTGGGTGGTGACGATTACTGCCCGTAATGATGGGCTGGATTTGGCCGCGAGCGCCAATGTGCAATTGCGCGACCTGTTGCCCGAAGCCATCATCACCGATTCGATCCAAATTGCCTATCGTGGCAACCCGCTAAGCTGCAATATCGGCACGCCGGGCAACCCCGCCGACCCGCTGCGCTGCAATTTGGGCTTTATGGATCAGCCAATCATCGGTGGTCCAGAAGTGACGGTCATCACCATCACTGGGCGGGTTAAGCCCGATTATCCCAGCGGGCCAATCATCAACGATGCCGAAGTGACCGCCAGCACCGGCAACTTTAACCTGACCAACGACCGCGCTTATGCGACCGTGAATGTGGTGGCAAACCCCGCCGCGTTACCGGCAGACCTAAAGGCGCTCAAATTTGGCAAACCCGATGCTGGCATTCGTCAAAATGAGCCGATTACCTATACCTTAATCGGCCTCAACCTCGGCCCGGGTGTTGCGCCCAGCCTCATCATGACCGATATCATCGCCGCCGATGGTGCGTATCGCATGGCGTTGCCAGCCGGTTGCAGCGCGGTTCCGGCAGCGGTAGCGGGCCTGTTTAGCGGCAATACTACCGTGACTTGTAATGTCACTGGCCCTATCAGCATGGGGCAACAATCGCAAGTGACGTTGGTGCTGACGCCGACGACGGCGACCAGTGTCAATGACACCTTGTGGGTGTCGTCGCGCAATAGTGACCCCAACCCCGACAACAACTTCGCCACCGTCATGCGCGATATTGCGCGGGCTGCCGATTTACACTTGCGGCATGTCTTTACGTTTGAAAATCAGATCGTTGGGCAACATGGGTTGATTGTTGATAGTAATGCCGCGTCTCCATTACCCCAAGCGCCGAATTACGCAACTATGGATGGCAATGTCACTGCTGGGCGGCGTTCTCTTCATCGCATCAATGTGGGAAATCTTGGCCCATCAACGGCTGACAATGTTAAAGTTGAAATTTTATTGCCCTATGGCAGCACCTTGCTCGAACAAACGTTGATCACCGATGGCGCTTTTAATGATCGTTGTTATACTGAATCGGCGGGGGCGCTTCGCAGCAAAATTATTTGTCAATATTCGAATCTTCAACCGGGGCTTGATCGCTATATCCAATTTCAATTGCTTTATGCTGCCAACTTGCCGCCCGGTTTGCAACTTTCATTAGACGCCGTTGTGTATTCCGATTACTTTGATAATTCGTTGGCATCCAATAGTGTCAATTATCAATTCGACGTGAACGCATGGGCCGATTTAACCATCAGCAAACGCTCCGTTGGGCAGGTGGTGACGGGTTACGACAGCGCTGGTCGGCCAATCATTGAGGACCGCCCAAATGAGGTGACCGCTGGTTTGTTGCTGCGCTATCCCATTAGCGTCACCAACAATGGCCCTTCGCTGGCCCGCAATGTCATTGTCAGAGACAGCTTTTTGACTGTCCCACCGGTTGCCGATGGTTGGCTGATCTTTGAACGGGCCGAAGGCGCGGCTTGTAGCCCCAGCGCCATTAACCAAAAGCTGTTATTTTGCGATCTTGGGCCGCTCGAAGCCGGTGATCGTCGAGGCTTCGACCTATTTTATCGCGTGGATCCAGCCATTAGCGTTAGCACCGCCATCAGCAATTGCGCGGTTGCGCTGGCCCGCAATCACCCGCAAGCAGGTCAATCGCCCATGTTGCCGCTCACGAATGACCCCTTCCTCGATGACAATCAAGCCTGTTCGCCCGTGATTGTGAATACGTCGCTGGCGCTGACGCTGACCAAAACCGCCTCGAAACTGAACCCGATCAACGGTGAAGTGTTTTATTACACCCTTGTCGTCACCAATACCGGCGTTTCGCTGGCGAGCGATATTATTTTGAGCGACACATTACCGGCTGGGGTGGTGTTTGTGTCTGCCGACGATGCCACATGCAGCTTGGTGGGCGGCGTGGTGCGTTGTGCGCCCTTCAGCCTGTTGCCGGGCGCAAGCCGTGTGGTGCGAATTTATGTCATGGCGCGGGCCGATGTATGTGTGCGTGAGGCGCTGGTGAATGTGGCCGAGGCCGCCATTTCAAATGGCGATGGCGGTTATCGCGCCCGTGCCTTTGCTCGCAATGCCGGTGTCGTCATTGACTGTGTGGCCGATCTCGCCATCCGCAAAATTGGCAAACCAGATAAGACCATTTTTGAGGGCGAGACCATCACCTACACCATTATTGTGAATAACCTTGGGCCGGGTGTGGCCGTTAGCGCCACCATCACCGACCTGGTGGCTTCGGATGGCGCGTTTACCGTGCAAAGCATTACGCCGATTGTTTCGACAGGTGCGCCCGTGTGTAACCCACTCAGCCCAGCGTTGCCCGCCAATAGCGGCGCGGCGGGCTTGCTCGACCCGCCGCTTACCTGTGGTTTGGGCAATATGGCCCCGGGTGCGCGTTATGAATATGTGGTGTATGTCACCTCACGCGGGGCGCGTAGCATCAACAATTTGGCCGAGGTGCATAGCCTAAGCCGCGACCCCAACACCGCCAACAATTTTGCGATGGTGGAGCACGAGGTGATTGCCCGCGCCGACCTCGCCATTAGCAAAGCCGCCAGCCCCAGCCCCGCCATTGCGGGCGACTTGCTTACTTACACAGTGCGCATCACCAACACCGGCCCTAGCACCGCCACCAATGTGGTGGTGAATGACCTGTTGCCGCTTGGCACGCCGGGGGTCAGCTTGCTCAGCCTCACGCCGTCACGCGGGTCATGCACGGCGGTGGCGTTTGTCTGCACTTTGGGCACAATGTCGGGCTTGAGCGGCACGGCCCTCATCACCGCCGTCGTCAAAGTGCATCCCGATGTCGTCAGCGGCACGGTGTTGATCAACAATGCCAGCGTGCGCTCAGACACGCTCGACGACAACAACGCCAACAATTCGAGCCATGTGCTTACGCCAGTGCAGGCCGATGTGCGGCTGTGGGTGGTCAAGACCGATCGCCCCGACCCAGTGGTGGCGGGCACGCAACTCGATTATCAGATCGAAATTACCAATGTCGGGCGTTCGACTGGCTTCAATATTAATCTGAAGGATGACTTGCCCAGCGCCGTTAGTTATATTGGGCATGAGGTCATTTATGGCAATATTTCGTGTCTCAAGTCGCCATTCAGCCTAGAATTGGAATGCGTCATTGATAAGATCGCGCCGGGCGAAACTGTCAAGATTCTCATTCACACCAAGGTCAGCCCCGATGCGGGCGGCATCATCACCAATACGATTTTGGCGAACCCGTTGTATGTGCCCACCAGCACCTTGACAGCGACCACGCAAATTACGTGTTTGGTTGATCTCGCCATTACCCAAACGGTGAATAAGGTGAGCGCCAACGATGGTGAATTGGTTATCTTTACGGTGCGAGCCACCAACAGCGGCCCCAGCACCGCCCGCGATGTCAAGATCACCGACAAAATTGACAAAGAATTGGTGATTGTGGCGATCAACAATGCCTCGACGATTGAGGTGCAGCCGCAAGGTCGCCTCAAGGCTGATCGCGCTGCTTATGTGCCAAAGTGCGATTGGAGCGCCGAGTCGGGGTTGATTACGTGTGATGTTGGTAATATGCGCCCCGGCGAGGAAGTGGCGTTTCAGGTGGTGGCGATGGTGGTGCGCAACAATTGTATTTCGCCCAAGTTTAATATGCCGCACCCGATCACGGCGGTAGCGTATATCAGCAACAGCAAGCCCGAAACCCGCTACGATAACAACACCGCCAGCGCCAGCCTGTTGCGCAATTGCCACACCGATATGCGCATCACCAAAATTGCCAAGCCCGACGACAAAGCTGTGCCCGGCCAAGATATCGAATACACCATTATTGTCGAGAACCTAGGTCCGAATGGTATCGCCTATGCTCACATGGTGGACGAGTTCATCGCCAATGGCAAATTTACGGTCAAGCGCATTGTGCCGGATGTGACCAACGAATACCCATCGGCCAATTGTAGCCCCGCCGCGCCATTTACGGTGAACCACCGTGCGACCATCGTGTGCCGCACCGATGCGCCCATCCCGATGGGTCGCCGCTGGCTCATTCAAATGGTGGTTGTGGCTGAGCAAGAGATGGATATCAACAACGTCGCCACGATCAATATTCCCGCCGATGACCTCAATCCGGGTAATAACATCACGGTGGTCGAGCGTGGGGTGACGTGTGGGGCCAATGGGCCATTTGACTTGGCGCTGCGCGGCAAGGCCGGCGTCACCAGTGTGCGCCGCAACGCTTCACTCGTTTATGATATGGATTATATGAATCTTGGGGCGTTTGAGGCGGCCTGCGTCGGCGTGGCGGCGCAAATTCCGGCGGGCACGACCTTCGACAAGGCCGCCAGCTCGGCTGAATGGGAATGCGCCAACGGCGGGCAAGAAGGTGCGATTTGCCGCTTGAACGTTGGGCGTTTGTCGGGCCTTGGTCAAGGCAAGGCGCGTTTTGTCGTCACGACCAATGCCACCACCCCCAGCCAGCGTTTCATCGCCAACACTTTCAAGATTCAAGCGGGCGACACGCTCGAGGACAACATGAATAACAATATTGCTGCGCTTTCGGTCGCGCTCGAAGCCGACGGCGTGCGCAGCATTGGCGACAAAGCCTTGCCGCATCAGGTTTATCTGCCGATGCTGCGCAGGTAAATAAGGGAATTAGGGATTAGGGATTAGGGATTAAGAAAAGACGAAAATCGCTAATCCCTAATTCCCATTCATTCATTCACCCATTCACCCATTCACTCATTCTTCCATTTGATTATTTCGCGTGTCGCGCCGCACGGTCAGCCAGCGGCGGCAGCCGTAGAGATGAAACCAGCGTTCGGTTTGCACACCCGCCGGATTGGTATACATAAACACGCGATCAACATTACGTGCATCTGGGTCGGTAATATGATCCGGCACACGCGGAATTTCGCCGTAGGTAAATTCTTCGATTGGGCGTTTGCCACAGTGTGGGCAAGAAATTTGAATGCTCATACGAGAGTTTAGATTTTGGATTTTAGATTTTAGCGTTTGGTTGCAATCTAAAATCCAAAATCTAAAATCTAAAATTTCCCTTAGTGTGTTCCTGCTGAGCCACGATCCGCCATCGTGCGGTCGCGGGCGAAACGGTCAAGCGCAAACGGCGCGATGAGATCGGGCGTTTTGCCGGTGGCGATCAATTCAGCCATTTGCTCGCCGCTGGCGGGAATGCCCTTGAAGCCCCACGTGCCCCAGCCGCTGCTGATGACAAACCCCTCGACACCGGTGAAACCCATAATAGGCGAATAGTCGGGACTCATGTCACACACACCCGTCCATTGGCGCAAAATGCGCAGATCACGCAAAAATGGCAGCAAGGTGATGGCGCGATACGAGGTGGTTTGCAGCAAATGATGCCCCGTGCCATACGAATAGCTCGGCTGACGGTCAATTTCTGCCCCCATCAACATTTCGCCACGCGCCGTTTGCGACACATAAAACAGCAATGCGGGCGAGGCCAAGATCGGCTCGAACGACAGCGCGTAGTGATTGGTGACAAACGCCTGTAGCGGGTGGCTGCGAATGGGCAAACGCACGCCCGCCATATCGCCCAATTGCGTCACCTGCCCGCCGACGGCGCTCATCACCACCTTGGCCGAGATCGGGCCAGCGGTTGTTTGCACGCCAGTTACTTTGTCGCCTTCTTTTAACATGCCGGTCACGGTGATGCGCTGATGCACATGCACCCCGTGCCGCATCGCGCCTTCGGCAAAGGCCCACACCACGCGGTCATGCCGCGCCGTTGACCCGCTGTGATGATACGACGCGCCCAAGACCGGGTATTCACCGCCGCCGCTCAGGTCAATTTGCGGGCACAGCTTTTTCACTTCGCTGGGGCCAATAAAGTCGGTTTTCGAGCCGAAAGCCGCATTCACCGCCGCCCGTGCGCGTTCGGTGCGCAAACCGGCCTCGTTGTGCGCCACATTAATCAGCCCTTTTTGCTTGTGCATGATCCAGCGTTCGGTCTCGGCTTCGAGGCTTTGATACAAGTCTACGCTGCGTTGATAAAACTTGACCGATTCGGGGATGCCGTAATTGGCGCGAATAATGGTGGTGTTGCGCCCTGAATTGCCCGACCCGATGTAATTGCGCTCTAGCACCGCCACATTGGTGATGCCGTGCCGCGTAGCGAGGTAATAGGCCGCCGCCAAGCCATGCCCGCCGCCGCCCACAATGACGACATCGTAACTGCGTTTGGGTTCGTGCCAAGTTAGATGGACTTTTTGCTCTTGAAATTCATTCATGACAGCTCCGTTTGCGCCATTCGCCCTGCAAAATCATGCTTATAGGCGGCTGGCACAATGAGCAAACCGCGCTCGGCCTCTAGCCACACTTTGGCGGCGATGCCTGCGATTGCGCCCTGCATAAATACAGGCCGCTTGGCGGGCAATGCCCATTCGCAATGCTGTTCAAAGATGGCTCGCACGGCCTCGGCGGGCAACCATGTCCCCACAAAGCCGCTGTCGGGCACGACAATGGCGTGCGGGTCGGCAATGGTGGGCGGTGACGATGCGAGTAGCAGCACCTCATCGGCGGCAGTGCGCAGGGCCAGCGCCTCTGCGGGCCATGTCGCAGCATCCAGCGCCGCCGGTGTGGCGACAATTCGGGTAAAGGGTAAAGTTTCGAGCGTCAAGTTAGGCTCCTTTGGCTTGTTTTTTAGCAAGTTGGTCACGAAGTTCTCGCTCGCACAAGTGCGTTATTTTCACTTGGCAGCCGTCTAATTCTTTTTCATTTTCGAGCCAGTCGGTGTCGCTGGCGTTGCAAATGGGCGGTTTATTGGGGTGCGTCAGGGCTACTGCCACAAATTTGCGATCTGATCGGTCTTTCATTTGGCACGCATTGGGCAAAATTGCGTCGCCATTGTCATCAAATGCAACGGCAACCATATCTATTCGACCCGTTGTCAGCATTTTATTCAGCAAAGTGTCAATGGCGCTGAGACGTGGAATATTATTGCGATATTCGTTAATGATTTTGCGGGTTTGATCAACTGCGATAGTGTGCTTATAGCCTAAATCTCGCACAAAGCTAAGGGCAGCTTGTTGACAAGGCTGTGACAAATGGGTGGCATCGCCTTGTGCGGCAACAAATACATTGGTATCAACGACGTAAGTTGCCATTATTGTGCTGCCTGTCCGTTCGTTTGTGCGTTTTGCTGACGCAAGGCCATTGCTTCCATCGCCGTGAGCCGCTCGTTCAGTAAATCGCCAAAGAAATCGGGTGGCCAATTTTGGATGCGCCCATATTGATCGAGTTGTAGCGGCTGTAGGGTTGATTCGCTGCCTTCGCGTTGACAAAAATATAGTTTTACGTCGTTTTCAGTCAAATGCGCATTCACCCCGCTGCGCTCGGCTAAGCGTCGTTGTAGCCGCGCCAGCAAATGTTCGCTGTGGCTTTCGATGATAAATTGAATATTGCGGGTTTGTGCTGCCTCTAAAAATAAATCGGCTAACTCGGCTTGCACTTTTGGGTGCAAATGCAATTCGGGTTGTTCTAAGATGATGATAGATTCAGGCGGTGCGAGGTAGGCCAACGCCACAATTGGCAACACCTGCGATACGCCAAAGCCGACATCAACGAGGTTGGCGTGATTTCTATCATCGTTAGTATGAATTCTAACTTCATATAAACTGCTTATATCGCTAATACGTTGAAGATTTAACTTGCTCGCAATTCCTAAACGGCTTAACCAGTTGTTTATTGTGGAAAGTGCAAGGTTATCTTGTTTAGAACGACGATTTTCATTGAGTAATACCTCAACGGTATATTCACCAGATACACCAAAAGTTCTTGCCAATTCTCCAGACCAACGATACTCCCGCTTGGGTTGTGCGCGAAGTGGCCCTAAATAGTGAATCCGGCCCCATAAATTTTTAAAACTCGTTTCGATCGTGTTGACAAATTCAGATATGCCTTCAAATGTATCACTATCAATGATGGGGAATTGATAAAAATGGCGTTGAAAAAGCAGTGTTGAGTAAAGGTTTTGTTTTTTTGTTTTTAGATCTATTTGACGATTTTGATTGCCTGATTTAATCAAGACGTCAATGCTGCTAGCTTGATTTTGATTGAAAAAAACATCAACGGATTCACTTTTTTTGTTTTTTAATTGATTGATTTGCGAAATTGATGTTTGCTCGACTAATCCATCTGTAAATTGCCAGCCTGAACGAATCTGATGTTGTGTAATCGTGGCATTTTGTGCGTCAGTGGGTAACCAACTTACTTCAACCGCTAGATCATTTTTAGTGTCATGCAAATACACTGTTTCAGCATAATCACCCAAATTCACCAAATCTTGCGGGTCGCCGCCAAAGTTTAGCAAGGTGCGATCTCTCGATTCAACCGTTTGCTTAAGCATAAGCAACAGTTTAATCAAGCTGGTTTTGCCGCTATTGTTCGGCCCAAACAGTGCCGTCACCTTGCCAAATTCCATATTTGGCAAGTCTCGCCACGATTTAAAGTTTTTGACCGACAGATTCGTTAACATAAGATGATTGTATGTTAGGTGAGCGTGTGACGCAAGGCTTATACCCGCGCTCGCGCGCCCTCCTTATCATAAAATGGCACATCAACCCGTCGCGCCGTGCGGCCATCAATCATGACCTCGCTGGGCAAGGCCCCATTCACCAGCTTGAGCCAGCCGAGCATGACAGCTTTGCTCAACACCGGCGAGTAGGTGCTGGAGGTGACATAGCCGACATATTCGCCTTCGTGCATAATATTTGCGCCCTCGAAAGTGGCTGGCGCGGGCATCTCGAACCCAACCAGTTGCTTGTCGAGCGCGGTTTTGTTGGTGCGCTCAATGGCGGGCTTGCCGAGGAAATCGGCTTTGTCCATGCGCAGCGCCCATTCCATGCCGATGCGACGCGGGGTCGAATCGAAATCGGTGTCTTGCCCAACGATGACATGGCCTTTTTCGAGACGCAATTGCAGCAGCGTTTGCAGCCCATGCGGGCGAATGCCCAGATCGGCCCCCAACGTCATCAGCGTTCGCCACAACTTGGCCGATTGATCCACCGGATGATGCAATTCATACGACACCTCGCCAGTAAAGCTCAGCCGATAGACGCGGCAAGGCACGTCGGCGATGACGGCGTGGCCGTGCTGCATAAATTTGTAGGGCTGCGCCAGCCCGGCGCGTTGCAGCAATTGGGTCGCCAGCGGGCCGGTGACATTAATCGCCCCCAACGACATGGTTTGGTTGAGGATGCGCACATCCATATTCCAGCCCTCGGCCCAGTCGCGCAGCCACATTTCGGCATGGCTAGAGCCGCCGCTGGTAAAGGTGAGGGTGTAGCGCGTGTCGCTGTCTTTGCAAATGAGGCCATCGTCCATGACATAGCCGCGCTCATCCAAAATAAGCACATAGCGCGAGCGCCCGGCGGCAATGGTGGACACTTTGGTCGGGTAAAGCCGTTCTAAAAATGCCAGCGCGTCTGGCCCCGACACGAGTATTTTGCCCAGCGTGCTGACATCGCCAATAGACACCGCCTCGCGCACTGCCCAATATTCGGCCAATGGATTGCCATAATGCCAAGGCCGCCACCAGCCGCCGATGCGATCCATGACCGCGCCCAAGCGCCGATGTTCAGCATCGAGGCCGGTGCGTGGGGTGGCGTGATAATGCGCCCCCGCCGCCACTTCGCCCAAGGTGAGTTGGCGCACCACCGGTCGGGCGGTGAATGGGGCCTGCACCTTGCTCAGACGAGCGATGTCGGGCATGGCGTTGGGGTCGGCGGCGGCGGTGCGGGCCGCCAAGAAACTGCGCATGTGCGGCACACAGGCCACGCCTTGGCATGGGCCTGTGCCTGCCAGCGTTGCCCGTTTGACCAATTCCATCTCGTGAAAACCTTGATCCCACACCCGTTGCAGGTCGGCGGCGCTGACCTTTGAACACGAGCAAACGATACCGGCGTTGGGGCAGGGCGGCAAATCGGCCTCGCGGGCGGCGTCGCCTACGGCACGCACACGTAGCCCCGCCGCCATGCGCACCAGCAGATCACGCGGGGTGAGGCCAAGCCCCACCACTGCGGTGTCACATTCGACGCGCTGACTATGCCCATTGTCATCCTGCACCACCACTGCCTGTAGGGTGTCTAGTCCCTCAAATTGCAGCACTTGTCCTTTAAGATGCGCCACAATGTTGAGGGCAGGGCTGGCGCTTAAATCCACCGCCATGCCCGATTCCACCACCACCACGCGACCCAAGGCCACGCCTTTGGCTGCCAAATGGGCGGCGGCACGCGGGGTAACGATGCCGCGTAAGTGATTGCCGGGCGCGACGGGTTGAATTTCTGCCGCGCCGGTTGCCACAATCACCTCGTCGTGGGCGTGAATGTGCAACATGCCTTCGCTCGTTCGCGCCACCACCATCAGCTCTGGGTAAATGCCGACCACTTCTTGCCCAGTTTTGTCATCGAGGGAGATGACGCTTTTGCCTGCGGCGGCGGCTTCGGCGGCGGCGGCTTGCCCGGCCTCGCCCATGCCGATCACGACGACATCGCAATGCAAATTGCGGGCGCTAACGGTTTGGCCGCGTTGGGTGTTTTTCGGCAGGCGCGGGTAATCGTCGGTGGGGAAGGTCTCGACGATCATGCCGGGTTGGGCCGAGGTTTGGCATGTGCGCACATAGGCCACGCCGTTGACCGTAGCCAAACAGTGCGGGCAATCGCCCTCGGCACACAAACACCCGCCATGATTGGGGTGTTGCCCAGCCCGTTGCATGGCGACCAACACGCTGTCGCCTGCCTCGAATGCCGCTGGCATTGTGTTTACGATTATGTTCATAAGAGTGGATAGTGATAGTGGATAGTGGATAGTGATAGTGGATAGTGATGTTTACTATCCACTATCACTATTCACTATCCACTCTATTAAGCGCTACATTCACATCATCATACACCCCTTCGCATACTTGGGCAAGGGCGGCGCGTTTGGCGGGGTCGGTGGCGATGCCGAAGCCGCGCACGATGACGTGAATGCCGCGTTCGGCGAGGGCGGCGGCGGCTTTTTGACAGCCGCGCACGCCGCCGGCGTTGTCTTCAAACACACAGGCCACTGCGCCATCTAACCCACACACCAGTTCGTTGGCGCGGCCCATGTGGGTGAATTGGTAGGCGGCGGTGGCGGCATCGGTGAGTGGCGTGCCGGTGGCGGCCAGCAGCGCCGCAATTGATTGGGTGGCGGCGGGTTTGGCGTAATCCCAAATGTTGCCGCCAAATTGATCGGCCAGCCATTGCATTGGCCCCAAGCCCATATTTGGCAGTTGCGAAATGCCCAATTGTTCGAGCGCAATTTCGGCTTCGGGGGTTTGATACAGCCCGGCGCGGCTGTTGTCGGGCGGCAAACTGGGGCGAGCAGTGTACGTGGTGGCGGCATGGCGCAGCACGATCTCGCGCCCAGTATCGTTGAGCAGGGGCTTGTCGAGGGTGGCTAAATACGACTCGCTGTTGAGCAGGGGCGGCAGATCGAAATGTTTGGCGAATCGCTCGCTGCCCAGCACAAATTCGTAAATGGCGCGGGTGGTGATCGAGAGGCGCGGGTCTTGCACTTCGTCGAGCAGGGCGTGAATGTCGGTGTGTAGCTCGGCGGGTGATTCGTGCAAAAGCAGGTCGCGGGCGCGTTCGTTGGGCAAGCCGTTAAACTCGGTGCTGCGTCGCGCCCATGCGGCGAAATCGGGGCGATTGTTGTCGCCCAAGTGCTGCATGAGCATATTGATGCCGATGCTAAACGGCACCGAATCCCATTCGTTGCTGTAACCACACGAATGCAATACGTTAATTTCTTGTTCGGCGGGGGCATGGGTCGGCAAACCACGTTGTTGCCCCACCCATTCAATCGTCTTTCGCATCGCGTGACGATACCCGCGATCGTGAATGAGTGTGCCGTCTATGTCGAGGAGGAGGATGTTCATAAGGGGAAAGGGGAAGTAACGATTAACGAGTAACAAGTAATGAGTAATGAATAATATATTGTGTTGTTAATTAATCTCGTTACTCGTTACTCATTACTCGTTACACATTACTCAATTTTCTACAAACACCCTATCTCACCCGCCACCAACGATTCAAAGGTTTCGCGGGTGCGGATGATGCGCCAGCCTTGGCCGTGAAGCATGACTTCGGCGGCACGCGGGCGGGTGTTGTAATTGGATGACATGGCGAAGCCGTAGGCCCCGGCATGTTGAATGGCGAGCAGGTCGCCGCGTTGTAAATCTGGCAAGGTCACCGCGTGGGCCAAAAAGTCACCCGATTCGCAGATCGGCCCCACGACCTCGTATAAGTCCTGAGATTCAAGTGCTAAGTGCTTAGTGCTAAGTGCTAAGTCTTTTTCGCTTCCGTCTTGGCTCTTGCGTCTTGGCTCTTGGTTCTTGGCTACCTTCAACACTTGATGCGCCGCGCCGTAGAGCGAGGGGCGAATGAGGTCGTTCATGGCGGCGTCAACGACGGCGTAATGTTTGTCGCCGTTGGTTTTGATGTAAAGCACGCGGGTGAGCAATTGACCGGCCTCGGCGACGAGGTAACGGCCCGGCTCAATTTGCACATTCACCCCATCGGCGCGGGCCAACGGCAACATGGCATTGGCGATGTCTTCGACGGCAAGCTGCGCCCCGTCGGGTTGATAGGCCACGCCAAAGCCACCGCCTACATCCACATGCGACAAATCGGCTCCGAAACTGCGACATTCGGCGACAAAATCGAGCAGTACTTGCATGGTTTGGGCATAAGTGGCTGGCTCGAATAGCAGCGAGCCGATGTGGGCATGAACCCCCGCGATATTGACGCCGGGGTAGTCGGCCCGCTGCGCAACCAGGGCGAGGGCTGGCTCGACATTGATGCCGAATTTGCTGCTGCCTTTGCCGGTGGCGAGGTATTGGTGGGTATGCGGGTCTACGGCGGGGTTGATGCGCAACGCCACGTTAGGCCGTAGCCCTTTGGCTTGGGCGATGTCGCTCAGCACGCGCAATTCTTGTGCGCTCTCGACGTTGAGCCAGCCGATACCGGCGTCGAGCGCCTCAATCAGTTCATCGTCGCGTTTGCCCACGCCTGCAAACACAATTTGATCGGCGCTGGCCCCGGCCAGCATGGCGCGGCGCATCTCGCCGATGCTGACCACATCGAAGCCCGCGCCCAATTCGCGCAGCAGCCTGAGGATGGACAAGTTGCTGTTGGCCTTGACGGCGTAATAGATGCCGCAGCCGGCAAACGCGGCGGCCAGCCGTCGGTAATTGGCCGTGATCTTGTCTTGATCGTAAATGTAGCACGGCGTGCCGACTTGGGCGGCAATCTCATGCAGAATGGCGTTCGTCATGGGCACGCACTATACCAAGAATGGCGGAGGGGGCGTTTGGCAAAATGGGGCCAATTTTGTTGTTTGATAACGCAACAATTGCGCAATTTTTGACAAAATTCAACTGAAGTGACCCCCTAAAAATGGAGTCACTTCAATATGCAGATCAACAACCAACCTTGAATGATGCTCGACAATCAGCAGCAGGTGAAGCGATAGAAGCAATAACAGGTGCTGCAATAGAAAGAATTCTTCCTGGAGGAAGATTGGTGGGCGAAATTTTAGCTGAAACTATGTCACAAGGTGCTGGAAATTATTTTTCTAATATACTGTATCCATGAGTTGTAAGTAGGTGGTCTTGTAAAACATTCCGATTGTTTCAACATGCTTGTTTTTGCTGAAACAATCGGAACATGAATTCCCTAATACAGTTTATTTTGCTGCCTTTTTAGGGTTGATGTAAATCAATGTTTTGAATTAGATTATCCTGAATTTATAAATATGTTTAAATTTCACAAGCAAGATTTAATGTTTTTTATTGTTTTGTGTCAAATTGAATTTGGATTGGGGATGCTTCAAATGTTCATGTCTTACATGAATATGTATTCTGATAAATGGTTATTATGGCATGTGCCAACATTTATACCTTTTGTTATTTTTGATGAAGGGTATTTTCGGAAGATAGCAAAGTTTAATGGCAAATGGACGTTAGAGGCAGACAAGACCTTGATGGCTTTTCATTTGTTGTTATACGTTAGTATTTGTTTGGGTTGTATTTTTTTATATAAAACCATGCTGACAAGTGCGCCTTACGATTGGATTGGGCTGTTTATAAGGGTTTGTGTTGTAAATTCAGTTTTTTTTCTCCTGTCAATTTTAAATGGAGTTTTAATTCCAAGAGGATATTGGGACTTCTATTTAACAAAGGTGGGGCGAAAGAAATAACCATTTAACAACTGCCCCAACTCTGTTGAACAACCACTATACTATTTCGTATTGATGACGATCGGCACTGTCCATTTGTGGCTCAACTTCCTAACTTAAAGGGTGAGAAATTGGGTCCCGTATGAGACGTATACACCGTCATATAGCGACCCCGTTTACGAGACGTATCAATCGCAAGACACGGCGGGTGAAGTCATTGCGCAAGGGTATGGCGAGGCAGATCTGACCGGCAGTGTGCTCGATGCGTTCATTGATGCCGCCGTGAATATCGTCAGTGCTGTGGTGGATGCGATATTGCCGGTGCAGACAGCGTCGGCATCGAGCGAGGTGGCGAGTGCTGAGTTTGGCGGGGGTGAGCCGCCAACAAGTGGTATTCCAGTCGTTGATGCGTTTGAGACCTATGTGGAGTATAAATTAGCAGAGACAGTTGCACCCGACGAACCCCTTTATGATAGTTTGTCTGCCCAGCAACAAGGTCAGGTATTGGGTATTCAGACCTTGACCGATATTGTGACGAATACGCCAAGTGTGGTCGCAAATATAGTAAAGGAAAATCTTGACACCGTGGCAACGGCTATGGATGTGATATCTTTAACTTCAACAACACTTGCTGCAGGGTCTGCAATGACGGGAGTGGGAACAGGAGATGTGCTTCCGCTGTTGGCAGTGGCGGGGGCGGCAGGTACAATTGGACTGTTAGCTAGCGGCTCTTCAGATGTAAATAAAGGTAACACCATCGTTAATTTTAGTGAGGGGTATTTTCAAATAGGAACAGCCACCTTAACTGATATGGCAGGGGACGTATTTCCGAATGTTCCAAATTCAAAAACAGTTCAAAACGTAATTGAAAATCTGCCAATATATCGCGGGGCAGCCTATATGGATGGTATTTCAATTTTTACAGAGCAATTAAAATTCCCCGATGCCCTATACGTAGATCTAAATCTTTCTGGCATAGTAGGTGTTAGTGTAGAAATTGGGGAAATAAGAGAGGGTAATCAAAATCAATACGTTAAGGTCAGTGTATGTAGTATCAGTGATTATGATAACAAATGCAATTAGAAGAATTATAGATTGACGAAAACTATAAGACTAAAGTGTTAATAAAATTAAATTATGTCTAATGAATCACAAAAAGACTTTACATTATTTATCGTATTGTATTTCTGCGTTGGTATTTATAGTGTATTACATTTTCGCTTGCGAATCAAGAACATGTTGCGCCGTAAACATTCTAAGTTATTGGTGGGCCTCATTTGGGTCGCAGGAGTTGCTTCCATAGTAGTCCCGGAAATAATGCAAAGCAAGTTTTTTCCTTCGTTCACAGAAAGGTTTATTTCATTGCTTTGGAAATTATTAGATGCATCTTTTATTAGTGCTTTTTTTTCATGGATTGTTTGGAGAAGTGCAGAAGGATATTACCGAAACGTGCGAGGAATGTATGACATTAAAGATGATTAACCAACTTATATAAGCCCCTCAGAACAGGTCGGAATGTGCCAATGAATCAGCAACAACTGCCTGAATAATTTAGTCCAGTAAAGCATGTGCCTCCTGCACCGATTATTGTCGGCACAAGAGGCATGTGTTTTGCCGCCAGCGAGCGACCCCGTCAACGAGACGTATCAATCGCAAGACACGGTGAGTGAGGTGATATCGCAGGGGTATGGCGACCCGAACGCGGGCGAGGCTGGCCTGTCGGCATGGGAGACGAACACGGTTGCCGCCGCCCCCCCCACTTCGCCCGAAGAAGTGCCGCAAAACCAGCCCAGCAGCCCGTCGCCGTCCGGCGATCTCGGTGCGCCGTCGCTGGATGAGGTGCGCACAATTGAGGCGAATACGCAGCAGGCGCAGGCCGCTGAAGCCATTGTGCCGCCAGATATTGGAATGGTCGTTGGGTCTGTGGGTGTAGGCACAATGCCATTAATCGGATTAGGTGAAGGGGCAATTGCGGCTGGGGCACTCATTGGCGCAGTCGGTGCGGGAATGCTTGGCGTTGGCATTGGGTTATATCTCACTCATTTACCGCCTGCAATGCCTATTGAGGCTGGGCATGAGCCTGTGCCCGCGCCTGCACCATCGGCTGTATCTACTCCAATCCCAGACGCAACGCCAACCCCTCAGATTCACGGGAATCCACAAAATACAGGCAATCCTACTCATAGCGGCGAAATTAACCGCGTTATTGAAGAAGCCCAACAAGACTCTTCGGTGACAGACATTTATCTCAATCGCTCTTTGTCTACCGTTACTGATCATGAAGTCACTGATCGCCGACGGCCTGACGTTACAATTGCCCGGGAGGACGGGTCGTTAGAGTTGGTAGAGGTGGTCAGTCCATCGCAGACCAGATCACAAATGCAAGATAAATTAAATGAGATGAGCGACATTCTTGAGCAAGCGGGTATTCCCGTTGTTCGTCGCCCAGCCATTGACCCAGATTACCCATAACTATGCCAATATCTTCTAAATTCCAACTAAGCCTTGTCGTTTACTTTCGCTCGTTTTCAACCGAGTTTTGGGCGCACGACTTTCTAAAGCTTTCTACCGAAATTGAACAACTGATCGGCATTGAATGGACTGGCATTTTCTATTCTTATGAAAGTGAGCGTCCCTTCCATAGTCATTCCAAAGAATATAACATTGTAAGAAAGAGACGTGAGCGGGTGTTAAGAAATTTTGAGCAAGTAGTAAATGTGCAGAAAATGCGAACCGTGTGTTTACAAAACACAATAACTGAACGTGAAAGAATTTGTGGCGAAGGGATAGTGGCGGAAATAAAAAAGACCATTCTTAAATCAAGACCTTATCATACAATTTACGTGCAAATTCCAGAACGGATATCACAATTTCATGGAAGTGAAACCTCACATAAATTTATCACTTCAGTGTTTGAGGCGATAAATCGTTATTTCAAGATCGAATATGGATTAAGTGGTTATTATCAGACACGATTTAGCCCCGTATCGTATTTTGCTGATATGCGTCCACATCATATTGCTGAAAGTATGTTTGTAAATTTGAACTTGTGGCACTACAACGGTGACAAAATGCCATATAAATTGAGAGATATTTACATGGCAAATGTGATGACGAAAGAACATATTCAGCAATTGGGTGGACATGAACAAGCAATGAGCGATTTACGCACTTTGCTCAATAATGACCAAATTTATGAAATAGAAAGAGATAAGATTCTGTTTTTTGTGGATGAGGCACAAAAAGCTGTTGTGCGACACTATTTCGAGCAAAAAGAGGTGTTGCTAACCGGTGAACCACCCACTAAGTGGTTTATGGGCGACAGTGTTGTTAGGGGGGAGTAATTTTATAAGTATCTGCCAGTCTCATTTGTATATGGGTTGTTGTCATACAACTTGAGACTGGCGCGGTGCGCATGGCGGGCAATGGGGACGGGCTGAATTACAGCCTGACGCAAACGCAGCGCAAGCCAGGCAAAGCCGCACCCAACCCATCGCGGACGGCTGACGATGGCCCGCCGCCCGATTGCTCGGATTGTTATCCCAGCACAGGGCCGGATGGGAATGTGGTTTGGACCCCCAGACCGGGGGATGGCGGGTCGAGTGGCGGCGGCGGTGATCCGGGCGGTGGCAGCAGTGGCGGCGGGTCGTCGGGTGGCAGTGGCGATTCGAGCGGCGGCAGTAGTGGCGGCAGCAGCGGGTCAAGTGGGGGTGGGTCGTCGGGAGGCAGCAGCAGTGGGGTTGACAACTACGAACCGCCGCCGTATGTCGAAGCGCCGGCCTCGTCGTATCCGTATGAGGCGTATACGCCGCCAGCGAGTGACCCCGTCTACGAGACGTATCAATCGCAAGACACGGCGAG
>JAHBAL020000548.1 GCA_018500105.2 Anaerolineae bacterium
AATTTGAGCGTGAACTGGCGGCCTATTGCCAAATGCCGCACGCGGTCGGGCTGGCATCAGGAACCGACGCCCTGCTCTTGGCCTTGGTCGCCCTCGGCGCCGGTGATGGCGATGAGGTGATCACCACACCTTTTACCTTCGTCGCCAGCGCCAACACCATTTTGCACGCTGGGGCCAAACCGGTTTTTGTTGATATTGACCCGCGCACATTCAACATCAACCCAGCCCTGATCGAAGCGGCAATTACACCACGAACCAAAGCCATTATGCCGGTGCATTTGTATGGGCAAATGGCAGATATGCCCGCCATTTGCGAGATTGCCCAAAAGCACAATTTGAAAGTGATTGAAGACTCGGCCCAAGCCATTGGCGCGAGTTTTGCGTGGCAGCCAGTTGGAGATTATGGCGATATCGCTACATTGTCGTTCTTCCCGACCAAAAATTTAGGTGCTTATGGGGACGGTGGAGCAATCATCACGCGCGATGCGGCCTTGGCAAAACAAGTTGATTTGCTGCGCAAACACGGTGCAACTCGCAAGTATTATCATGAGATTTTGGGCTATAACTCACGGCTCGACGCCCTTCAGGCCCATATCTTGGGCGTAAAATTGCGGCATTTGGCCGATTGGACACAGGCTCGGCGAGCCGTTGCAGCGCGTTATGACGCGCTATTTGCCGGCACAGAGATCACCCCACCCTATGTGAATGCGCTAGCTCACCATGTTTATCATCAATATACAATTCGTGTGCCAGAGCGCCGCGACGAACTGATTTCGTATTTGGCGAAATCGGGCGTGCAGGCGATGGTGTATTACCCAGTCCCGCTGCCGCGTCAGCCGCTTTTTTCGGGCGATATGGGAGCCTACCCCATCACTGATGCCGCGTGTCACTCCGTGCTGAGTTTGCCGTGTTTTCCTGAATTGACGTCGGATGAGCAGGGGCACATTGTGGAGTTGGTGTTGGGGTTTTATCGGTAACATTTGCCAACCCCTCAAATTTAAAGGGCATCTATAAATAGATAGATGCCCTTTAAATTTTTAGCTTTTCATTGCCTTTACACCAATCACTCGTTTTACTGTCGTAAACACTGAATTATTCTCAAAGTAGGCATTTGCACCTTGCTTAAACTTCTCGTCTAAACTTTCATCATATAAATTATAAGAACTCCAATATTTATATAATCCATCAGCAGAATCAAAGCGCAGGGGATTTTCAAAACGAAAAACTTCAAAGCTGTTAAATAATGATTGCGTTAATGGCACGCCAATATCTTCGATAAATGTGTCTGACCAATTCGGCGGCGGAACTTCCTCTTTTCGCAAACCATAATGAAACTGTTTAATCTCTAAATTATTGAATCGAGATGGTCCGCAAAAGAAAAAAAGGCCTCCACTTCTTACAAGACTATGAATTGCCTGAAAAACATGTAGCGGTTTTTTAATGTAGTAAATAGAATAAGAGCTTAAAATCCGATCAAATTCACCTTTAACATTTTGATCTAATTCATCTAAATCAGATTGAGTGGTTTGAATTTGGGGCAACGCCAAACGAATTGCAGTTTGTTGTAATTCATCTAAAGATTTTTGCCATATATCTACAGAAAAAATTTGCCCTTTTTCGCCAACCAATTTAGCTAAAGGCAACGATTGTTTGCCAGTCCCACACCCTAAATCTAGCACACGTTGACCTTGAACAACATCCATGTGATTGAATATCCATTCATTAAGATCATAAGTGCCAAATTTATCATGTGTATTAATACGTTGTTTTAAGGCATCAGTATCCGAATCAAATTTTCCTATCTCTAACATAATTTATTTAACCTCACGTGCGTCATGTAGTTTAGTAGCAATGTGGTCGCGCCACACTGCTTCTTGGGCACGCAAACTATCTGTAGCAATTGCATTAATATTCGGGTGCATAACCGATTTTGAATAAACCCAACGGTCCTTGATCATTTCATCACTCAGCCAAAATTCTGGGTGTGTATTCAGTAACAATCGTTGTGGTCGAGATTCTTTAAAACAATTCAACAAATTTTCATCACGCCAACTACGCGCACTATCGCTGATATATGTTAAATTTTCTTGATACTTAGAATTATGAGGATGAATATAAATATCAAGTGCGCGAAACGGGTCGGGGATACCACGAAATGGTTGATGCGTCACGATAGTTTTTATATCGCGCCCAGTAATACGTCGCAATAAATCAATTTCCCAGCGCAACCGTGCATGAGCTGCGGGCAAATCGGTAGGATAAATTGAAAGGTCGTAATGCAGCCCAATATCATGCCCCAATCTAAGAATAGCTTCTAAAACAGCTAAACTTCGGGGATGAAGCACATTGTATTGTTCAGTAAGCAACACATAATACGTTGCGCAAATCCTTAAACGATTCTCAATTAAGGCAATTTTCTCAACGCCATTCAGGTGAAAGTCAATATCGTGCCTTAGATAAACGATTTGTTTTTTTGATTGATCAATAGAACTAGCTGGCAATAAATTTTTCACAAACTCAAATTTGTAACCAACTTGAAGTAAGGATTCAAGGAGTCCTTGGTAATCATGAAATGTAAAATTAGGTAAACTAGAATAAGTCTTAGGCATCATCATTTCAAAAGTGTCTTATGGTCTTTATTATCTCAGAATACAATCAGATCAATACCAAGTTAATCAATGAACGAACTTATATTTAATGGAATAAAACGCGCCCTATTTCTCGGCGCACACCCTGACGACGAGATGGGATGCAGCGGGCTACTGGCACGGCTAATCGAGCAAAAAGTGGATGTGCATTATCACGTATTTTCAGGCTGCGAGCAATCAGTGCCCAAGGGCCTACCGCAAGATATATTACGCAGCGAAGTGATCGCGGCAGGGATGGCAATCGGCATTCCTGCGGCCAATATTCATGTTGGCAATTTCCGCGTGCGCTATTTTCCTACAGACCGCCAAGATATTTTGGAAGAAATGGTAATTTTAAATAAAACCATCAACCCAGATTTGGTGCTTGTGCCCGCCAGTGATGATCGTCATCAAGACCATGCGGTCGTGTCGCAAGAAGCCTTTCGCGGCTTTAAAAATAAAACGATTTTAGGATATGAATTGCCGCTTAATTCCAAAGCATTTGAGCACGAACTATTTGTTGAGCTACAAGAACAGCATTTGCAGCGCAAATTGGCCTGCATGAACGCCTATGGCTCGCAACAATTCCGCCACTACATGCGCGATGAAACCCTGCGGGCGCTGGCAGTGGTGCGTGGCATGCAAATCGGGGCGCATTACGCCGAAGCCTTCGAGGTCATTCGTATGGTCATTCGCTAATGCCAATGTGCATTAGGCAAGCAAAAAACCGACTATCTAAGCATGTGTGGCATTTTTGGCATCTTCAACAGCAACGGGCAAATTTATTCATCCCAAGTCAAGTCAGCAACTACCGCCATTCGGCATCGCGGGCCAGATGACGAAGGATATTTGCTGGCGAATACGCAATCACAAAACATCAAACTATTTGGTGGCGATGACGCCGACGGCGGCAAAGCCGCTACAAAGTTGCTCAATTTACCGCGCCTGACCAACCACGAAGCTGGTGAGTGGAATTTGGCATTTGGGTTTCGGCGATTGGCGATCTTGGATGTGTCACCTAGCGGTCATCAGCCCATGTCGAATCGGGCGCAAACCGTATGGCTGATTTTTAATGGCGAAATCTATAACTATGTCGAACTGCGCGACATTTTGGCAAAAAAAGGTTATACATTTAGCTCAACTGGTGATACAAATGTCATTTTAGCGGCCTATGAAGAATGGGGCAGCAAGTGTGTCAAACATTTTGTTGGCATGTGGGGATTGGCGATTTTAGATTTGCGGGCCACTCATGCGCCCAAACTTTTTATTTCCCGCGATCCATTTGGCATCAAACCGGTCTATTACACCGTTTCAAACGGGCAAATTGCATTTGGCTCTGAGATCAAAGCATTGCTCGAATTGCCATGGGTGTCGCGCCGCGCCAACCCGCAGCGCCTGCACGATTACTTGCGCATTGGGTATTTGGATCATGATGACAACAAACAACATCGAGAAACGATGTTTGCCGACGTGTATCAATTGCGCCCGGCGCACAGCGTCACGCTCGATCTGACGCAAGCGGTTCAACTTGAGACGCTGCGCCCGCAACCCTATTGGAAACTCGATCCCAAACCTCGGCATGATCTATCATTCGACCAAGCCGCCGAGCAACTGCGTGCGCTTTTCTTGAAAAATGTGCGGCTGCATTTGCGCAGCGATGTGCCGGTCGGCACGGCCCTTTCGGGCGGCATTGACTCATCAGCCATCGTTATGGGAATGCGGCATATTGAGCCAAATATTGACTTGCGCACCTTCAGTTTCATTGCCCAAGCCGACCCGACGATTAATGAGGAGCGTTGGGCGGATTTAATTGTGCAGGCATCGCGAGCAAAAGCCACTAAAACCAACCCTGATCACAAC
>JAHBAL020000355.1 GCA_018500105.2 Anaerolineae bacterium
ACCAGACAGGCACAAATCGAGTGGGTCGTGCCATTTTTTGCGGGCCTCGTTATGGATCTCCGCTTTCGCGGAGATGACGGTTTAAGTATCATGCTGACTTTTGAACAGCCTTAGGATCATCCCCAAGGCTGTTCAAAAGTCGCCTCGTCATTCCCGCGAAAGCGGGAATCTATAACCAGACAGGCACAAATCGAGTGGGTCGTGCCATTTTTTGCGGGCCTCGTTATGGATCTCCGCTTTCGCGGATATGACGGGTTAAGTGAAGTGCTGACTTTTGAACAGCCTTGTTTGAACGGCCTTTGAATCATCCCCAAAAGGCGGGTCGGTGACCCGCCGTTACGATACAATAGGCTTTAGCGCAGCAAACCCATAGACCGCACCCGATGAACGAAGCCGAAACCAGAGCCGAGCACATAGACCCCGCCCTTGCGCGGGCCGGTTGGGGTGTGCATGCGCACAGCCGCATCCGGCGCGAATATGTCATTTCGCCGGGCCGCATCGAAGATCATGGGCGGCGCGGCAAAATGCTGAAGGTGGACTATGTGCTCGAATATCGCAACCACAAACTCGGCGTGATCGAGGCCAAGGCGTGGGATGAGGCATTGACCGAGGGGGTGGCGCAGGCCAAAAACTACGCCGATAAATTGGGCTTGCGCTTCACCTACGCCAGCAATGGGCGCGGCATTTACGCCATTGACATGCACACCGGTGTCGAGGGCGAGGTGGCGGCATTCCCCAGCCCCAGCCAATTGTGGGACATGACCTTTGGTGCGGCAAATGCCACAACCGCTACGGTGACAAACATCGCCGCAGAGGTATGGCGTGAGCGCTTCGCCGCCATTCCCTTTGAAGACAAAAGCGGCTCGCACCCCAGCCGCTATTATCAAGAGATCGCGGTCGAGCGGGTATTGCAGGCCATCGGCGCGGGGCGGCAACGTATGTTGCTCACGCTTGCCACCGGCACCGGCAAAACCTTCATCGCTTTTCAAATCGCGTGGAAATTGTTTCAGGCGCGTTGGAACTTGCGCCGCGATGAGGCAGGCCATACGATGGCACGTCGTCCGCGTATTTTATTTTTGGCCGACCGCAATATTTTGGCCGACCAAGCCTTTAACGCCTTCTCGGCCTTCCCCGAAGATGCACTGGTGCGCATTGCCCCCAGCGACATTCGCAAAAATGGCCGCGTGCCGAAAAATGGCAGCCTGTTTTTCACCATCTTCCAAACCTTCATGTCGGGGCCGGTGATAGACGGCACGCCCACGCCCTATTTTGGCGATTACCCGCCCGATTTTTTTGACCTCATCCTGATTGATGAATGTCATCGCGGTGGGGCCAATGACGAAAGCACATGGCGCGGCATCATGAATTATTTCGCGCCTGCCGTGCAACTTGGCCTCACCGCCACCCCCAAACGCAGCGACAATGCCGACACCTATCGCTATTTTGGCGAGCCGCTGTATGAATATTCGCTCAAAGACGGCATCAACGATGGTTTTCTCACGCCTTTTCGCGTCAAACAAATCGAAACCACGCTCGACTATTATCAATATTCAGCCAGCGATGACGTGCTCGAAGGCCAAATTCAGATCGGCAAAATTTATGACCAAGGCGATTTCAATCGCAGTATCGAAATCCGTGAACGCGAACAAAAACGGGTTGAGATCTTTTTGAGCCAAATTCAGCCGCACGAAAAAACGCTGGTCTTTTGCGCCAATCAGGCCCACGCCTTGCTGGTGCGCGACCTGATCAACCAACTCAAACGCAGCAGCGACCCCAATTATTGCCAGCGCGTCACCGCCAACGATGGCACATTGGGCGAGCAATATCTGCGCGATTTTCAAGACAACGAAAAATCCATCCCGACCATCTTGACCACCTCGCAAAAATTGAGCACCGGCGTAGATGCGCGTAACGTGCGCAATATTGTGCTGTTGCGTCCGGTCAATTCGATGATCGAATTTAAGCAAATCATCGGGCGCGGCACACGCCTATTCGAGGGCAAAGATTACTTCACGGTTTACGATTTTGTGCGGGCGCACGAACGCTTTAACGACGCTGATTGGGATGGGCCGCCGCTGCCGCCGCCAGATTCATCCACATCGAACCCACCGCGTGGGGCTGAGGTGGATGGGGGCGACGCGCCGCCAGATGACGGCGACGACGGCGGCGATGCAGGCCGCATCCGCCCGGCGATGGTAAAGGTAAAGCTGTCTGACGGCAAAGCCCGCAATATTGCCCACAACACCGTCACCACCTTTTGGCATCCCGATGGCAGGCCGATCTCGGCGCAGGCCTTTATCGAATTGCTATTTGGCAAATTGCCACTGTTTTTTAGCAGCGAAGAAGAATTGCTGGCCTTGTGGAGCAAGCCCGACAGCCGCGCCAAATTGCTGCAAGGGCTGGCCGACAACGGTTTCCACGCCGCGCAATTGGCCGAAATCCAGAAGATCATTGATGCCGAGCAAAGCGATTTGTATGATGTGTTGGCGCATGTGGCCTATGCCGCGCCGCCTGTGCCGCGCACCGCTCGCGCCGAGCAAGCGCGGGCGGCCATTAGCAGCCATTTCACCCAAAAACAACAGGTGTTTTTAGAATTTGCGCTCACGCATTACGTCAAAAATGGCGTGCAAGAGTTGGCGCTGAACAACCTAACCGCGCTGGCAAAACGTAAATATGGCTCAACAAATGAAATGGTGAAAAATCTTGGCAAAGCTGAAGACCTCAACAAAGTGTTTGTTGGGTTTCAGGCGTTTTTGTATCAGCCCGCCTATCTCCTCCCCAGCGCCCGCAAAAAATAGCGCTGCTTAGACTAAGGCTGTTCAAAAGTCGCCTCGTCATTCCCGCGAATGCGGGAATCTATAACCAGACAGGCCTAGGTTGGCTGGTTTGCCGCAATTTTGCTCTGACACGTTGTGGATCTCCGCGTTCGCGGAGATGACGGGTTAAGTAGCGTGCTGACTTTTCAACAGCCTTGGCTTAGCCCAACCCCAACAACCGCGCCGCGTTGCCGCCCAAGATCATGGCTTTGTCTGCCGCCGATATCGGCATGTCTTGAATGGTGCGCACACCGCCCGGCAAATCGCCGATTTGATGCGGGTAGTCGCTGCCCATCAAAATCTTGTCGGCCCCAAAAAATTCGCTGGCAAATTGAATGGCCTTGGCGGTTTCGGGGAAGGTGTCGGCATAAATCCGGCGCAGATAATCGCTCGGCTTGCCTTGCAGCCGGGTGCGACATTCGGGATACACCGCAAACCCGCGATCGGCCCGTTCGGCGATGAAGGGAACCGTGCCGCCCAAATGCGCCGCCACCAATTTTAGATCGGGCAGGCGCTCAAGCAGCCCGCTATACACCATGCGACACAGCGCGGTCGTGGTTTCATACAAAAAGCCGGTCACCGCCACAATTCGGTAGTCGCCCATCAGCCCGACATGCGTTGGCACAATGGGGTGAACAAAGAGCGGCACACCCAACGCAACCGCCTTTTCATACAGCGGCCAATAGGCTTCGCCATCCAGCGCCGCCCCATTCACATGCGTAAACAGCGTGCCGCCACGCAGCCCAATGCCAACCGCGCGTTCGAGTTCGCGCACAGCAGCGGCTGGGTCTTGCAAAGGCAGCGCCGCCAGCGCCGTATAGCGCTTGGGGAATTGGGCAATGGCCTCGGCAAAGCCATCATTTACCACCTGCGCCAACCGCACGCCATCGTCGGGGCGCTCGCTGTGAACGCCGGGCACGGTCATGGTCAGCACTTGCATATCCACCCCCGCCGCGTCCATTGCGTCACAGCGGGCGGCTGGGTTGTGATGCTCCTCGACAATGACGTTGTAATCGCCCTTTTGCACCATCACGGTTTGCCCGGCGGCGTTTTGTGTCACCGTCGCCAAGTAGGGCCGTCGTGTTAGCTCATCGAGATAGGCTTTAGGGAAGAAATGATTGTGAAAGTCAATGATCATGTTTTTTAATTAGGTGCTTGGGTTAAAAACGTCAAATAATTTGATTGATTGATTAGCGTGACGGTTGAATGTGGATATGCCTCGATCAAAGATTGAGATTGCCGAAGCGCCCCTTGCCCCCATTTAAACTCGAAGCCATGTGGCTCGCCGCTACGATGCTCAATGAGGTCAAGCTCGGCGCCGGTGTAGGTGCGCCAAAAATGAAAACTGACCGCTGTTTTGTGGTAACTGAGTAATTTGCGGCGCTCGGCAATGAGAAAGTTCTCCCACAACGCCCCCACATCTTTACGATTGGCAAGTGGGTCAAAGTTGTTCACAAAAGCGTTACGCACACCTGTATCCCAAAAATAAATCTTGGCCTGCTTACTCACTTCTTTACGCAAGTTACGATTAAATCCGCGCAAACGAAAGATAATAAATGATTGCTCAAGTAAATCAATGTAAGTGTTAACTGCATCACGACTAATTTGCAATTGGGTGGCTAGCTCATTAATCGAGGCTTCTTGACCAACCTGATACGCCAATAATTGCAGTAAATCATGTAGTTTGGCTGGGTGTTTGATATTGGCGATCTCTAAAATGTCTTTGTAAAGATAACTGTGAACGAGTGTGTCTAAATAATCACGTCGCGCTACTGCGTTTTCGATGCCAAATAATGCCGGATAGCTGCCATAAATCAGGCGCTGATCGAGTTGGTTTGATAATTCGAACGGGGTGTTTTGCTTTGCCAATTCAGCGATGGCAATTGGATAAAGCGAATGCACCCATGCCCGCCCAGTAAGCGCCTCACGGGTTTTGCTCGCCAAATCCAACGACGATGACCCTGTGGCAATGATACGCAAATTGGGCACATGATCGGCGAGCAATTTTAGGTTGATGCCAATTTCAGGGATGCGCTGCGCTTCGTCCACAAAAAGCACATCGTAACCAGAGACCATGCCGCGCAATCGGCTGAGATCGCGGCTAGATAACACCCCCATCGTGCGACGATCATCGCCAGTGACATAAAGCACACGCGCCGGATGTTGTTCCAGCACGGTTTGCACGAGGGTGGTTTTACCGACCTGACGCGCTCCAAAAATTAAGATCACACGGTGGTCTTGTGTCAATTGTTCATTGATGCTCGAATGAATAAGACGCGGTATCACGCACCTAGTTTATCATGAATTGTGCTGATTGACCCGCACAATTCACGCGAATTGTGCGGGTCAATCAGCACAATTCGCGGTTTGTTACGGCACAATCGCCACTTTCATCAAACTGCCCGGCTCTTCGATCAGCCGATGAAAATACTCGACGCTTTCATCAAGCGTGATCGTGTGCAACATGTCACCGACATTGATCTGCCCATCGGCGATCATCTCCAGCGCCCGCGCAAAATCGTCATCGGTGTAACAATAGGTGCCAAAAATGCGCTGTTCTTTGGTGATGATGGGCAAAAAGTCAAAATTGGTCACCCCATTAAAATTACCCACCAGCGCCAGCGTGCCGCCAATGGCGAGCATTTGCCCGCCTTGTTGGCGCAATCGCGCATTGCCCACCGCCTCGATCACCAAATCTGCGCCCCACTGGTCGGTCAACGTCATAACGTGCTTAACCACATCTTCCTCGTTGCCGATCACGGTGCTGGTTGCGCCAAATTTTTTCGCCATCGCCAAGCGTTGCGGCACAATGTCGCACGCCACAATGTGTTGTGCGCCTGCCGCCTTGGCGAGTTGAACCGCCAGCAGCCCTTGCGCACCCGCGCCCAGCACCACCACAGTGCGCGTATAGGGCGTCATCACGCGCTTAAACAAATGCACCTCGACGGCCAGTGTTTCGGTCATCGAGCCAGCGGCGGCGCTCAGCCCGGCGGGCAATTTGAACAGCCGGTGCGCGGGCGCGGTAACATATTCGGCCATGCCGCCCGCCCGCTCGATGCCGAGAATAGTCATGTTGGGGCAAACGTGGCTGAGGCCAGCGCGGCAGGCTTTGCACACCCCGCAGCCATATTGCGGGTTAATGGCGACCTGTGCCCCCAGCGGAAACTCACGCTTGGCGACATCACTCACCCGTTTGCCATATTCGACCACCACACCGGCAAATTCGTGGCCCATAATGAGCGGCAAACTTTTGGTGCGGCGGGCGCTGTGGCCCAAATAGCCGTGCAAATCGCTGCCGCAAATGCCGCAGGCCGTCACTTTGAGCAACACTTCGTCGTCGGCCAATTCTGGCATCGGCACATCTTCGAGAACAATATTTTCGTGGGCTTTGAGAACGAGGGCTTTCATAATAAATCTAAGAAATTCTAGCACATGAGGTATCATTTTTTCGTTCGTGCTTATATGAAAATCCGCCTCCTCATCCTCCTCGCGCTCTTGGCGCTGGTTAAGCCGCCGAGTTTGCTCATTACCCTCGGCGAGCCGCAAGTGGTGCAAACGCGGCGGCCCGTCGCCGGAATGCACACCCGCTTCACCGAGGAGGCCGAGGAATGGAAGATTCAGCGCGGGTTGCACATGCTGCGCGAGGCCGGGGTGGGCTGGATGGTCGAATTTTTTCCATGGGCATATTACGAGCCGAGCAAAGGCCAATTTGATTGGCGCAGCGCCGAGCGCGTCATCGCCCACGCCAACCGGCAAGGCTTGCGCGTCATTGCGCGGCTGGGGTTGCCGCCCGCGTGGGCGCAGCAAAAAGCCAATCCAGCATCACTCAGCCACAACACCCAGTCGCCCACCTATTTGCCGCATGAGGCCTATGTTGATTTTGCCGAATTTGCGGCGGCGTTTGCGGCCCATTTTCGCGGCCAAGTCGGGCACATCATTTTGTGGAACGAGCCAAATTTGAGCCACGAGTGGGGATTGCGTCCGGTGGATCCGGCGGGGTATGCCGAAATGGTGACGCTGGCTTACCCCATCATCAAACGCGCCAACCCGGATGCGCTGGTGCTGATCGGCGCACTCGCGCCCACGCTCGAACCCATCGGCAGCGCCCAAGGGCTTGACGACCTGATTTATCTCGAACAACTCTATGAGAAATTTAAAATTGAAAATGAAAAATTGAAAATGACTTCTAATTTTCCATTTTCCATTTTCCATTTTCCATTTTACGACGGTTTTGCCGTCCATTCGTATGGACGCAGCGCCGCGCCAGACGAGCCGCCCGCCCGTGACCGCATTAACTATCGGCGCACCGAGTTGGTGCGTGAAATGATGATTCGGCACGGCGACGCCGATCTGCCCATTTTCATCACCGAGGCCGGTTGGAACGACGACCCAAGTTGGATTTTTGGCGTGACCCCAGCGCAACGCATCCGCTACACGCTTGAGGCATGGGATTACGCGCAGGCGCATTGGCCGTATGTGCCGGTGGTGGCGATGTGGGTATTCAAAGAGCCGCGTCCGGCTCGCGGCTATCGTGACCGGTTTACCTTCGTCACGCCCAGCCTTGCGCCATTGCCCATTTATGATGAAATTAAGTTGGCGAATTAAGAATAGCTTGCTGGTGGCTCGAATCACGCTTTCGCAATACAGGTATCATTATCACAATGAATATTTCGTCTTGGCTAAACAATTTAATCAGCAACGTGGTGAGTGGCGACGAAACTGCGCCGCTGCAAGTGAGCGATGACGCGCCGCTGCAAAGCTTTGCGCCGCGTGTGTTGCTGGTCATCTACGACCCCGTTGTGGACCCTGTGCGCGGCACGCGCTTGCGCGAATACATGAATTGGAACGACCCAGACGAATTGTGTCGCGGCTATATTGCCGATGTCGCCGAATGCAGCGGTGGGCGTGTCAACTATCGCATCGTCGAGCGCATCGTGCTCGACGAATTTCCGCTCAAAGAAGATGGTTTTCGCTACGACGCCAAAACGTATTTGCGCGTGATGTCGGGCCAAGCCTCCGCACATCAGCCCGATATGCTCGACTACAAATATGTCATCAAAGACCTCAACCTGATCGGGCGCGTCATGATGGAGGAGATTGACGAAGTGTGGCTGTTCGCGTTCCCGTATGGCGGGTTTTACGAGTCGCGCATGGTGGGCGAAAATGCGTTTTGGTGCAATTCACCCGAATTTGCCGACCCCGAATTATGCGGCGGCGTGCCAAAATTCGTCATTATGGGCTTTAGCTACGAGCGCGGCGTGGGCGAAATGCTCGAAAACTTGGGGCATCGCACCGAATCGGTGATGACCAAAGTGTATGAGGGGCGATTCGGCGCGGCCAATCTATATGAGCGCTTCATCCGCTACGACCAAAATCACCCCGGCAGGTCTCAAGTTGGATGGATGCACTATGCCCCCAACAGCACCCGCGACTATGAATGGGGCAACCCTACGCCAGTGCGTAGCGCCTGCGACGATTGGCTCAATTTTCCGTATTTAACCGGCCAGCAACAATGGGTGACCTGCAATCATTGGGGCAATGGCGACATCCGCGAGCATCACAAATGGTGGTTTCATCGCCTGCCCAAAGCCCCCGGCAGCGTCGCCGGCATCCGCTGCGACTGGTGGAGCTATGTGATGTGGATGGATGCTTAGGAAGTGGGAAGTGGATAGTGATAGTGCAGAAAATACTATCCACTATCACTATTCACTATCCACTCTTTTTAGTCGAGAATCTTGCGCGGTTTAATGCGGGCGGTGGCGAAGCGCAGCGCTACTTTGCTGGGGGTGAGCCACGAGATACGCGCACCAGCCTTGGTATTGGCCAAAATTTTGTCGGCTAAATAGGGCGTCACCGTTTCCACTTTATCGCCGAGGATATTCAGGGTGCGCTTGGCCTTGTCCCACTTTGCAGGGTCATCATAATCGCCGCGCAGCAATTCGGTATCCACCACGCCCGGGCTGAGCAAGCCGACCAAAATATTTTGCTCTTTTGAATCTTTTTGCAACGAGCGCGTGAGGTAAGTGACAGCGCTTTTTGATGCCCCATAGGCCGCCATACCGGCGCTGGTCATGCCATTGCTGCCAAATCCCTCCATGTTGTAAATGGCCCCGCCGCCTTGCTTGATCATGCCCTTGAGCGCCACTTGCGAACCGTAGACCACGCCCAGCAAGTTGGTGTTGATGAGGTCACGCACGGCATCGGTGTCTTGTTCCCACAAGGCTTTGCGGATGATGCCGACACCAGCGTTGTTGATCCAAATATCAATGCTGCCGAAACGCTCGTGCGCCTTGTGCCACAGGTTGCTCAGTTGCGAGTGATCGCTAACATCACACGGCAGCCCATACAACCGCTCAAGCCCATATTGCTCGGCCAACGAGGCAAGCGCCTTGTCAACGCTGAGTTGTGTGCGGCCACTGATCGTGACGTTGCAGCCACGTTTCAATAATTCATTTGCCAACCCTAACCCAATCCCGCGCGTCGAACCGGTGATCACAATTGATTTTGCCATTAACCTAGATTTTACAGGACAAATGGGAGAATGAGTGAATGACTGAATGACTGAATGAGTGATTAGAAATTCTTCCCAATCGCTCATTCAGTCATTCACTCATTCAAAAAAGTCCTCATCACCAACCGGCAAATATTTGACAGCGGCGTCAACGTTGAAAGTGACGCCAAGGCCCGGCGTGTCCCACACGGTGATCATGCTGTCGGTGACGATGGGGTCGGGCAACCCTTGCACGATGTCATACCACCACGACGGACGGGCAACGGGATACTCGAACGCGATGTAGTTATCGGGCATCGCGGCGGCACAATGCACATGCGCGGCCAAGCCAATCACGCCATCAAAAATGCCGTGCGGGGCCATGAGAATGCCGTGCAAATCGGCATATTCGGCGATCCACTTCATCTCGGCAATGCCGCCGACATCGGCGGGGTCGGGGCCGATGATATTGACGGCGTGTTTTTCGATCAACTCACGAAAACTGTGCCGCAAATACATTTGCTCGCCGGTGTGAATGGGCGTGCTGGTCTGGCGAGTGATCTCACGCAGCACATCGGCCATCACATAAGGCGTGTAATCGCCGGTCACCAAATCCTCTAGCCACATGATGTGATACGGCTCTAGCGCCTTCGCCAGCCGAATCGAATCGGGCACGCTCCAGCCCGGGCCGCAATCGAGCGCCAGCCCAATCTCATCGCCCAGCACCGATTTCATCGCAATCACACATTCGATAACGTGCTTCAGCCCTTGTTCGGTCAACAAGCCGCGTGTCGGGTGCGGCGGACCTTGGCGCACATCGCCATAAAAGAAATTGGGCACACGCTCTGGCATGGGCGTATGAAAGCCGATTGCCTGTTTGATGATGGTAAATCCCTCTTTGGCAGCCTTCATTTTGCGCATGTTGTCGGCGTAATCATCGGGCGTAAAGCTCGTCATCGGAAAACGCACCCCGCCGTTGTAAATGCGCACTTTATCGCGCACCTTGCCGCCCAATAATTTGTAAACCGGCAACCCCGCCGCCTTGCCTGCAATGTCCCACAAGGCCATTTCAATGGCGCTGACAGCGCTGCCCCAAGGCTTAAAACTGCCCATGCGGCGTATTTTCAGCATCACCCGCTCGACATTGGTCGGGTCTTCGCCCAAAAGATACTTCTTGTAAAACAAAACCATCGGCTTAAGGTAAGGCTTGGTGTTTTCGGCCTGCCCATAACCATCAATGCCTTCATCCGTCACAATTCGCACCACAGGGTTTTCGCCGATCACGGCGCATTTCAAGTCTGTTATTTTCATAAATCCTCTTGCGGTTTTGCCGCAGCTATATGGCTATATTATACGTGTTTCAGATAAAAAATATGACACACGGTAAACGATCTATAATCTACATCACGCAAACTTATGAGCATAGACATTGACCTTGCCAACCAAAGCGCCGTTGATCGCATGATGAATGCGCGACCAATTTTGACCGCTGTCGCCCGCGCCAAAGATGTGATTCCCGGGATGCACGACGACCTCATTTTGCACGCTGGCCCGCCCATTACTTGGGATCGCATGTCTGGCCCGCTGCGCGGGGCCATCATTGGCGCGTTGATTTTTGAGGGCAAAGCCGGCAACGACGCCGATGCCGTCGCGCTGGTCGAACGCGGCGCGATCACATTTGCACCCTGCCACGAACACAACACCGTCGGCCCGATGGCGGGCGTGATCTCGGCTTCCATGCAGGTGTATGTGGTGAAAAATGCCGAACATGGCAACATGGCCTATTCAAACCTAAACGAAGGCTATGGCAAAGTGCTGCGTTATGGCGCGTATAGCGCCGAGGTTTTAACCAAGCTGCGCTGGATGAACGAAGTGCTTGGCCCAGCGATTGGGGCGGCGCTGGCCCAAACCGATGGGCTGGATTTGCGGGCGCTGATGGCCGAGGCGTTACACATGGGCGACGAAGGCCACAATCGCAACAAAGCTGGCTCGGTGCTTTACCTCAAGTGGCTGGCCCCGCATTTGGCCCGCACCATGAGCAACCGCGACGAGTTGGCAAAAGTGCTGCAATTTATCGGCGACAACGCCCTAAGCGTGCTGAATCCAGTCATGGCGGCCTGCAAAGCCATGTGCGATGCCGCGCACGGCATCGAGGGCAGCACCATTGTGACGACCATGTGTCGCAATGGCACTGATTTTGGCGTGCGGGTGAGTGGCTTGGTGGGGCAATGGTTTAACGCGCCCGCCCAAATCCCCGTTGGCCTGTTTTTCACCGGCTACACCCAAGCCGACGCTAACCCCGATATCGGCGACAGCGCCATTACCGAGACGGCTGGCGTAGGCGGCTTTGCGATGGCAACAGCGCCAGCCATTGTGACCTTTGTTGGCGGTTCGCCCAAAGACGCCATTAATGCCACGCTAGAGATGTATGAAATCACGGCGGCGGAGCATCGCCAATTTAACATGCCCGCGCTCGATTTTCGCGGCACACCCACCGGCATTGACATCCGCAAAGTGGTCGAATTGGGCATCACGCCACGCATCAACACCGGCATCGCCCACAAAAACGCGGGTGTCGGTCAGGTCGGCGCCGGTCTCGTTCGCCCCCCTCTCGATATCTTTGAACAAGCCCTCATCGCCTTTGCCGATAAATATGGATTCTAAAGTGGCAAGTGGCAAGTGCTAAGTGCTAAGTAATGAGCCTCTATTAACTTATCGCTCATCACTTAACACTTAGCACTTAGCACTTGTTGCTTAGCACTTATTATGAAACCTGCCGCATTTAAATACATTGCCGCCGAATCGCTGGCACAGGCGTTGGCGCTGAAAGCCGAGTATGGCGACGAAGCCAAGTGGCTGGCCGGAGGGCAAAGCCTCGTTCCGGCCATGAATTTGCGCGTCGCCCAACCGGCGGTTTTGATTGATTTAAACCCAATTGAGGGCATGGCGGGCTTGACGGTTAAAGAAAAGCCGACCTCCGAGCCACACGCCCTCGTCATCAAAGCCATGACGCGCTACCGCACGCTGGAGCGCTCGGCAGAAATTGCGACCCATTGCCCCTTGTTGCACGAGACCATGCCGCATGTGGCGCATCCGCAAATCCGCAATCGCGGCACATTGGGCGGCAATTTGGCCCACGCCGACCCAGCCTCAGAATTACCGGCGGTGATGATGGTGCTGAATGCCAAATTCAAGGCGCAATCGGTGCGCGGGGAGCGCTGGATCGCAGCGCGTGACTTTTTTTACACCCTGTTCACCACCGCGCTGGCTGCCGACGAACTGCTGACCGAAATTGCCATTCCTTTGCAGCCCGACACGCCAACCGCCCGCACCCGCACTTGCTTTATGGAAATTGCGCGGCGACGCGGCGACTACGCCATGATGGGCGTGGCGGCCTCGGTCACGCTTGACGCAAACGGCGTTTGCACCGATGCCCAACTTGGCTATTTGAATGCTGGCGATACGCCGATCTTGGCGACGCAAGCGGCACAATCGCTGGTGGGGCAAAGCATCAGCGCGGCGCAGATACAGGCAGCGGCAGCCATCGCCCGTGATGAAGTGCAACCGCCCGGCAATGTTCACGCCACCGTCGCCTTTCAGCGCCATTTGGCGACGGTGCTGACCAAACGAACCCTTACAACGATTTTAGATTTTAGATTTTAGATTTTGGATTTTGATGTCCACTTTTCGTAAAAATCTAAAATCCAAGTAAAAACTTAGTCACTTGGCTTGCTGAACCACGAAAGACACGAAGCACACTAAAATAGAATTCTCTTTCGTGTGTTTTGTGTAGGGGGCAAAATGATAGTAAAACCGTCATTTCGAAGCGAAGCGAGAAATCTTTGCGTAAATTGAGGCTAAAAGCATATGTTATGCAAAGATTTCTCGCTTCGCTTCGAAATGACAGATGTTACGCAAAAACGGTGTTTTGTGCTTTTCGTGATTAAAATGTCCCAAACGACTTGCCCGCCTAAGCTTTTACAAATCCAAAATCTAAAATCTAAAATCCCTATGTCCGATCTTCACACAATTACCGCCACCGTTAACGGCAAAAGCTATACCCGCACGATCGAGTCGCGCATGTTGCTGAGCGATTTTATACGGCATGAGCTTGGCTTGACCGGCACGCATGTTGGCTGTGAATACGGTGTGTGTGGCGCATGCACCATTTTGTATGACAACCACCCCACCCGTTCCTGTTTGACGCTGGCGGTGCAGGCCAACGGGCATCGTCTCGAAACGGTGGAGGGATTGGCCGTCAGCCCAACCCAATTGCACCCCTTGCAACAAGCCTTTCACGAGGCACATGGGCTGCAATGCGGCTATTGCACGCCCGGTATTTTGATGACCATGAAGGCGTTTTTGGCCGAAAATCCCCATCCCAGTGAAGCCGAGGTGCGCGAGGCACTCTCTGGTAATTTGTGTCGTTGCACTGGCTATCAGCATATTGTTGATGCCGTCCTAAACGTAAAGGATGAAGGATGAAGGATGAATTTTTTCATCCTTCATCCTTCATCCTTCAAATTGATCTTATGAAAATTTATGACCTTTCCCAACCCCTCAATCAAGATTGTTCGTTTTGGCCGTTTTACCCGCCATTCGAGGTGAAATATTTCAAGCGCAAATCTGAACATGGCGTAAACGCGCAATATATTCAAACCTCGAACCACATGGGCACGCACCTCGATGCGCCGCGCCATTTTGTCACCAATGGCCGCACCATCGAGCAAATTCCCATCGAATGGTGCTATGGGCCGGGCGTGATCGTTGACCTGAGCGATATGCTCGACGATCTCGACCTGTTTACGCCCGAAGATATCGAAAAACGGGCCGATGTGCGCGAAGGCGATATTTTGTTTATTCACACCGGCTGGGGTAAATATTCATTTTTAGAGCCAGCCGGCGACGAAGAGCGCTATATTCAGCGCCATCCGGGGCCGCATTACAGCCTTTGCGATTGGCTACTCAAGAAAAAAATTCACATTTGGGGCGTGGATATGATCAGCACCGACCACCCGATGAATTTGCCGATTGGGCGATTTTTGGGCAAAGGCGGGCTTGAGCATTGGCAAAAAGTGCGCCGTATTTGTGAAAATAAGTTTGGGGCCGACAATATGGATAAGCTGTTCCCGCCCGAAGCGTATCAACTCACCCACAACGCGCTGTTCCCGCACGATTGCATGCACGTCGAGAACCTCGGCGGCGACATCGGGCTAAAGGAATTGCACAATAAGCGCATTACGCTTGGCGTCTTCCCGTGGAAATTTAAAGGTGGCGAAGCTGCTTTCTGCCGCGCCGTTGCGTGGGCATGAAGTAAGAAGCAAGAAGCAAGACTCAAGGGCCGCACGCACAGGGTAAGGCTGTTCAAAAGTCAGCATAGCGCTCAATACGTCATCTCCGCGAACGCGGGAATGACGAGGCAACTTTTGAACAGCCTTGCGCACAGGGGTTGCCCCTTATGTGCAAGGCTGTTCAAAAGTCGAAAACCTTCTTCTGTAAAAAAAGCCCGATAGGGCTTCGCTACTAAGGGCGGCGGGTTTACCCCCGCCCATCGTTGCTC
>JAHBAL020000544.1 GCA_018500105.2 Anaerolineae bacterium
GCCTCATTTTAATCACCTCATGTTCTAATTTTTATGGATTCCTTACACGATCTTTAAACTAAATCAGTCTAAAGGTTTATAATGACGATATTTAACGGCTTATCCCCGTTTTTTATTATCCAAAACTTAACGCGAACGTTAACTATTCATTGTTGCACACGCCGTTTATATATTAAATTTCGTCAGAAGAGAAGGAAAATCCATGTCATCCAATACACCTCAACCTGCGGCTGCACCAGCCAAACCACCTTTTGTCAAGGGCTTAGCTGGCGTCGTAGCAGCACAAACCGCCGTCAGCCATGTTGATGGGCCAAATAGCACCCTCATTTATCGCGGCATCAACATTAATGACCTAGTGACAAATGCTAGCTACGAAGAAGTGGCGTATTTGGTATTGTTTGGCGCATTGCCAAACGCCAGCCAATTGGCCGCATTCGATGCGCAACTGAAGGCGAACCGCGATTTGCCGCAGCCCATCATGGCATGGCTTTACACCTTGCCCAAAGAGACTGTGCCGATGGAAGTGCTGCGCACTGCCGTCTCGATGATGTCGCACTACGAAAACGATGTGCAAAGCATCAGCATTGACTCGACCACCGCCAAAGCCATTCGTTTGACCGCGCAATTGCCGACGCTATGCGCGGCTTATCAACGCATCCGCGAAGGCAAAATGCCGATTGCGCCTAATTCGGCGCTGTCGCACTCAGCCAACATGCTGTTCATGCTCAACGGGCAAGTGCCAGACAAAGCGCTTGAGGACGCCATGAGCGCCTATTTTGTGCTGTTGGCCGACCACAGCCTAAACGCCAGCACCTTTACCGCCCGCGTCATCGCCAGCACCCAAGCCGATTTGCATTCGTCCATTTCGGGCGCACTCGCGGCCCTCAAAGGCCCATTGCACGGCGGCGCAAACGAGGCCACCATGAACACCTTGCTCGAAATTGGCGAGCCAGAGAATGTGGATACGTGGGTTGACAACGCTTTCGCCACCAAGCGCCTGATCATGGGCTTCGGGCATCGCATTTACAAGAATGGCGACCCACGCGCCCGCGTGCTCACCCGCTTGGCCGACGAAATTGGCCGCAAGGTTGGCCTCGACAAGTATGCCAGAATGTCGCACATGGTTGAGAAAGCCGTGCAACGCCACCGCGAACTCTATCCAAACGTAGATTTTTATAGCGCATCGTTGCTCTATTGCTTGGGCATCCCCATTGACCTGTTCACGCCCATGTTCGCTTGCTCGCGCATTATTGGCTGGAGCGCCCACGTGATCGAGCAATACAAGGACAGCGTCCTCATCCGCCCCGCCGCCGAATACGTGGGCCGCTTGGGCGATGCCTTTGTGGCGATTGAAAACAGATAGAAAAATGTAGAATTGAAAATTGAAAATGTAAAATTGAGAGGCTCAATCCCAACAATTTTACATTTTCAATTCTACATTTTCAATTTTTATGTGGACGATTGAAACCCGCCTGCGGCATATGTTTGCCAACCCGATTTCGGGGGTGATGCGGCTAAACAGCGCCGAAAATACGCTCAACGCTGGGCGTTGTTTGATCGCGGCTGGATTCAAAGCCGTCGAAGTGACCTTGACCACGCCCGACGCCTTAAATGTGGTCAAGACGCTGGTCAAAGAAGCCCCCGCCGATGTGCTGGTGGGGGTGGGCACGGCGATGAGCGCCGCCGATGCCCGCGCCGCCATTGATGCCGGTGGGCAATTTGTCGTCTCGGCCATTTGCGAGACCGACATCGTGCGGCCTTGCCGCGATGCCGGTATTGTGTGTATACCAGCAGGCATGACCCCCACCGAGATTGTTCACGCATGGCGCATGGGGGCGCATGTGGTCAAAATTTTCCCCGCCGCCATCATCGGTGGCCCCAATTTTGTGCGAGCCGTGCGCGGCCCCTTGCCCGAAATTCCGCTCTGGGTGAGCGGCATGATTCCGGCTAAAGATGCGCAAGAATATTTGCGAGCGGGCGCAAATCTGGTCGGTCTGACCAACGAACTCTTCCCCGCCAACCTCATCCAAGCCCAAGACTGGTCGGCGCTGACTGAGCATATGCGCAACGTATTGCGTATCGCTACGATGTAAAATGAGTGAATGGGTAAGTGAGTGAATGAATGGGCCACAAGTGACCCATCCGCCCGAAGCACAAAATCACGCATTCACTCATTCCCAAAATCACTCATTTTCCATCGCCATGTCAGCAATAGATGAAATTAAAGCCAAAATAGACTTGGTGGAGTTGGTCGGCGCGTCGGTCAAGCTCACCAAGGCGGGGCGCTTGTATAAGGGCTTGTCGCCCTTTAAACAAGAGCGCACGCCGTCGTTTTTCGTTGACCCTGAGCGGCAATATTTTAAGTGCTACGCCAGCGGCGAATCGGGCGATATTTTTGGCTGGGTGATGAAGCGCGAGGGGCTGAATTTCCGCGAAGCCATGCGCGAATTGGCGCAAAAAGCCGGCATTCAACTCGAGGAACGCACCCCGCAGCAACAGCATCACGACGAGCAAGCCGACCGCTTGCGCAAGGCCGCTGATGAGGCCGCGCACTATTTTCATCGCCTATTTTTAACCGCGCCACAGGCCGCCGAATGCCGCGCCTATGTCAAAGAAAAACGCGGCCTAACCGACGAGACCATCGCCACTTGGATGATCGGGTTCAGCCTGAATGACTATCAAGCGCTGTCTAACTATTTGACCCAACGCGGGTATACGCCGCAAGAATTGGTGGCGGCGGGGTTGATGATCGAAAACGACGAAGGGCGACGCTACGACCGTTTTCGCGGGCGGCTCATGATCCCCATCCGCGACGAACGAGGCCGGGCGGTCGGGTTTGGTTCGCGCTCGCTCGATGGCTCGGAGCCGAAATACATGAACTCGCCCGCCACGCTCATTTTCGAGAAAAGCCGCACCCTGTTCGGCCTCGACCGAGCGCGGGCCGCCATTCGCAACGGCGTGAATGGGCTGACTGGCTCGGTGCTGGTCGAAGGCTACATGGATGTGATCGGGGTGGCGCAGGCGGGCTTTGCCAATGTCGTGTCGAGCATGGGCACGTCGCTCACCGAAGACCAATTTCGCGCCCTGAAAAAGCTGCATCCGCGTATCGTCTTGGCGCTCGACCCCGACGCGGCGGGCAATCGGGCCATTTTGCGCGGAGTGGATGTAGCACGTGAGGCGCTGGAGCGCGACGACGTTGCCACATTTGATGCACGTGGGGTGCTGCGCCACGAAAGCAAACTGAATGCCGATATTCGGGTGGCAGTGATGCCCGACGGCAAAGACCCCGACGAATTGGTGCTGGATGCGCCCGACGAGTGGCGGCGCATCATTCAAAACGCCCGACCGGTGGTTGAGCATGTCATTGACACGCTGCTTGCCAATTACAACCTCGACGACCCACGCGGCAAATCCGAAGCCGTGCAAGCCGTTGCCCCCATCGTCAAAGACCTGACTGATCCGGTGCAGCGCGATTTTTATATTCAAAAATTGTCGCGGGCGCTCAAACTAACCGAGCGGGCCGTGACGCAGGCCCTTGGCGTGGTTGCGGCACAGCCCGCCGCCACATCCCCCCAAAGAAGTAGCCCGAAAAGTGCCGAATCGCCGCAAAAACCCAGCACGCTTGCAACAAGCGCGGGGGAGTTGGGGTTAAATGCCAGAGCTGGCGAGTCGCGGGTAAAAACCAATTTGGAGTTGCATTTGTTGGCATTGCTGGCAAACAAACCCGAATTGTTGATTGACGCGAATGTGACATTAACGCGAGCAAAATTGTCGGTATTGGGGCCGGAAGATTTTGTTAATCCGGCGGTGCGCTTGGGGTTTACTCAACTCAGCCGCGAGGCGATGGGGGGGCTGCCGCAAGTGATCAATACGCTTTCGGGCGACCATGAGGCAGTTGACGATGATTGGCTAAGTTTGATTGCTGACCAAAAGATTACACATGAAGATGATTTGCAATTGCGTGAAGAAGCGGTGCGCACCGCGTTGCGGCTGCGCGAAAGCAATCTCGAACGCGAATTAACTTCGATGCGTTTTCTCATTGACCAAGCAACAGATTCGGCGAAGGAAAACGGCAATTCTGCCGACTTACAAGTGCTAAATCGTCAAGCACAAGAATTGGCTAGCAACCGGTTTCGCGCTCAAAAAGCGCTGCGCTTGCGCAATGCGTTGGTGTTAGATCAAAGTTGAGAGTTGAGAGTTGAGAGTTAAGAGTTAGGCTATTGCGTTGAAATAAATGACAGAATGGGTTAGCCTGAACGGCGATCAATCGCCGTTCTCCATAATAACGCCGGTTACACCGGCTGCGTTTGCAGCCCACGTAGTGGGCGTTGTTACGTAGCGCGGGGATTTATCCCCGTGCGGGTGCGGCACATGGGATTTTGCTGCTCGCTAAGGTTTTCAATCAATTATTTATTTTCGCTAAGTGGCCTTAAGGGTTGAGCATCCCCTCAAGATAGGAGAAGCCCTCAACTCCGAACTATCAACTCTTTACTATCAACTCTCAACTCTCAACCCTCAACTAGGTATTGTGGACGATATACGAGACATTTAAGGAAAGGGGCAATCATCATGAGTAGAATTACTATGTCTCTCGATAACAAACCAAACATCAGGTCAATGAATGGGCAAAAAACGTCTGTTACAAACAACAGCACGACGGCGAATTTGGAGCGCTTTCAAGCATCTGATGCGATAATGACCGATATTCCATTGACTAAGCGTAGCAACAAAAAACCTGAACGTAGTCGTTCACAACCATCGGCCCAAGTGAATACGGCATTTGAGCCGAATCTTGATGTGCCGGGCGCTGGCTCCGACATGGGCCTATTGCAACGCCTATCGCCGAGTCGTGGGCAAAATGGCGCACGCCCCGCCGAGGGCCGTAAAGGGAGCAAACCCCTTGCCGACAAGCTGGAATATGATGCGTCGCTGTCCATGGGTGAAATGGACGATATGGATAGCGAGATGGGGGGCAGCTACGAAAATGGATATGCTGGCGATGCGGGAGATGGATTAAACGATCAAGACACGTTTGAGTTAAAAGTCGCTGACGATTTTGAAGCAGCCGTGCCTGAAGACGAGCTGGCGGCGGCCTACGCACTGCATGATGATGACGACAACTTAGACGACGATTTGACCGACTTGGACGAGCGACGGCTAAACGCCAAGCTCGAAGAATTGCCCATTAGCGAATCGGAAAGCGACCCAATCCGCATGTATTTGCGCGAAATCAGTGCATCGCCGTTGCTGGTCGCCGATCAGGAAATTCGCATGTGCGCCACCTTTGCCGCCGATTTACGCGCCAAAGAGTTGAGCGAAGTTGCCCGCGCCACCAAACAAAGCTTGTGGCAAGTAACGTATCAATCATTAACAACGCATTGGGAGACGGTGCAGTCGTTGTGCCCAACGTTTGACGTGGATGCGCCCGCCTTGCACACAATTTTGCACGACGCCCGCGAAACGCCCAACAACTATACCGTTGCGTCGCAATCGGCCATGCAAGTCTTTTTGCGCAGTTTGGGTTGGGGGGCCGATCTCAAAATTGAGCAGATCAGCAAGCCGTTGTTCGATCTGGTTTTGGCGGCTATTATTTTGCCAGCCAGTTTTGTCAAATCGCTCGAAGAATTTGTCGAGTCGTCGTATGGTCAATTGCCCGAATGGGAGGAGGCCAGCGAGTGGTTGCCAGACCTCGACGAGAGCGAGGATCATTTGCGCATGCTCAAGGTGCAGGGGGATGAGGCGCGGCGCGGGCTGATTCGCTCGAACTTGCGGCTGGTGGTCAGCATCGCCAAACGCTATGTTGGGCGTGGCATCACCTTTCTCGATCTCATTCAAGAGGGCAATTTGGGTTTGTTGCGAGCCACCGAGAAATTTTCGGCATGGCGCGGTTTCAAATTCAGCACCTATGCCACATGGTGGATCAAGCAATCGGTCACCCGTGCCATTGCCGACCAAGCCCGCACCATTCGCATTCCGGTGCATTTAATCGAGACGATCAACAAACTGTCGCAAACACAGCGCCGCATGACCCAAGTGCTGGGCCAAGAGCCAACTTCGGAAGATTTGGCGATGGAATTGGGCATGTTTGATGAAAAAGAACTGACCCAAATTATGGAGGCGCACAGCAAAAGCAAACCGATTGCGCCCGAACTGGCTCGCAAACTCGACGCCGCCATCCGCAAGGTGCAATCTATCATGCGCGTGTCGGCAGAGCCAATTTCGCTGGATGCGCCGGTGGGCAGCGAGCAAAATAGCCTGTTGGGTGATTTCATCGAAGACCAAAACGAAATGTCGCCTTCAGATTCGGCCACGCTAGAGATGCTGAAGCAGCAAGTGCGCAACGTGTTGGGCCAATTGACCGACCGCGAACGCGAGGTATTAGAAATGCGCTTCGGCTTTGGCGATGGTCGCCCGCGCACGCTCGAAGAGATCGGCCAAACCAACGGCATTACCCGCGAACGGGTGCGGCAGATCGAGGCCAAGGCATTGCGCAAATTGCGCCATCCCCTGCACAGCCGCCGCCTGCGCGATTATTTGGCCGACACCTAATTTGAATTTTAGATTTTGGATTTTGGCTAAAACATCAGAGGTCTGAGCGCAAGTTGTGGCTACCGCAACGGGCTGAACTCAGACCTCCGATGTTTACGTTGCGCCCTTACCACCAAAATCTAAAATCTAAAATTTCCTCAGGGGAACAATCGTCTTGTTTTAACCTCAGAAACCGCATCTTCGCGGAAGCAATAGAGCATGGCTGGGCGACCTTCGCCGCCAGTGCGACGGCCCGTTTCTTCGATCACCCCTGCCTGCAAAATACGCCGTCGGAAATTGCGTTTGTCGAGGCTAATCCCCAAAATGGTTTCGTAGGCATGTTGCAATTTGGTCAGCGTGAATTCAGGCGGCAGCAACTGAAAGCCGACGGCGGTGTATTCCAATTTGTAACGCAGACGCTTAAGCGCATAATCCAAAATGTAGTGATGGTCGAACGCCATCGTCGGCAGGTTATACATTGACTTCCATGCCGCGTCGCGGGTTTCGCTGGTGTCAAGCACCAGCGGCGCTGGCACAAGCGCAAAATAGGTGATGGTAACCACGCGCCCACGCGGGTCACGATTAATTTCGCCAAAGGTATAAAGCTGCTCAATATGCACATCGCGCACGCTGGTTTCGTCATACAACACCCGTGCCGCAGCATCTTCGAGCGATTCTTGGGGTTTGACATAGCCGCCCGGCATGGCCCACAACCCTTCAAATGGCGGGTGTTGGCGGCGCACCAGCAGCACTTGCAAATCATCATCACGCAAGGCAAAAATGACCACGTCTACCGTCACAGAAACTTCAGAATTCATATTGTTTAACGTTAAAGCATATATCTTAACCGATAGAAAATCAAGTCGTATAATGCCAAACGGTGAGCTATTTTGCCCAACATCGTCGCTGGCTTTTCCTAAGCCTGAGTATGCTACTACTCGCGCTATTTCCGGCTTGTGGCACAGTCTCACCAGTGGCAACCTCTTTGCCCACCCCGCGAAACACATCAACGCCAATTCTGTTGCAGCGCCCTATTTATCGTCTAAATGTAACGCTCGATTATGAGCAAGGATTAATTTCGGCGCAAGAGCGGGTGGAATTTGTCAACCCGGCCAATGTTGACCTACGCGAAATTAAATTCAATGTGCCGCCAGCGCGTCATGCTGGTGCAATTAGCATTACCGACGCCCGAATTGCGGGGCAACCCAACGCGCTTTTGTTTAGCCAAGACAAAACCGTGCTGACGGTGCAATTGGCCGAGCCACTCCCGGTAGGCAAATCGTTAAACTTAGCATTTAATTTTACGCTGCGCTTGGCACGCCAAGAAGCCTCTTGGGGTATTGGCGGCGACGACACGGCACGCGGGCCAAATAGCTTGATCGCAGGGCATTGGTATCTCATGCTCGCACCTTATCGCAATGGCGCATGGGACACGCCCGATTATTTCCCCGTCGGCGACTCATATACCGAATCATTGGCCGATTATGAGGTGCTAATCATCGCCCCCAACAATGTCACTATCGCCGCGCCGGGATTTGTTAAAAAAGAAGATCGTCTGTGGCGCTACGAATTGAGCCGCGCTCGTGTATTTGCTTTTGCCGCCAGCAAAATCTACAAAGTGCGACAATCGCAGGCAGATGGCATTACCTATATTCATTATGGTTACCCAAACCACGATGCGTTTGCCGACGATGTGCTGGTTACGGCTGAGCGAGCAGTCAAGCTGTTTAGCAAACTCTACGGCCCCTACCCCTACGACAAACTCATTTTGGTCGAGATTGACCGCGCCCAAGGCCAAGAATATAGCGGCATGGTGGCGCTGGGATCAGGTTTGTATGGCGGCTATTCGGGCAGCGGCGCACGGCACGACCTCATCTCATCCACCGCACACGAGGTGGCGCATCAGTGGTGGTATCACGTGGTGGGCAATGACCAAGTGCGCACGCCTTGGCTTGATGAGGCGTTTGCCCGCATGGCCGAATATCGCTTTTACCAAACCTATTACCCGCAAGATGCCGATTGGTGGCTAAACTACTATATTAAAAGCCGCAACCCGCAAGGCCCGATAGATTTATCGCTGTCAGGCTATAAAGATGCGCTGGCCTATGTCAGTGCCATTTATCGGCGCGGCGTGGTCTTTTTGATCGAATTACGAAAATTGATGGGCGATGCGGCCTTCGATGCAGCCATTGGCGAATATTACGCCACCCAAACCTATAAATTGGCAAGCACCGACGCTTTTTTTGATGCAGTGGCAAGGCACACCGACCGCGACCTTAGCACATTGGTGCGCACCTATTTTGCCAATCCACCCAAATTGCCATGCAAGATCAGCGCAAATGCGCCAGACTGCCGAAAATTGAGTTAAGATTAAGACGTTATGCGAGTGTTATTAGCCGAAGATGACCGACGAATCGCTAGTTTTATTGTAAAAGGCCTGAAAGAAGAGGGTTATGTGGTCGAGCATGTACTCGACGGTGAAACGGCCCTCAATTTTGCCTTGGCCGAGCCAGATTACCCCTTCGATATCATTATTCTGGATGTGATGTTGCCCAAACGCGACGGCATGTCGGCGTGCCGCGAACTGCGCACCCGTGGCTTGCGCGGGCCGGTGCTCATGCTCACCGCAATGGGGAATCTCGATGACCGAGTGCGTGGCCTCGACAGCGGTGCAGACGATTATTTGGTCAAACCCTTTGCCTTCCCCGAATTATTGGCCCGATTACGAGCATTGTCGCGGCGTGTGCCCACCGCTGTGCCAACCTCATTGTTGCAGGTCGCCGACCTCACGCTCAATACCCAGTTGCGCACTGCCAACCGTGCAGGCCGCAATATCGAATTGAGCACCCGCGAATATCAACTGCTAGAATATCTTATGCGGCAAGCTGGCAAACCCGTCAGCCGCACCATCTTGCTACAAGCCGTTTGGGGCTATGATTATGATGGCGCGTCGAATGTGGTTGATGTGTATGTTGGTTATTTGCGCCGCAAAATAGACGCAAACCCACAAGCCACTCCCCTCGTGCACACCATTCGTAGCGTCGGTTACAAAATTTCAGAAATGGCCTAGGATTTCTAATGGTTAATGGTTAATGATTACTCGTTACTCATTACTCGTTACTCGTTACTCGTTTGAATTTTTTAACTCGAACTTTTTTGTTATGTTGAGCTTTACGCGCACGCTGCGGTTTCGATTGGCCTTGTGGTTTATGGCCGTATTGGGCGGGGCGATGGTGGTGTTGGGGGCGTTGATTTATTTTGGACTGCAACAGGCGCTGCTAAACAATGTAGATATCACCTTGCGAAATGCGGCAGTGCGCAGCGTCATTCCCAGCAATAACGACGCCGCAGACGATCAACTGCGCCGTTTGTCATTCATCAGCCTTGCGCCATCGCGGCTGCTCTCGCTCGATGGCACAATGTTGCAATTTGATGCCGCTTTTCCGGTAGATTTGCCAATTGCGCCAGATTTGCTCGGCATCATCCAAGCCGGCAATGCCCGCTTCGAGACACAGCCTTTGGGCAGTGTGGCATATCGGCTCTATTCTGCGCCGGTGAGTGTGAATGACGGCGTTAACAACACCCGTGTCGCAGCCGTGCAAGTGGTGCAATCGCTCGAAAATGAATACACAACCTTGGCCAATATGCGGCGGCTGTTCGGAATACTCATTTTGGTCACCCTGCCATTGGCGGGGCTAGGCGGGTGGTTTTTGGCGGGGCGAGCATTGGCCCCAATCGAGCATGTGCGGCGTGACGTGGCAAGCATTATCGGCAATGCCGACCTGTCGCAGCGGGTGAGCGAGGGGCTGCCCGACGACGAAGTGGGCAAATTGGCCCGCACTTTCGACGGGCTGCTGGCCCGCATTGAGGGCGCAATGTCCCGCGAGCGCCAATTTACCGCCGATGCCTCGCACGAATTGCGTTCACCATTGGCGGCGCTCAAAGGCGAGATTTCGGTTGCGCTCAATCGCCCGCGCTCGGCTGCCGAATACCGCGACACCTTGAGCGAATTAGAAACTTCGGTTGACGACATGACACATGTGGTCGAGGATTTGCTGACGCTGGCCCGCACCAACAACGACACCAAACCGGCGGATCAGCCGATTGAAGTGGTGGAAATGGTGATGGGTGTGTGTGACCGAATGATGGTATTGGCGCACGAAAAATCGCTCGAATTGCGGGTAAAATTGAGCGCCGACCAGCCAGTGGTGACAGGCGACCGCTCGCAACTGACCCGCGTCGTCACCAATTTGGTAGATAACGCCATTCGCTACACCCCTGCCGGCGGTGTGGTTGAAGTGCGCGTCAGCCGCAATGTCGCCCATGCGCTTGTCGAAGTGCAGGATACCGGCATCGGCATCGCGCCCGAACACGCGCCGCACATCTTTGATCGGTTTTATCGCACCGACAGCGCCCGCTCACGCGAAAATGGCGGCACAGGGCTGGGTCTCGCCATTGCACAAGCCATCATGCAGCGTCATGGCGGCGATATCGGCGTGGCGAGTGAGGTCGGCGTTGGCACGCTGTTTACCGTGCGGCTACCATTGGTGGCCGACTTGACGGCGTAATGAGGTATAGTTATAAAAATCGACGAACCCTCAGTTTGAGGCCGCACTCAATATAGATGCGACTTAAACCTCTCCAGAGATGGAATTTTTTTAGCCACTTCGATCTCTGTTTTTTTCGCACGACAGGCGAATTTGAGATTCGACCCAGACAACAATAGACAATAATAAACGTGAAAATTCAGACGCTGATTCCCACCCTGTTCATCATCCTTAATGTTACGGCATGCGGGCCACAAGCCGGCCCCGCGCCCGCGCCGCCAACGGCTGCCGCCAAACCTGCCTCGACGACCGCTGCGCCCGCACCAATGTCGCTCGACGAGTTGCCAATTTTGCCCAATATCAGCCCCAAAATGGTCGCCTTGTATAAAGCTGGGCTGGCGCAAGGCAATAACCCGCGTGTGTTCACAAAATTGGGTGATTGTATGACCGACAACCCCGACTTTTTGCGCCCGCTGGCCGAAGGCAAAATCGAATGGGGCGATTATGCGGCGCTAAAGCGCGTGGTTGAGCAATTTAAGGGCGTGCCCGCCCGCACCGAGCAAGGCTGGCGCGATGACTCCTTTGCCACTACCACGCTTACTTCGGCGGGTGGGTTTAATGTGGCTGGGCCGCTCGATGCCACATGGGCCGACCCCAAGTGGTGCAAATCGGGCGAGCACCCGCTGGCCTGCGAATATCGCCTCGCCAAGCCGAGCATTGCCGTCATTATGTTTGGCACAAACGACGTGACTGCCACCGAGCCGCCCGACTTTGAGCGCTATCTGCGCGACATTTTGGGCGAAACGCTCAAGCACAATATTGTGCCGTTGCTCAACACCTTTCCAGCACGTCCCGAAAATCCCGAAAAATCGCAATTGCTCAACCAGATCATACTGAAGGTGGGGCGCGAGTTAGACGTGCCGGTCATCAACTTTCAACGCGCCATCGCTGGCCTGCCCAACAAAGGCGTAAATCCAAATGACACGACCCATTTGTCGTTGCCCGCCGGTGCACGTGCCGATGTGTTCACGGCAGACGGGCTAAAAGGCGGCGCCAACATGCGCAATTTGGTCACGTTGCAGGCGCTAGATGCGGTTTTGCAGGCAGCGAAGTGAAAACAAATTTCATTCTGACCGTTAACTTATAATATCAACAATCAAATAGTTGGTGTTTGTGGTTAGATATTCTCTATATCTAAAATTACTAAATTTATGAAAAGCGGCATGAACCCTTTACCGCTAACGGAATCAGTTGCTGGCACTCGTATTTATCAGTCGGCAGATGAAATAATAACTGCAAAAGATGCCTTAGCTTATCAGCATCTTTTGCTAAAAGCATGGCGCGAACTTCAACTGACAGCAGTATTGTCAATTAACGGTATTCCGACTGTTTATGTTCGTGACGATATAGAACCCGTCGAACCTCAAATAATTGCAGAATTACATCGCAAGTTTTGGAATCAGGGGTTAGCTACTATTTTTTTACTACGGGATACTAACCGAATCCGTGTATTTTCCGCAATGAAAACACCGATTGATCCAAAAACAGCAACAGAAAAAAACATAGAAAATGACCTTTTGGTTGAGGCAATCAATAACTCTACACAAGCTATTCAAGAAACACTCATTCTTAAGATCGCAACAGGTCAATATTATGCTTCTAAGCCTGAATGGTTTGTTACAAATCAGGGGATTGATTCATATCTTTTGCGCAACCTTGAGGCTGTTCGTAACGAGTTGGTTGATGGCAAAGATGGCCTTAGTATTACCATTGCACACGCATTTTTGGGGAGAATTTTATTTGTTTGTTATTTATGCCATCGTGGAATTATTAACCTCGCCACTTATTTTCCAGATAAGGATTACGATCGATTACAAAGTTTACTTTCTAACCATGACGCGCTATATAACATACTCTTCCCTAAGCTAAAAGAAGAATTTAACGGCAGCATGTTTGATAACGATCTGTTTGAGGAAGGCAAAAAGATAAAACTACATCACCTTGAAGTTGTGCAAAGTTTCTTGAATGGAGATGACGTTACGCGCCATCAAAAAACACTTGGAATATGGGCTTATGATTTTAGCTTCATTCCCATTGAGCTTATTAGCTCTATTTATGAGAAGTTTTTAGGTGCAGAAGATGATGGGCAACAAAAAAATTTAGGGGCTTACTATACACCGCGTTTCTTAGCTGAAATGACCCTTGACGTTGCATTAGAAGGTAGAGAAAATTATGATGGTTTGCGTTTCTTAGACCCAGCTTGTGGCTCAGGCATTTTTCTTGTTTTGATGTTTAACCGACTGGTCGCTGAGTGGAGATCAAAACAACAAGAAGAAGGATTGCTTATTCAACAATCACAAGCGTTACGTGAAAGATTAAACTTGCTAAGGGGCGTAGATAAAAACCCAACTGCATGTCGAATTACATGTTTTAGCCTGTATGTTGCATATCTTGATCAGTTTAATCCACCAGATGTTCGAAAACATATGGAACAAACCGGTGAAAAGTTGCCAGCGCTTTTATACTCTGACAAGCCCGACACAAAAAATTTATCGGTGGTCTGGGAACAAGATTTTTTTAATGTCGCAGATGAATGGCAAGGACAGTTTGACATTATTGTAGGAAATCCGCCTTGGGTAGGACGCGGGACAAAACAAATTGCACAAGCATTTGTTGAAAAAACACCTGCATTGCTCTCACAAACAGGAAAAGCGACGCTTGTTGTTCCTTCAAAAATTTTACTTAACAAGACTGATAAGTTTCAATCTAAGTGGTTAGCGCTAGTAAGACTTGAAAAGGTCGTGCAGTTAGCTGATTACCGCTTCATATTATTTAACGAAGCCAAAAGCCCAGCGACTATTATGCGCTTTATAAATACCCCGGCGCAGTTTAATCATAATATCGAATATGTAACACCCAAGGTGACACCTACAGACTTGCGTAATGGTGTAATTAGTGTTTCTTCACAAGACCGTAAATGGATTCGCCAAACTCATGTGATGCAGGCTGCGAAACAAGGGATAGCCGGAGACACCTGGAAAATGTATTTGTGGGGAACGCCGCGTGACCAAAAGTTGTTGGCTTATTTATTAACATTTCCTAAATTAGAAGATCACATCGTTTTACCAAGTAAGAATCGAAATAAAGAGTTACATCAGAGTTTTTGGCTAGCTGGTGTAGGATTTAAACCAACAAGTAAAAATGCGTCAGGGAAGTCTGACCGTGAACTGAAACCATTGGGGAATTGGCATCTAAATGATGAGTTTATTTCACATAAAGATATTAGGGGACTTTATTTTGTTCCCAATCAATTAACATCAACATTAGGCGAACACTTAACGACTACGAATAGCAGATTGGACGCACTTTATAGTAAACCGTCGGACAAAATTTTTGCCGCACCGTTAATTGTTTGGAATGGTGGATTTACAGACGTTTCATTTTTTGATCGTAATGTGCGATTTCGAGATGCTTTGCATTCGATATCAGGGCCACCACAAGAAGAATCTAAGTTAATTTTTTTAACAGCTTTTTTTCGATCCAAGTTAGCTAGGTATTTTATTTTTCATACAGCTGCTAGTCTTGGCATTGAACGTGATCAAGTTCACCTTCATGAAGCACTCCAATTGCCGTTTTTATTACCTGAACATGAAGATGCTTTGCCAAACAGCCAAGTGTTGATGGATCAAATAGTTGCACAACTTTTAAAATTAAAATCTGAGGCTGAAAGAAGTGCAGATACAGTTAACAAAAGAATATCACCTTTAGACCCTATGAACTCAGGTGTTTTAAGCGGTTATCAAGAAACTCCATCGCAAATTTATCGTGAGTGGCGAGCCAGCTTAGTAAAAAAATCGCAGCAGGTGAAAGCGCAATTAGACCCTTTAATTTATCAGTATTTTGGTTTAACGAGTCAGGATATAGCTTTAGTGGAAGATACGTGTAATATTTTTGATAAGAGTGCTACACCATCTTCACTCGATTCAGCTAAATCTATTCCCACATTAAAAAATGTAGATGCACAAGGAATGCAAAGCTATGCAGATATGATAACCCAAACATTGAATGAGTGGACAAGTGGCGAAGTGCAAATATCTGCAACTGGGAGTAAAGACAATGAGACTGGCTTAGGACTTTTAGAACTCCGTCAGACAGTAAATGCCGAACCCTATACGATTAGTGCTTCTCCTCAGAATTTAGCTCGAAGTATGAATAAGTTGCAACAAATATCCCGCCAAAGAACGGGCATTTTAGAATATCAACATAGTGGTTGGTATTTTGATAATAATCGCATTATTATTGTTAAACCTGCCCGACTTGGGGAATGGACACAGACAGCGGGACTCAATGATGCGGCTGAGATTTATGCTCATATTTCTATGGCACGCCAATCTTAAAAACTATGACTGATACCGCATCGTGGATCCCTTTGTTTCCAGAAGAACAAATCCCTAAAATTTTCGAGGCAATTTTCCGATGCATGTCTGCGATCAAAAAGAAAACGCCTAATGAATTAGAGACATCGCTTAATAAGCGACTCGCCAAAAATTTGATGCGCGATCCACAAATGAGGAATAGCCCGCTTGATATTTCTCGAGAAATGATTACGGATGATGAATCTTCTGATGCTGAAGGGCGATTAGATATTGTTTTTAAATACTCTACCGCAGAGGTTAAACCTTGGCCTTATTTTGCGCTTGAAGGAAAGCGATTACATGTGACATTTTCTTCTGGGAAAAAGAACCTTGTTTCAGAGTATCTTGGTCATCAAGGAATGATGTGTTTTATTACTGGACGATATGCGAAGGGTTTAAAGTCAGGGGCAATGCTGGGTTACGTTTTTGATGGCGATATTTTAAAGGCACATAACGCAATTTCACGAAGTATGCAGAAAGAACACACAAAATTGTTAACTAAGCCACCGCACCAATTATCTCCATCTAAATTTTTTTCTCATCCACAGGTCTCAGAAACATTTCACACACTTTCGCACGGGGATTTTCAGCTTTTTCATATATTAGTTGCCGTTTAATCATATTACAAAAGGCAATTTTTAAGTTTAATTTAGGGACATTTCCGGAATTAACTCGCCCATTTGTTTACGGATGGCGGCAGAATCGTTGCGCTCGGCAACAGCGGTCAGTGCGATTATGGCCTCATTTAAGCCTGCCGGAATATTGGCCTCGCTGTTGGTAGCGATGAAGATTTTCTCGTGGCGAGTGCGTTCGTAGTTTTCATGCGACAAAAATAGCTCCTCGTATAGCTTTTCGCCGGGCCGAATGCCGGTGAAGGCGATGTCAATATCGCGGCCCGGCTGCAAGCCCGACAACTCGATCAGCGTGCGAGCGAGGTCGAGAATCTTGACCGGCTCGCCCATATCGAGCACAAAAATCTCGCCGCCTTGTCCCATAACCCCTGCCTGCAAAACAAGCTGCACGGCTTCGGGGATGGTCATAAAAAATCGCTCCATATCGGGATGCGTGACAGTGACCGGCCCGCCTGCCGCAATTTGTTTGCGGAAGGTCAGCACAACACTGCCGCGGCTGCCCAACACATTGCCAAAACGCACCGCGCTAAATGCGCGTTTTTTGCCCGCCCGCTGGTTGGCAGCTTGCATAACGACCATTTCGGCGATGCGTTTGCTCGCCCCCATGATGGTGGTCGGGTTCACCGCCTTGTCGCTCGAAATCATGACAAACTTTTCCACATCATGCGCCACCGCCGCATTCACCAGCATTTGCGTGCCGATGACGTTATTGGTGATGGCTTCGGGCGCGTTGCGCTCCATCAAAGGCACATGTTTGTGAGCCGCAGCATGAAAAATGACTTGTGGACGATATTCGCCCATCAGCGCATTCACGCGGTTGGCATGGCGCAAATCACCAATGATGGCGCTAATTTTGGCTTGGCTGGGATCGAGCAAACCCGATTTGAGCATTTTGGCGCGTAGGTCGTTTAGCTCGTTTTCGATCTCAAACACGCTGTTTTCGCCGTGCCCAAAAACAATCAGGTGTTCGGGTTGGCAGCGCAAAATTTGACGGCACAGTTCGCTGCCAATCGAGCCGCCGCCGCCGGTCACCAACACCCGTTTGCCGCGCAATAATTGCTGCACGCCTGCCGTATCAGTCACCACCGGCTCGCGCCGCAACAGGTCTTCGATCTGAATATTACGCAGTTGGCTGACATTGACCTTGCCGTCCAAAATTTCGTAAATGCCGGGGATGATACGCGCACGTGCGCCCGATTGCTCGCTCCATTGCATCACTTGGCGCAGCACTTTACCGCTGGCGGTGGGCATGGCAATGATGGTTTGCTCAATGCCGAACTTGGCAACTAAGCGCGGCAAATCTGCCGATTTGCCCAGCACGGGCAAGCCGTAAATGCGCACGCCTTGTTTGGCGGGATTGTCATCCACAAAGCCAAGCACATGCAACCCCATTTGCGGGTTTTGGCTAATTTCGCGGGCGATCATTGCCCCCGCGTCACCCGCACCGACGATGAGGGCTGGCACGCTTTCGGCCCCGCGATTTTGCAAGCTGCGGCGGCGTTGTTGTTGCACCGAAAATTTGCTGGCCGAGCGAAAAAGCAAACGCGGCCCCGCCGTTGCCCAAATTGCCAACACCAAATAGATGAATGGGGCTGAGCGCGGCACAACGATATCGGGAAAAACAAAATTGGCGATGATAAGGCTGACGCAACCGCCCAAAAGCACCCCGCTTGCGGTGCCAATCGTGAGCAAGAGCATGTCTTCGGTGGCAGCATAACGCCACATTCGCCCATATACATTGGTTTTGTAAAAAATGCCGATGGTAGCGACGACGGTGCTGCCGCCCAATAACAAGATGCCACTCAGATAATCGGAAACATTCACCCGATCGAGTCTGAGCATGTAGGTGGCAAACGCACCTAAAAGCAATAGCAAGGCATCGGCCAACAAAAAATAACGATTGCGCAACATGACAAGTGCCAACGAACGTATAGTCGTTGCGGGGAAGATTATATGCAGTCGGCTTAGCGCCAAACTTCGATGATGACGATTTCGGGCCATGTATTGAGGCGGGTGGGCGTGCTGGCCTCGCCACAGCCAGACGTAATATAAACATGGCCTTGGGGCAAATGGTATGAGCCACGATAAAGGTTGTATTTCACCGGCACGCCAAGACTGGGCGCAAATGGCAGATAGATTTGCCCAGCGTGGGTGTGCCCAAACAAAAATAGATCGGCACGATGGGAAATCTCTTGCATGAGATCGGGGTTGTGTGCAATGACTAAGTGACAGGCGGCGCTTGCTTCCGCCGCCTCGGCAAAAGCTTGGGCAACATCATGTTCCTCAACCCACAACTCGCCCAGGCCGGTAATACGCAGCCCACCGGCCTCATTGGCGGCGATAAAAGACTCATTGTGCAAGATACGAATATTGACCTGAGGCAACACAGCGTGCAGTTCGGCTTTGCGCGGGGTGCGGTCATGCAGCCCGTGATCATGATTGCCCATCACAGCGAACACGCCCAACCGCGATTTCAATTGGGCCAGTGGCCCTAGTAAATCGGCCAAACGCAAATGGGCGGGCGGATGCCCGTAAAAATCGCCGCCATATAAAATAAGGTCGGGCGTGTGCGCGTTGATGGCGTCCACAACCCGCTGCGTCCATTCGGCGCGTTTGAAACGCCCAACATGCAAGTCAGAAAAATAGGCAATCGTATAGGCAGGCGGTGTGCCATTTTCGGGCGTGCCAATGTGCAAACGCCGCACATGCAACTGCTTCGGCGCGATAAACCGCGCATAAATGCCAATCGCAGCGCAAGCCAACATCACCAGCCCCAGCCCAGCCCACAGCCACAGCCCTTGCCACGCCGCGATCAGCGTCCCGATCAATGCCGCGATGCCAATCGGCAGCGACGACAAAAAGATGAGGTCAATAAGCAACTCAATATTGGGGTAAACGACGTCGGTGATGAATTTAGGTGGGCGCATAGTTCCAACATTTTCCCTATTGTAGCGATTGGCGCTGCAAGGTATAATAGTTTGTTATGATCTTAAATGTCTTCCTCGGCATCGCACAGATTGTTTTAGCCATTGCGCTAATTGGCGCAGTGCTGTTGCAAAGCAAGGGCGAAGAATTAGGCGGCGTATTTGGTGGGGCGCAAAGCATCTATCAAACCCGTCGCGGCGTTGATCGCTTGTTATTCACCATCACGGTGTTTCTTGCGATTGCCTTCTTCGTGCTCGCCATTGTCAACGTGATTATGTCGGCTGCAAAATAATTATTCGCGATCAGGCATCTGTAATCAGTCATCGTAATCAAAACTATCCTCTTCTGATTGCGATGGCTGGTGATGATGTTGTAAATTTTTATGAGATCGCTTCGTTTGCCGCTCGTTCTGTTTGTTGTTGGGATTATTGCAACACTTTACTTGGCTTTTCGCCTCGTATTGCCCAGCGCTACGACCGCCTCAAATACCAGCAGCGGAACCTACATCGAAGGGGTTGCCGGTGCGCCGCGCACCATTAACCCGCTGTTGTGCGACCTCAATGAGGCCGACCGCGATATTTGCAGCTTAACATTTGTTGGCCTTACACGCTTCAATGAATATGGCGAAGTTGTGCCGCAAATCGGCTCGTGGGTGATTTCGAGCGACGGTCAAACCTACACCTTCAAACTTCAAGCTGGGCATCGCTGGCACGATGGCGTGAATGTGACCAGCGATGACGTCATGTTTACCGTCAGCCTGTTGCAAGCCCCCGAATTCCCCGGCCGTCCCGACGTTGGCGCATTGTGGAAAACCGTCAAGGCCGAGAAAACCGATCAAGACACAGTTGTGTTTAAATTGGCCGAACCATACGCGCCATTTCTCGACTACACCACCATTGGCTTGTTGCCGCGCCATATTTTGTCGGGCACATTGCCTAGCCAACTCGACAAAATTCCGTTCAACCTTCAGCCAGTGGGCAATGGCCCTTGGCGCGTCACCCAAATTGGCACATCGGGCGTGCGCGTATCTTCGGTCACGCTCGAACCATTTGCAAGCGCCGTGCCGGGTGTGAGCAAAAAGCCAAATCTGTCGCGCCTCATCTTTCGTTATTATGCCAACCCCGAAGCGGTGGCCGAGGCGTTTCGCAATGGCGACGTGGACGGCGTCAACAGCATTAACCCAGAAATCGCCAAACAGTTGGGCGAACGCACCGACCTAACCGTTTACTCGACCCAACAAACGCATGTCGTCTCGTTGTTTATCAACCAGCGGCGTGACAGCGGCGTCATTGCGCTTTCAGAAAAAAGCGTGCGGCAGGCATTAATGCTGGCGCTTGACCGTCGCCGCATCATTAGCGATGCGCTCGAAAACCGCGCCGTATTGGCACACAGCTTGTTCATCCCCGGCACATGGGCCTATAACAACGATGTCAAAAAATATGCGTTTGACCTTGACAAAGCCAAGCAAATGCTGCGCGATGCAGGTTACGATTTTCGCGCGGTTGCGCCATCGCCGGTCGAGGTGTGGCAAAAAGATGGCGAGGCGTTGGCCTTTACCATGCTCACGCCCGATGACCCCTCGCGCCGCGCTGTGGCCGAAAGTGTGGCGACGCAATGGCGCGATTTGGGCGTGCGCGTAACGGTGCAGCCAGTGCGAAATTTACAACGTGACTTTCTTGAGTCGCGCAGCTATCAGGTGGCTTTGGTCGAAATTTCAATGGATGGCGACCCCGATCCTTACCCGCTGTGGCATCCATCGCAAAGTGTGCGCGGGCAAAATTACACAGGCTACAACAACAAACAAGCCGGTGAAATGATCGAAGCCGCTCGACTTACCAACGACCGTGCCCAGCGCATCGCCCAATATTACAAATTTCAAGACGCATTTACCGAAGATTTGCCCGCAATTCCGCTCTATTACCCCACTTATCGCTACGGCGTCGCCTCGCACATCAGCAATGTGCAACTCCCCGCGCTCACGTATGCCAGCGATCGTCTGCGCAGCCTCGCCGATTGGGCCATTGGCAATCGCGTGGCTCGCCGCCAATAAATTAAAATTTTAAAGGTGGACTTCCTTAAAATACTAAGCAAATTCAACGTAACCTGTGTATACTAAGCCTCATCCAAAATAGCACATTAAGCTGGGGGGCTTAGCTGCGTTTGAGGCAATTTGTCTCGCAAATTCTACGTCTAGTCCCAGTTTTTTTACAATGTCTATGAGGCAAGAGGCATTTTAGTGGGCGAATAGCAATACAGTTTGTTCAAATCGTGCATAGGACATAGCGCTTATACGGCATTTGACGGATAGATTTCTATTCGAGATTTTTGTAAAATGAAAAGCATGAACCGAACGGGAAAAATACCCGGATTGATGCAAGGGGCAGTGCTAGAAGCGGCAGACCGCTCTGGCGCCCGCATCTACCTTAATGCTGATGTAATTTCGATTGGTCGCGCTGTGTCAGGCGAACATGATATTCTTATTTCGCCACAAGATACAGCAGTATCGCGCGAACATGCGCGGCTTATTTTTGAAAATGGACATTGGTTGGTCGAAGATTGTAGCCGCAATGGCACAATGATCAACGGGGATTTAGTGAAACGTCGCACCGAAAAATTAAGTGCAGGGGATCATATCCAAGTTGGCAAATCGTTCGACTATTACTTCTTTGACCTTAGCGTTACGGAAGATTTCACCATTCCGCAACAAGGGTCAAAGCCGGTAGAGCCAACCGTGTCATCTGCTTCGCGCAACGGCGCATCGGGCAGCAATGGTCATGGGGGCGTGGTTGCGGTCGCTGTGCCAGCCGCCGCCGCATCACCTGTGCGCGAAGCCCCACCCGCCCAACGTGGCATCTGGATTAGCCCCAGCGCCGTCATTTGGCGTGATGGTGAAATTTTGCCGGTCACGCTATCGCGCACCGAGTATCGCTTGCTCAAGTATTTGGCAAGTCGCCCGGGTGATGTATGCGAATATGACGCCGTTATGCAGTCCGTTTGGGGCGATATCCGCAACAAAGACAGCCTGCACGAGTTGGTCTTTAGGCTTCGACGCAAGATCGAACGCAGCCCATCCACACCGAGATTTATTGTCATTCGCTCTGGCATTGGGATTGTGTTCTTTCCACAGGGTTTACAATAGCACCCTCCTCCCCTAAACAACAAGCGCCTAGTTTTACGGCGCTTGTTGTTTTTTTCGCTCTGTGCCACACCCACCCCAAATAATCACTATAATATTTCTTAATTGCGGTCTTCGCAATGAATGCAACAACAATATTAGAAGCTTAGGAGGCAAAATGTATATTAACAAACGATTAATGAAGCTGACGCAACGTTTATGCGCGGCAATTGCAGTCGGGGCCATGCTCTCGGCTTGTGTGGGGGTTGCACCCAAAATGACACACCAAGGGCGTTTGCTCAATTCGAGTGGACAACCTGTGTCTGACGGGAACTACAACGTCACTTATTCCTTGTATAACGCCAGCACGGGCGGCACGGCGCTGCATACCGAAAGCAAAAGCGTGGCGGTCAAAAATGGCTTATTTAGCTCAGACATTGGTGTAACCAAAGCCATCACCAATGCCGAAATTTTTGCCCAGCCGCTCTATTTAGAGTTAACCGTAAATGGCGAAACGCTCACCCCACGCCAAGAATTGATGGGCGCACCTTATGCCATGAGTTTGACCTCGGGCGCAGTGGTACAAGGCGTTCAGCCTATCACCCGCACCTTGCTCGGCAATGCCAACACGGGATCGGCCTTGATGGTGGCGAATTTGGACACCAGCGCCACTGGTGGACATGGGCTTGTGGTGGTTAACCGCGCCAGCCCACCCAACGATACCGAGGCCCAGAAAGTAGCAGCGCTCGAAGTCGTGGCCGATCGCGCCAGCGGAACCACCCGCACCGCGTATGCCGCCTCATTCATCTCAGATGGCTTCCGGGGCATTTATGTTAAGAGCGGAACCGCCGGTGCAGCTACGTTCTTTGACGCGATTTTTGATGGCCCTGTCGGCATTCAAGTGGTCGGCAATTGCACAGGTTGCACAATGGCTTATGTTGTGCGCAATGTCGGTTCGAGCCGCATTCAAAGCGGCGACCTATTGGCCGCAGCCGGGGTCGAAATGGACAAAGAACTCGGTCAGCCGGTTATGTTGGTGCGCAAGGCCGAAGCGGGTGACGATGCCACGCTGGTCGGGGTGGCGAAAAACATGATGTCGCGCAGTGCGGTTGAAGAAGCGAATGGAAAGCGCATAGGCGGCTTCGGCGAACGGGCGGGCAACACCGCCGCCACCGGCGAATATTTGACCGTAGTCGTAAATGGGCTTGCGCAAGTTAAGGTCAGCAGCAAAAGCAATGCCAAGATCGCCATCGGGGATCGGCTAACCATTGGCGACGGGGGGAGCACCCGCGCCACTGGCGGTGAAAATAGTATTGCCCGTGCCATGAGCGCCGTTGACAGCGACGGTTTGGTATGGGCGATGATTAGTGCGCGCTAGGAGGCGGAATATGAACCGCAAGCGCTTATTAATCTTCGGCGGCATGCTCGCGCTTAGCGCTGCCTTGCTGACCAATACCCTCATTTCACCCGCAACCGAATCTGAAGAAGATATTGGTTTTGCTAATTTTAATGTTGGCTGGAACGTGCTTTCGGGCGGTTCTGGCGCGATGAATAGCGCATCATTCCAGATGCAAAGCACATTGGGTCAACCCGTTGCCGCGTTATCATTGAGCAGTGCTAGTTTTAAGGTTTGTAACGGCTATCAATGTGGCACGGGAACCGACGCTGTGGCAGCCGCAACTGCGACGCCAACAGCGACTCCGACACCAACGCCAACCCCAACGCCTAGCGGCGGGTTAGCCAATCAAACAATTACGTTTACGCCGATTCCCAATAAACGCACAAGCGACGCGCCATTTGGAGTCAGTGCCACTGCGTCGTCGGGGTTGGCGGTCACGTTTAGCTCGCAAACCCCGGGCACCTGCACGGTGGCGGGAAACACAGTCACCATCGTTGCGGCGGGCAATTGCACCATTCGGGCCTCGCAAGCCGGAAATGGCAGCTTTAACCCAGCCACACAAGATTACAGCATTTCTATTGCAAACGACTTCAGGCTCATCATTCCGATGATCTTTGATTCGCCTTAAGTTTAGCTTAAAACTTACGTGTAGCGCCGTCATCTTGACGGCTCCCGTGACTATCGGGCCGTCAAGATGACGGCGCTACAAAAGTAGCTTTAACGCTTTGAACGCAAAATGATGCCAGTGCTGTGGCTGGTTTCGCCAAAGTCTGGGCTGTTGGTGGTATCGGTCATGGTTTGCACCACTGCCCCACGGAAATCATCAGGCACGTTAATGGCCGACAAGCCGAAGTCTTTCTCGGCAATTTCGATCAACACCTGTGAAGGCGGTGTTCCGAGGGCTGTTTTATACACCTGCTTCTTAAATTTGCTTGTGACCGCTTTTGCCGTTTCATCATCAATATCAAAACCGCAAATTTCGTGTAAGAAATAGTGGATGACGTTCCAGCCACTCAAGGGGCCAAGCAAAACTTCGGTCTCGGTCACGCCAAATTGATCGAGCGGGTGCGCCTCGTAGGTGCCAGCGTCGTTGATGACGGCCTTTGAATGCACCCCAGCCGCGTGGGTGCGATTGGTCAGGCTGACCGGCTCTTTGCTCGGCACCAGCTTGCGCATTTTGTCGGCCATAAACACATTAATTGGATACGACCCGCGCAAATGATAACCATCGAGCTTTTCATAATGCTTGTCAATGAATAAGTTGAGCATTAAGCCCGTCATCGAGGTGATGCCAGAACGCTCGCCTACGCCCAACAGCGTGCTTTGAATATAGCGCATTCCGTTATGCACCGCTTCGAGCGCGTTGATCGTCGCGTAACCGCGATCATCATGAAAATGCCCTTCGAGGTCAACATCGGGGTAACGCTGGCGCAGGGCTTGAATGCGTTTAGCAACCCCGTTTGGCGTCGCCACACCTACGGTGTCGGGTGTGCCCAACCGATGCACCAACGGCGCAATCTCGTCATATACACGGAATAAATCGGCCTCGCGGGTGCGGAAGGCATCTTCGCCGCTAAAGCGCAAAATCAGGTGCGGGTAGCTTTTTTTCACTTGCTCAATCAAGTCTCGCGCTTTGCGGGTAATTTGATCGAGCGTCAATCCGTGTTTGTGGGCAATAGATTGATCGGACGTGCCAATATACATATTTAAGCCATCCGCCCCAGCCTTGACTGCCGCTTCAACATCATCGGGGTGGCAGCGCACATGCGACAGCAAAAAGGTGTAGCCCCGTTGGGTGATCAATTCGTCACGGGTTTGTTTGATGGCCTGAAAATCAGCAGCTTCTTGGGCGCTCACCGTAGGCGCAAATAACTCGATAAATTTGACGCCATACAAAATGAGTGAGCGCACAATGTCAATTTTGTCGGCAGTGCTAAAAAAATATTTGTGGTGGTCGTGCAATAGCGATGATTGCTGACCTTCGCGCAGGGTGGTATCAATAATCTCCAATTGGCGCGGTTGGTATTGAGAAAATGTAAATTGCATAATTCGTGGATAATCGCTTGTCATAGCAAATGACCCGTGCGCTTATTATCCCCGAATATGCCTCATCTGGAGGCACTTTAACATTTTTCTTGACATTACTCGATATTCATCGCGCTGCAAAACTTGACACGGCGGTGCTGATTCCGCGTGAGCAAGCCTTTCCGCACGTATTGCGCGAAATCGAGGCGCATGGCACACGGCTTTTTATTGGCCCCAATCGTGGCAAACTCGGCAGCAAAAATTACCTGTCATTTGCCTATGATATGGCATTTTGTGGCCCGGCCTATGCCAAATTTAAGCCAGAGTTGGTCACCGTCATCAATGGCACACCGCGCATGATGCTGGGCGCATTGGCCTTGCCCGCCCCAACGGTTTACATCATGCAAACATACCCATTGCAACCGCTGCGCAATGGCGTGCGGCGGCTAGTGCAGCACATGGCTGGCAAGCGCAAAAACAAAATCGTCACCGTGTCGGCATTTGCAGCGCGGCGAATTGAGCAATTGATGGGGTTGCCATTCGAGCGCACGCGCGTTATTTACAACAGCTACCGCGAACGCAACCACGAAGCCGCGATAATGAATGGCGAAATCGCCGACCTGCCTCTACAACCTCGTGCGTTGATCGTGCTAAATACATCGCATGTGGTGGCGTGGAAAGGGCCAGAGTGTTGGATCGAAACGGCGCGGCTGGTGTTAAAACAACGCCCGAATGTCACTTTTCGCTGGCTGGGGATTGGCGATCAACTCGACGAGATGCGAGCCAAAGTGAGCGCCTTGGGCCTACAAGATCGCATCTTGTTTGCAGGTTACGATAGCGACGTAGCGAAGCATTTGGGCGAGGCCAGCGTCTATTTTCAGCCCAGCCGAATCGAAAACCACAGCATGGCGGTGGCCGACGCGATGGCGCACGGCTTGCCCTGCGTCGTTTCGAATGTGGGCGGAATGCCCGAAGCCGTCATTGACGGCGAAACTGGCTTCGTGTGCCCCGACAATGATGCTGCGGCCTTCGCCGGACGCATTCTCGAACTGCTCGACTCGCCCTATCTTTGCAGCCGCATGGGCGTTGCCGGTCAAAGTCGCGCCCGCGCCCGCTTCTCAGAGGCAGTGCAACGCCGCGACTATTTGGAAACCTATGGGGAGGTAATGAACAATGAGTAATGAGTAACGAGTAACGAGTAACGAGTGATCTACACGCACTCGTTACTCGTTACTCATTACTCATTACTCATCATTCTGATGTCATCAATCGCATTCATCATTTTTAATCGGCCAGCGCAGACAGCGCGGGTGTTTGAGGCCATACGCGCAGCGCAGCCACGCCAATTGTTCATCATTGCCGATGGGCCGCGCCCTCACAAGGCGGGCGAGGCCGAGCGCTGTGCCGCGACCCGTGCCATCACCAATCAAATTGATTGGGCGTGCGAAATTCATCGCAACTATAGTGACGTTAATCTGGGTTGCCGGCAGCGGGTGTCAAGCGGTATTTCGTGGGTGTTCGAGCAGGTCGAAGACGCCATCATTCTTGAAGATGACTGCTTGCCGCACCCGACCTTTTTTCCATTTTGCAAGGCCTTGCTCGACCGATATCGCCACGACCAGCGTGTGACCTCGATCAGCGGCAATAATTTCCAATTTGGCAACCAACGCACGGCTTACAGCTATTATTTTTCGCGCTACACCCACATTTGGGGCTGGGCGACTTGGCGACGCGCATGGTCAGGATTCGACCCACAACTGGCATATTGGCCGCGTGTGCAGACTAGCGGGGTGATCAAAAATCTATTTGCCGAGCCAGAATTGGCCGATTTTTGGGCCGCACGCTTCCAGAGCATCCTTACTGGGCGCGACACATGGGATTATCAATGGCAATTGCATACATGGTTGCAAGGCGGCTTAAATGTGCTGCCCAATGTCAATCTTGTGACAAATATCGGTTTTGGCGCTGATGCCACGCACACCCATGCAGTCAACCGCCTTGCCGATATTCCATTGGCTGCGCTCGACTTTCCGCTGCGCCACCCGCCCTATCTCATCCGCGATGCCTTGGCTGACCAAGCCACCGACGGTATTGTGTATGGGTATACTCATCGCCCAAAGAAAAATCTGCAATTTTGGCGCAATAAATTACAATCCCTAATCGCTAATCACTAATCGCTATCCTCAAAAACAACCCATGCTCACCCGACTATCTCAAAATAAAATCACCCGCAACTTAATTCGCTTCGCCACCGATGCCCAATTTCGCCAAAATTTCATCGAGCGTGGCGCATTTAGCTTGGGCTGGTGTCCGGTTTGCGAAAAACGCACCGCGTTTGCGCATTTGGGGGCCGAGGCGCGATTGAGTGACCGCTGTGTGCGCTGCGGCAGTCTGCCGCGTTGGCGGGCGGTCATTCACGCCCTGCAAACCCATTTCCCAAATTGGCGCGAGTTACATATTCACGAATCATCGCCCTATGGCGCGGCCTCAGACAAGCTGGAACACGAGTGCAAGCAATATGTCGGTTCGCATTACATGCCCGATGTGCCTTGGGGACAATATAAAGGGGCGTATCGTAGCGAAGACATTCAGCGCCAAACCTTTGCCGATGCCGCGTTCGATCTCGTCATTAGCCAAGATGTGTTCGAGCATGTCATGCATCCGGAACAGGGGTTCGCCGAGATAGCCCGCACACTCAGGCCCGGCGGGGCGCATGTGTTCACCGTGCCTTGGCATGGCTGGCAGCCCACCCGCGTGCGCACCATCGAAGAAAATGGCGAGGTGAAGCTCCTCTTGCCGCCTGAATATCACGGCAACCCAATAGATGACAGCGGGTCGCTGGTCATCACCGAATGGGGAACTGATATGCCAGCATTAATCGAGGCGTGGACAGGGATGAAGACTGAGATTTTGCGCTTCAATAACAAACGCATGGGCATGGCTGCCAAATTCAACGAGGTTTTCATCAGCCGAAAAGCGCAATAGTACAATATTTTGCATGCAAACCGTTACTTATCAAGACGTCTTGCGTGAGATATGGCAAGTGCCGCCGCACCAACTTCAACTGCTCTTTAACTTTATTCACTTATTGCAAGAGCCAGCCCCAAAATTGCCAGCCAGTCATTCGCAAAGCAGCGCGACATTAACCCCACAAGCCACGCCCAAGACGCGCTCAATACAGGCATTGGAGCCATATATTGGCAGCATGCACCTTGGTGAAATGAACGCGATAGATGTCGTTTGATACTGATTTTGATTATGTTCAATGGCTAACGAGGGTTGCGTGATCTGTGCTCAATAAAAAAGCCGCTCAAGTGATTGAGCGGCTTTTGTTTATTGAACTTGCCCTGAGCGGAAGCGAGTCACGAGGTCTTTGACCATCTTCGGCGCGTAGGCGGCGGGGTTGTCGGGACGCTTGACCTTAACCGTGTCTTCGCCAGCTTTCTTCAGCCAGTCGTCATATACTTTGCGTTGGGCGCTTTGCAAATCAAACTCGCTGAGTGCGCGAACTTCGCGGCCCTTCGGCTGCACCACATAAAAGCCGCCAAAGGTCGAGCTAATGACGTTGCTCACTTGCCCAACTGGCGCAGTATCGAGCGCCGCCACAATTTCGCTGCCATAGCGCGAATCCACGCCGGGTTTTAACGTCCAGTCAATACTTTCACCACTGCCGATTGACTCGGTAATGGCGTTGGTTTGGCTAATCAACGCCTCGAACGAAATCGCCTTGCTGACAAGCTTGGCCTGCGCCTCTTTGGCTTTGGCCTCGTCATTAAAACGCAAATAATCAAACTTGTAGTGCAAGTCGTCCTTCTTAACATCCTTGCTAAGGGTCTCGCGTAGTTTGTTATCGAGCAAAGTCAACTCAAAGATCTTGCGAAAGTCAGACTCGGTATAACCATACGCCTTGTAAAACTCAACCCCGCGTTGTTGGCTCGATTGCAAATCGGCATCGCTGATCGAAGTCGGTTGCACCCGCGGTTCAGCCGTCGCCGTGCCAGCCGGGGCCGGGGTGTTGGTCGGGAACGGGGTCAGCGTCGCCCGATAAAACCCGAAAGTCTTCTCAAGCTCGGCTTGAATCTCGGTCTCGGAAGTCGTAATGCCACGCGCCGCAGCTTCTTGGCGAATCAACTGCTCGTTAATGAGCGCATTCACCGATTGGCGCGATATATTATTAACATCAACCTGTTGCCCCAATTGTTGCAATTGTTGCTGATAAAACTGCGCCAAAAATTGAGCGCTATCACCACCGCTGGCTTGCGCTTGTTGCGCCGACACCGCCAAATCGTTGAAGCGGTTGACCAATTGGGCCGTATCCAATTTCATGCGGTTTTCGGCTTGGGTTCGGGTGATATTCACACTACCCACCGAGGCTACCGTCTGATTTGGCTCGATCACCAAGAGTTGCAACACCGCAGCGATGATAAGCAGCGTAACCAAAACAGCCGTAATCAGGCTGCCATAAATAACAATACGGCGGGTTTTGTCTTGTGTGCTGACACGAGGTTGTGGGAGTTCGATGTGGCCGCCGCGACGTTGCCCGCCCACACGCAAAACCGGCTGGGTGCTTTTGGGGTCTGCTTTGTTTTCTTCTGTGTCTGGCTTGCGTCGGAATCGCTCTAACATAATAACTATCTCTCTACCTAGGGCATTAGGGCACAAGATCGGCTATCGAAGCCACATCCATTCCCATGCTGGGTATAAATTAAGCGACATCGGTGTTAAACGCATCCGTCGAATCACCGATATCATGGTAATGACTTTGATGAGGGTCGTATCGCTCGCTTAGCACCAGCATTTCACTGGCAATGATTTCGGTGCGGTGATGGCGTTTGCCGTTGTCATCTTCCCAACTGCGGGTTTGCAAACGCCCCTCAAAATAGGCATACTGCCCTTTAAATAACCGCTGCTTGCAAATTTCGGCCAGGTTGCCCCATGCCACCACCGTAAACCACTCGCTTTCGGTATGACGTTCGCCCTCTGCCGATTTCCATTCGCGGCGCGTTTCGATTAACAAAGAAGTGACAGCTTTGCCATTGGGCGTGTACCGCATTTCTGGGTCACGCCCTAACTGACCGATGATCATGACTTTATTAAGTCCGCGCATAGCGAATGGGTTGATCTGGTCAGCGCAAATGCTTATTCGGCTGCGACGACTTCTTCATCAGCGGCTGGAATCAGGTCAGGGCTGACTGAAATTTCCTCGCTAATGACTGCAACGGCTTTCTTATTGCCGCGACGCACAGGACGAATATGCTCTTCTTGCACAAACAAGTGGCGAATAACATCGGCGTTGAGCTTCAATCGGTTATCCAACGACTTGACTGAAGCTGGGGTGAGCTGGCACAGCAAGTGCATATAAAACCCTTCCTTGTGCTTGCCAATTGGGTAACCGAGCTTGCGCATCCCCCATTCCTTGGCGTTAACCACGCTGCCGCCTTCCATGGCAATCAATTCATTCACGCGCTCCACTGCACTGGCGCGGTTGGCATTATCCAAATCTGGTTTAACAATATAGGTTAATTCGTAATTTCGCATTTTCTTTGTCTTTCCTTGGTAGTTTTCTCACTGCTTCTTCAACGCGCAACAAATATTTAGCCACACACACTTTGCGCAAAAAAACGGGCTGGCCAATTCGGCCTGCCCGCTTTTTCAAGAAGCGGAAAGCCCGCTCACGCGGGGCATACAATCATATCACAAGTATGCTTATTTTCCGATATGAATTTGTTGACAAATCTAGGCTGGTTCAACTAAACCCAGCCATTTTAGATCAGGTTGGCTATCGTTCAAATAAGTTCGCACTTCGTTAAGCAATTTTGGCCGCTGGCGGCGCATACGCAAACCATGACGCACCATTTCGTGGCTATTTGACCATTTGACTTGGGTAAAAACTTGTTGCAAATCGGCGCTGCTATTAACATACTGGGCCATTTGTTCAGGCGACGCTTGCAAAATAAGGCGGAAAACGTCCAACGCCACAATTTGTTGCATAGATGATGTCGTTTTGCCAAACGCATCGTGAACGTATTTACAAATTGCCTTGGCGGCAATGAGGTTGTTTTGATGAAGTTCTGTCGTGTAAGCTGTCATGATTTTAGAGTTTCCTGTTTTGCAATACTACGCAATTATTTTAGTGTTTTATTGCTGGTTATTATCCTAACATATCACTATCGTTGCCACTCTCGCTATTATTTTCATGGAAGCAACAACTTGCAATTAGATTGCGCTTAGATTTTTCAACAAATGCACTTAGAAAAAAGGACTCTGTGACTCAAGACGCAATGCAAACTAGGACATTGGATGTAAAAAGTTCTAGGTTTGACTCTATTTTGCAATTTTGGTCGTGTTGCAGAGTTGATTCACAAATAGCGATTAAATTGCTTGTAAACAGCGTCCAAACAGACTCAAGGCGTATCTTTCCAATAGCTGATTAGCTGACCAGCGGGGTCGAACAGCGCCCCATCGTCTTGGGCATCATCATCCCAGATAGGGTTACCGACATTCACAAAGTCACGGGTTTCGCCGGGTTGCAATTGTCCAGTCAACCCGCGATGTTGTTGCCCACCGTTCAGGCTACACATGTGCCAGTCGGTCAAATCCACCACACTGTTGCTCATGTTTTGCAAGGTGACCATTTCGGGGAAACGTTGCTTATAAACATCCACAATTCGAACGGGTATGTTGGGCGCTTGGCTGGCGTCTACCTTAATGGCACAACTAAATGCCGGGCGCGGCGTGGGGGTGTCGGTGGCCTCGGCTGTGCTTTCTGGGGTGGGCGTGGATGGCTGGGAGGTGGCAGTGGCAATGACGCTCTCAGTCGGCGTTGGGGTATGGCTCACTGCGGGCGTCGGTGTGCCATCCGACAAAACCGCCACCAACGGCAAAAATGCGATCGGGGTCAGTGTGGCCGAGGCTTGCAGCGAGCTGGCAAGTGGGGCAAATGGATTGAGCGCAAACAGCCAAGCCGCCGAGAGTAATGTGGCAATGATGTATCTCATACGCCCCATCATAAATTGGCCGCGCGAACCAAACGCCGAAATAAGTGGGCGCTAACGCACCGTCAAGATCAACAGGCAAATGACCAAAACCAACAGCGTGGCATCGAGCAAGGTGTAATGACTATCTTTTTTCATGATCGCAACGTAAAGATAACAACATCGTTGCGAACTTTCACCATTCTTTCGCCCGATTTATCATCCCTGAAATTTTCTGTTGCTTATATAGTCATAAAACGAATGATTTTTTGCATGCAAGCCAACCTACGTTTGCCCCACGATTACCCATCGCCTATATCCGCACCATATCATCGGCGTGAATAAGCCATTTGGCAAACTCGGTTCCCATCAAGGCCGATACCTCTGACGATTTTTTGCCGATCAAGCGCGTGGCTTCGGCAGATGACGCGCAGGTAATGCCTTTGGCGATTTCGGCTTGGCTGTTTTGCTTGCACACGCTAATCACCGCACCGCGCTCAAACTTGCCGACCACTGCCCGCACCCCCACATGCAGCAAGCTTTTGCCTTGGGCAATGGCTTGCGCTGCGCCATCATCTACATACACCATGCCCGATGTTTTGTCTGACAAAATCCACCGCTGGCGGCTATCGGGCGTGCTGGCTTGGGGCAAAAAGCGCGTGCCGATACGCTCTTGGTTTGCCACGCTGGTAATGACATCGGGCCGTTTGCCATGCGCCAATACCACCGCGATGCCCGAGCGGGTCGCCAGTTCGGCGGCCTGCAATTTGGTTGCCATGCCGCCCACGCCGAGATTGGTGGACGACACGCCAGCAATGCTGCGCAAATGATCATCAATTTGGCTGACCTCGTGGATGAGGGTGGCGGTGGGGTCTTTACGCGGGTCAGCGGTAAATAGGCCGTCTTGATCGGTGAGAATAAGCAAGACATTCGCATCCACCACATTTGCCACCAGCGCCGACAAATTGTCGTTGTCGCCCACGCGAATTTCTTCGGTCACCACGGCGTCGTTTTCGTTCACGATCGGCACAATACCGTGCGCCAAAATGGCGAGCAGCGCCTCACGCGCATTCAAATAACGGTTGCGGTCGCTGAGATCGGCGCGAGTGAGTAACACTTGGGCGACTTTTAGCTCAAAAATGCCAAACACCTGCTCCCAAGCCATCATCAAGCGGCTTTGGCCCACCGCTGCCAACATTTGTTTGTAGGGCATCAGCAACGATGTTTTTTTCGGGCGTTGGGCCGGTGTCACCCCCAAATGTTCGCGCCCAGCCGCCATTGCGCCCGACGACACCACGACCACCTCGTGGCCTTGCTCGCGCAATTTCACCATTTGCTGCGCCAATTCCAACATACGCCGACGATTGATGCGTTGTGTGCCGTCAGTTAAGGTGCTGGTTCCCAATTTAATAACAATGCGTTGTTGAGCCATAACCCGCACATTTTAGTGCAAATTTTCATGGTGTAAGGGCACGGCATGCCGTGCTAAGGCTGTTCAAAAGTCAGCATAGCGCTCAATACGTCACCTCCGCGAACGCGGAGATCCATAACGTCGCAAGCAAAAACGCAACAAACTCGTAACATTGCGTCAGTGGGGTTATGGATTCCCGCGTTCGCGGGAATGACGAGGCGACTTTTGAACAGTCTTGCATGCCGTGCCCCTACGCCGTCAAATCGGCATTGTATGCAAATTTCTCAGGCGGTATTAAAACAAAAATCGTGGTCATGCGGTAACATGCCAGCCATGACAACTCACTTCACCGCACAGGCCCTATGCTTTGACCTCGATGGCACGTTGGTGCATTCAATTGAGGCGATTAACGAATGTTGGCAGCTTTGGGCCAACAAGACAGGGATTGACCTCGATTTGGTGATGCGCACCCACCCGGGCCGCCGCATGCTCGACACCATTCGCATTGTCGCCCCGCATCTGAATGCCGACGCCGAGGCAGTTTATGTGACCGCGCTCGAGACCAGCATTTTCACCAATCTGCGCCCCATGCCCACCGCATTTAATCTGTTGAATACGTTGCCGGTTGATCGTTGGGCGATTGTCACCTCAGGCTCGACACTCATTGCAACCACCCGCCTGATGCACACCCATTTGCCCATGCCAACGGTGTTGGTAACCAGCAAAGATGTGAAGAATGGCAAACCCGCGCCCGACCCATTTGTCTTGGCGGCGCAGCGCTTGGGCGTGCCCGCCGCGCAATGTATCGCATTTGAAGATGCGCCCAGCGGTATTCGCTCGGCCAAAACCGCTGGCATGACGGTGATTGGTCTCGCCACCACCCACAGCGCCGACGAGTTGCACGAGGCCGATGCCGTTGTGGCTGGGTTGGATTGTGTAAAAGTGGCTGTGAATGAGGATGGGCAAATCAGCGTTCGTTTATCGTAAACAATGCCAAAGATCTATGACCTTATTTTTGCGGGCGCGGGTTGCGCTGGGCTGAGTTTGTTGTGGCATTTGGGGCACGCAAATTGGCGAGACTGGCCCAAACAGCAAGTATTGCTCATTGACCCCGCGCCCAAAACGCAAAACGACCGCACGTGGTGCTTTTGGGAGACAGGCCCCGGCCCGTTCGAGGAAATTGTGCATCGGCGTTGGCAACAGCTCGATTTTTGGGGCGCCAGCGATATACGCCCGCAGCCGCTCGACATCGCGCCGTATGCCTACAAAATGATTCGCAGCCTCGATTTTTATCGTCACATCAAGGCATGGCTCGCCACCCAACCCAATGTCACCCTCGTGCGTGATGAAGTCATTGGGCGAATGGGGATTAAGGATGATGGCATGAAAATTGACACACCTTCTCAATCCCCAAGCACCCAAGTCATCACCCGCCACCACCTATACGAAGGGCGGCTAGTATTCAATTCGATCGCACAGCCAACGCCGCCAACCAATCAAAACGACATCACACTATTGCAGCATTTTTGTGGCTGGTTTGTGCATTGCCGTGCGCCTGCCTTCGACCCCGCCCGCGCCACCTTGATGGATTTTCGGGTACAGCAAGCCAATGACACCCGTTTTGTCTACGTCATGCCCTTCGATGCGCATCGCGCCTTGGTCGAATTTACCGTGTTTTCGCCCGCGTTGTTGCCGCAGGCAGAATATGATGTGGCATTGCGAGGCTATTTGCGCCACCAGTGCGGGCTGGCGGATAAGGCTTACGCCATCGAAGAACGCGAGTTTGGCGTGATTCCGATGAGTAATCGGCAATTTGCCCGCCACCCCGCGCCATACGTGCTCAATATTGGCACGGCGGGCGGGCGCACCAAGCCCAGCACCGGCTACACCTTCCAACGCATCCAGCGTGATTCGCGGCAAATAGCGCATTGGCTGGCGACGCACCCGCTGCCAACTCACGGCGACCCCGCCGCCGCACTCGCCGCCACCCTGCGCGACCCGCCACGATCGCAATGGATGGACCGCGTTTTGCTCGATGTGCTTTATCATCAGCGTCCCCCCGGTCACCGCGTCTTCAGCGACCTTTTCCAGCGCAACCCCGCCTCACTTATCTTCAAATTTCTCGACGAAAACACCACCCTGCCCGAAGACTTGCGCATCATGAGTAGCGTCAATCTGTTGCCATTTTTGCGGGCGGCGGTGGGGAAATGAGTGAATGAGTGAATGAGTGAATGGTTGATTGGGTGAATGGGTTGGGTTGAATGGTTGAATGGTTGATTGGTTGATTGGTTGGTTGGTTGATTGGCTGTCTCTTATACACATCT